>CAMWTO010000019.1 GCA_947177205.1 uncultured Ruminococcus sp. | reverse complement strand
CTTTTTGCTTTTTTTCAGAATATCCGGGAAAAATTTTTCTCCGGATCTCTTGCATTCAGAGTGATTTTGTTGTATAATAAGAATAATAGAATTTATAATTTAGAATTATTTTTTCAGAATGGAAAGGGGATTTTTCATGAGATTACTGGTCATTGATGGAAACAGCGTGATTCACAGGGCATATTACGGGGTGCGTCCATTGTCGAATCACAAGGGGATCTTCACACATGCGATTTTTGGCTTCATGAATATGTATCTCAAAGAGTTAAACGGTGTAAAACCGGATGTGATTGCCGTTGCGTTTGATGTAGGAATGCAGACATTCCGGCGTGAAAAAGTGGAATCTTACAAAGCGAACCGGCAGGGAATGCCGGAGGAACTTGCCATGCAGATGCCATATATCAAAGAAATTTTAAAATATATGGGGATTTCCTGTCTGGGAGCAGAGGGCTTTGAGGCGGATGATATTCTCGGAACGCTTGCAAATATTTGTCATCAGCAGGGACAGGAATGTATTCTGATGACCGGCGACAGGGACAGTCTGCAATTAATTACAGAGCGTGTCACAGTGCATTTATTGACGAACAAAGAGACAATTCCCTATACACCGGAGAAGTTCCGGCAAGATTATGGATTTGCGCCGGAATATCTGGTGGACTTGAAAGCACTGATGGGAGACAGCTCGGATAATATTCCAGGGGTCAAGGGGATCGGAGAAAAAACGGCAAAAAATTTAATTCATAATTATCAGAGTATTGAAAATTTATACCAGAATCTGGAACAGAATCCGGAAACATTCCAGGCAACGCCCAGAGTCCGGAAACTGCTCACGGAGGGAAAAGAATCAGCATTCCAAAGCAGGTGGCTTGCGCAGATTGTCCCAAATGCGCCCGTTTCTTTGGATTTGCAAAATTATCTCCCGAAAAAACAGGATTCTGAGAATCTCCGGAAAATTCTCACAGAACTGGAAATGTTCCGATTACTGGAAAAACTGCATTTACAGCCATTGGGATCTTCCGGAATGCCGGAACAGGAAAATTCCGTGGATTTTCAGATTCCCGAACTGGAATTTGCTGAAAAATTCGATCCGGATCTTCTTGGACAATCTGGGAATCCTGTGAGTTATATCTTATCAGCCGGAGAATTAGTTATTTATAATAATTATAAAAATAAAAATTATATCATGAAAACACGGGAACTGTCTGAAATCCTGGATTTTCTGGAATCTGATCTTGAAAAAATCACAGATGATGCCAAAGCGCATTACCGGTTTGCATTGGAACATCATAGAGGATTGAAAAATCTGGTGTTTGATGCTGTCATTCTGGGTTATTTATTGAATCCCTCGGCGAATGATTACCAGATTCCGGCGCTGTGCGCACAGCTCAGCATACCTTATTTTGGAAAAGAACTCGGAACATATGCGCCTGTGCAGGCGTTGTCCGCACTCTATGAAAAAGGCATTGCCCGGCTGAAACAGGAAAATTTGCTGGAACTCTGGACGACAATTGAGTTGCCTTTAACAAGAGTTCTTGCGTCCATGGAACATGCCGGCATTCTGGTGGATCCGGACGGCATCCGGGCATTCGGAGAAGATCTCAAACAGAAAATTGCAAATGCAGAAAGCAGGATTTATCAGCTTGCCGGAGAAAAATTCAATATTGCTTCGCCAAAGCAATTGGGTGTGATTCTGTTTGAAAAATTAAATCTTCCTGTGATCAAGAAAACAAAGACCGGCTATTCCACAAATGCCGAAATCCTGGAAGAACTGCGTCCAATGCATGAAATCATTAATTTTATTCTGGAATATCGCCAGTATACAAAATTGCAGTCTACTTATGTAGACGGATTGTTGAAGACAATTGAACCGGACGGCAGGATTCACACGAAATATAAACAGACGGAAACACGCACCGGACGAATTTCCTCCACAGAACCGAATTTGCAGAATATTCCTGTTCGGACGAAACTTGGGAGACAGATGCGGAAATTTTTCAAAGCCAGTGAGGGCAATATTTTATTAGATGCTGATTATAGCCAGATCGAATTAAGATTAATGGCGCATCTCAGTCAGGATGCCGCCATGCAGGAAGCTTTTGCATCTGGATTTGATGTGCATACAGCAACTGCGGCAAAGATTTTTCATGTGCCGGAATTGTTAGTACAGCCGGAAATGCGCAGTGCCGCAAAAGCGATTAATTTCGGCATTCTCTACGGAATGGGCGCTTTTTCACTCTCAAAAGATATTCATGTCACCCGACAGGAAGCAGAACAGTATATCCGGGATTATCTGGGATCTTATCCGGAAGTGTCGAAATTCCTGGATCAGATCGTCCGGGATGCAACAAAATCCGGTTATGTCTGCACGATGTTCCAAAGAAAGCGCTATGTGCCGGAGCTGAGAGCATCCAACAAACAAGTGCAGGCGTCCGGCAGGCGGATTGCGATGAATACGCCTGTGCAGGGAACGGCAGCGGATATTATCAAGCTTGCGATGATCCGGGTGCATGACAGATTAGCAAGAGAACTTCCGAATGCAAGATTGCTCCTGCAAGTCCATGATGAATTAATTATTGAAGTGAATTTACAGGATGCTGACCATGCGGAAAAAATCCTGCATGAGGAAATGACAAATGCTGTGAAATTATCCGTGCCGCTGATTGCGGATGTCAACAGGGGGAAAACCTGGTATGATGCAAAAGGATAATTTCATGATAAAAATCTTGTCAGAACAGGATGCAGATTTGCTCCGTGCTTGTGCGGAATTATGCCGGGACTGCATTCCTGATAGCTGGAGTTATGAGAGTTTTCTTTCCGAAGTCCGGAGAGAAAATGGTCTCGTGATTGCAGGATTGCATGAACAAAATCAAGTAGTCGGATTCTTAACGGCATCCTATGTCTGTGATACGGCGGATCTGACAAATATTGCAGTGAATCCGAAATTTCGACAGCAGGGGATTGCTTTTCTGTTACTGAAGTTTCTTCTCCAAGAATTGGAAAAATCCGGTGCCCGGACTGTTTTTTTGGAAGTCCGCAGATCTAATCAGCCGGCAATCCGGCTTTATGAAAAATCCGGATTTGTGTCTGTCGGCATTCGTAAAAATTTTTATCAGCATCCTGACGAAGATGCAATTTTAATGCAATATGGAGAAAGTATATGTTAATATTAGGAATTGAAAGCTCCTGTGATGAGACTGCCGCAAGTGTTGTGGAAAATTGTACAATCCTGAAATCTTCTGTGATTGCGTCACAGGCAATGGAACATCAATTATATGGCGGTGTTGTTCCGGAATTGGCATCCCGGCGGCATTGTGAGAATATTCTTGCCGTCACACAGCAGGCTTTAGAACAAGCGAATATCACCATTCAGGATCTGGATGGCATTGCTGTCACTTACACGCCCGGATTAGTTGGCGCTTTGCTTGTTGGTGTGAATTTCGCTAAGGGACTGGCATTCGCCGCCGGAAAATCCCTGATCCCGGTGCACCACATTATGGGACATATTGCGGCGAATTACCTGGCACATCCGGAATTAAAACCGCCGTATCTGTGTCTAGTAGTCAGCGGCGGACACACAATGCTGATTGAAGTTCAGAATTATACAAAATTCCGGATTCTGGGGACAACCCGTGATGATGCTGCCGGGGAATGTTTCGACAAATGCGCCAGAGTCCTGGGCTATCCCTATCCGGGCGGCGTACAGATTGACCGGGCGTCTCAAAAGGGTGACAGTACAAAATACAAATTGCCACGTCCGAAAGTTGCCGGGAGTGTCCTGGATTGCAGTTTCTCCGGATTGAAAACGGCTGTCATCAATACCGTTCACCATGCACAACAACTTGGAGAAGTGATTGATGCGCCATCCATGGCGGCAAGTTTGCAACGGACAGTTGCGGAAATTCTCACGGAGAAAACAGAAATCGCCGCTGAAATGACTGGTTACACGACAATTGCAATGGCAGGGGGTGTGTCTGCAAATTCCGGATTACGGGATTCTATGCAGGAGATGTGCAGATCGCATGGTTACACGCTGTATGTGCCACCGTTGTCGTTATGCGGAGACAATGCCGCCATGATTGCTTGTCAGGGATCTTATAACTATCTTGCAGGAATCACAGCGGATGAGAGTCTGAATGCGTATGCGTCCGGAACACCAATCGGAGAAATGAAAATTTCATAATCTGAGTGCAGGCAGATCTAAAAAATATCAGAAATCCTCCGGAATGGTTTCACGCCGGGGGATTTTTTGATGCGATATTAGAAGAAAAATCCCCACAGTTCGCTGAGGGGATTTTTTTAATATTTGAATAAAATTTAATTTAAATGGTATAATATTTAAATATTAGCCAGCAGTAGAAGAAGTACCAGCAGGTGTATACAAACCTGTAGAGTCATTCTTTGTAGGTTCTTTTGTAGCAGATTCCTGTGTGTTAGCAGTCGGATAGCAACCCCAGTATGAACCATCAGAAACCTTTGTGGACTTTGCAACTCTATTTACAATATTTACTTTTGCAGTTTTCAAATCGTCAACAGCCTCAAAATAATTTTTAACCTTGTTTTTGAGAGTTGTAGTATCACCTTTGGAATCATCATCATCAGCAGCAGCAACAATAGCAAAACCACCAACTTCTGCAGATGCTGTACCACCTCTGACATCCTGTTCACCACTTGGAGGTGTCTTGCCCTCAGTATCCATCTCTACGAGAGCTGTGTTGCATGCGTCGAACAGGTTCTTTGCGTTGGAGTTCATGGAAGAAACCTTGGACTTCTTCACATAACCCAGCATGGACGGTACGAGAATCGCCGCCAGTACGCCAATGATGGCGATAACAACGATCAGCTCAACCAGGGTAAAACCCTTGAGTTTTCTTGTTTTCATTGCGAAAACCTCCTTATAATAATAACATAAGGATTATTAGGATCAGAAGTAAAAATTCAAGAGTTCGACAGCTTTGCGTTTCTGCTCCATCTGCGGATGAACATACAAATTCATTGTGGTATTCACGGATGCATGTCCCAGTAATTCACTCACGGTCTTGTAATCTGCTCCGTTCTCGATCAGTCTTGTTGCAAATGTATGCCGTAGTCCATGAAAATTCACATGTGAAATTTCCAGTTTTTTCAGCAGACGATTGTAATAATCCCGGTAGGTTCTCGGCTCTGTGCAGGATGTTTTTCCGGTGAGCAAATAAATATCCGGATTCTTCGGCTGGACATGTTTCAATACCGGATATAACAGGCTTGAAATGGGGATCACACGGACAGAGTTTCTTGTCTTTGGTGGTGTGATTGTGATTTTTGTACTGGATTTTCCAGATGCATCTTGCAGAAAAATTCTTTGCAGAGTCTTGCTGATTGTGATTGTCCGGGATTCCAGATTAATATCTTTCCATTGCAAGGCGCATAATTCGCCGATTCTCAAGCCGGTGTGCATGCAGAACAGAATACCAAGATTTTTCGGTGTCAGATGCAGATAAATATATTGCGTCAAAATTGCCTGTTCCTGTTGGCTGAGCGTCTGCACCTGTTCTGTCGGATTTTGTGTCGGAAACAGGATGTCAAAATCTTTTCTGGGGATGTATCCTGCTTTGGCGGCGGATTTCAGACTGAGCTTGATGAACATGACCATGCCCCGGACAGTGCGTTCAGAGAGTCCGCCTTGTCCGTCACAGCGTCCCTCTTTGAGCCAGAACAGGACAGTTTCCTGTAATTTCTCTTCTGTGAGATCTGCAAGGGGAATGTCTCCGAAAGCCGGAAGAATGTGATTGCTGACTGCCTGCTGATAGTTGGCAAGCGTGGATTCTTTGATATATTCTCCTTTGGCAGGAAGCCACGCATTGAGCCATGCTCCGTAAGTGATTATTTTGCCTTTCTGATGATTCTGATACATAAAAAGTACCGTCCTTTCTGAAAATTTTTTTGCTGAAAAGCAGAAACAATCATAACACAGAAAACAAACAGAAATCATCCTCCGGGGGACAGATAGAGGATGATTTGGGGTAATTCAAAATATGGACAGATAATTAAAAAAATATTTCAAAAATATTTTGAAATTGTGAATAAATTCGCACTAAAAGTCATGATATATGTATAAATCATGACGGATCACAACAACGCAGGCAAGGGATTTTCTTAATTTACATTAAGGAATATATGACTAAATTATTAACAAATTTTCAGGGCTTTTTTCTGATTTACGGCGATATTTCGATTAAAACAAAATAAATCCTGTATTTTATATTTTTTGTGCAAATTGACGAAAAAAGGGGCGGCTAAAACGTTTTCAAATTCAATTTCGTAAAAATTCGTTCACAATTTGTTTTTTTTTTAGAAATCTATTGACAAAACTTTTCCTGTGTGCTATACTATATTTGTAAGGAAAACACCGGCACGGAATATGCGGTGAATTCCCAGGTTGCAGTGCGGATCAGGAGCATTGCAAAATATTCTATTTATTATTATAAGGAGGTTTTCGCAATGAAAACAAGAAAACTTAAGGGTTTTACCCTGGTTGAGCTGATCGTTGTTATCGCTATCATCGGCGTACTGGCAGCTATCCTCGTACCGTCCATGCTGGGCTATGTGAAGAAGTCCAAGGTTTCTGCTATGAACTCCAATGCAAAGAATCTGTTCGATGCTTGCAACACAGCTCTCGTAGAATTGGACACTGAGGGCAAGGCTTCTTCCATTACAGACGGTGTTAAGGATATTAAGACTCTTGGTGCTACAGATGATCTTAAGAAGAAAGTAGTTGCTTACTTTGAGGCTGTTGATAGTTTAAGTGTAGCAAATGTAAGCATTGTAAGTAAAACTGCAAAGTCTACAATGGTTTCTGACGGCACATACTATGGTTGCTTCCCGACTTCCAACACACAGGAATCCGCAACAAAGACACCTACCTTGAGTGGTAATGTATATACTCCTGCTCCGTAAGTTAGCGTGTGTAAGATTTTAAACAAGAATTTATATGAAATTCCCCTGATAGTTTCAGGGGAATTTTTTTATCAATAAATTAATCTGAATTTAAATCTGAAAGGAGAATTATGAGAGTTCTCAAAGAAAGGCGCACAGAGTGCATTGTTTTGCTCTGCTATGTTATTGGTGTTGTATGTATTGGTATTTTTCACGAACCCTGGTTTGATGAGGGACAGGCATGGCAGATCGCAAGATCTGCTTCTATTCGGGAAATTCTGTTTGAAGTTCCCCACTATGAGGGACATCCGCCGTTATGGCATCTGCTGTTAGCGATCTTTGCAAAGAATCATATGCCTTATGAATTATCACTCCATGTGATTAATATCACATTCTGTACCATTGCAGTTGCATTGTTAGTATTCAAATCACCGTTCCCGAAAATTATCCGCTGTGCATTGCCGTTCACGTATTATTTCTTTTATCAGTACGGCGTTATCAGCAGACCCTACTCTTTGATGATGATTGCAATCATGCTTACGGCAATGACATATAAGAATCGGAATGAAAAGTCCTGGAGCTATATTTTATCGCTCTGTCTGCTCTGTCTGACTTCTGCGTATGGAATTCTGATTTCCGGCGGTCTGTGTATTGTATGGGTCATTGAAATCCTGGAAGAAATGCTGAAAAACGGAACGTTGAAAACATTCTGGAAAGACCGCAGATTCTATTCACTTTGTTTCATCCTGATTCTGGCAATTTTGTTATATCTTATGATTCGTCCTGCGGAGGATTGCTATTATGGTGATGTAGATGAAGGTGTAACAGTATTCACCAACCTTGCAAACCTGGTCAGATGGCTGTGGTGGTTTTTCTACCAGTTTGACGCATGGTTCGGACAGTATTTTACATACACAACAGATAAAACAGATATTGTCAGTATTGCAGCAGAAACATTGGGCGGTGTGATATTCTGGTTGATTTTAATCCCAATTCTGAAAAAAAACAAAAGACTGAAATTATTTCTGATTCCGCATTGTCTGATGACATGTTTCATGGTGTTCTTTTATTTTTCCGTGCATCATTCCGGCATACTGATTCTGTTTGATGTGTTTGTCTTCTGGACAATATTTGAACAGCCGGAGGGATTGCAGATTCCGGAAAAATTCAAAGAATTATGGAAAAAATTTGACAGCGAAAAACCCAGAAAGCTTTGCAGAGGATTTGCCGTATTTGCAGGAATCGTGCCGCTGATTTATACCACAATGGCAAGTTATTACGAAATCACGGAGAATTACGGGCAGATCATGCCGGCAAAATTTATCAAAGAGCATCACTTGGAAGATAAAAAAATCATGCTGGCATGGGATTGGAAATTCGCAGATAAACAGGATGAATCTTCTATGTGGGACACGCATTATATGCCGTCAAAACATCCTGAAATGGAGAAACATTATACTTATCTGATCGGACATGGTGCATTATTACTGCCCTATTTTGACGAAAATATTTTTATGAATTTTAATGCAGACTGTCCGGAGGATTTATACATGCACTTCAAATACAAAGAAGACACAGAAAAGATTTTTGCATTATGGAGACAGCAGGGCTTGCCGGATTTTATTGTCAGCTATTGTCCGATTGAGGAAGTCTATGGAGAAGAAATGCTGAAAGACACAGAATATCTTTGTATTTATGAATACAATGCAGGATGGATCTTCAAAGGCGTTCTGACCTCCAGAACATACCGGATCTTTATCCGGGATGATCTTCTTCCGGAATATCCGCAGTTTGAACGGATGTATCCTTAAACAAACCGTGAAATAAAAACAGCTCCCAGGATTGTACATCGTCCGGGAGCTGTTTTTATGTTAATATTCAATTCCGAGTCGGGCAGAGATGCCTTTTTGATAAGGATGTTTGACGGCTTTGATTTCGCTGATATAATCGGCAATGTCCATAAATTTCTGTTCCGGATTGCGTCCGGTCAGCACAAGTTCGATCTGATCCGGACAGGTGAATACAAGCCGGTTGGCAAGTTCTTTATCTAATAAATGAGAGTGATAAGCACTGAAAAATTCATCCAGGATCAGCATTTGTATAGATCCGGCGTAGATCTGAGAGAGAATTTCCCGGAGCATCCTGTTATGATCGTTTGTGATTTCTGTCTTTTCCAGATCATTCATCCGGAACGTGAATCCATAATTTTTTTGGCAGCGCATGACAGAAATTTCCGGAATTCCGGACAGGATATTTAATTCTGATGTGTGACCGCCCTTGAGAAACTGGACAAACCTGACGTGCATACCGCTCCCGGCGGCACGGACAGCCAGACCGAGAGCGGCAGTTGTTTTGCCTTTGCCATCACCGCAATAGATCTGAATCATAAAAATTTCTCCTGATCCCTGCCCTTGTAAGTCAGAAACAACCCGATTGTCAGCATGACAGAACCCGCACCAATTACAGCGCTCGTCCCGACCATGCCCCAGAATCTTCTCCGGCGCAGTCTTCGGGATAATGTTTCACAGAGCCGTTTTTCTGTCTCGGACAGATCGGAAAAACCGGGATCTGACAGACATTCCGGATTTTTCTCCGGAAAAATCTGGATCTTATCCGCAGATTTGTGTTTCTGCAATGCCCGGAACTCCCGGTAATACTTCCGGCAGTCTGCACAGGTTTTCAGATGTGACCGGATGGCATCCGCCGTCTCCGGACTCACAAGATTTTCATGATACAATTCCGCAAGATCTTTTGCAAAATTACATGTCATATTCATTCTGAATCGCCTCCAGCATCATTTTTTTTGCCCGATAATAAATCACTCTGGCAGAGTTTTCACTGATATGCAGTGCACTGCCGATCTGAGCATAACTCATTTCGGCGTAAATGCGCAGGATCATAACATCCTGGTATTTTTTCGGGAGAGACAGGAGAATTTTCTTGGCGGATTCCGCCATCAGCTGTCGTTCTATCGTATCTTCGAGTTGTTCACCGGAATCACTGGTGAATGCAGAAATTGTTTCGGTGCTGATTGTTTCCAGAGCATGTTTATTTTTCCGCAGATAACGGTAATAAGTATGTTTGCCGATCGAGGCAAGCCATGTAAAGACGTCGCTGTCACCCCGGAATCTGTGAAACGAGATGAATGCCTGATAGAATGTTTCCTGCGTGAGTTCTTCGGCAAGATCCCTGCTTTGTGTTAATTTAAAAAGAAACGCATAGATTCGGGGAAAATATTCCTGATATAAGATTTCAAATTCATGATTCATGAGCGGAAACACCTCGGCTTTCCGGACTGCATAGATTTTTTAATTTTTTTATCAGCCTATACAAAGTTAGTAGCAAAAAATCAGAAAATATTACAGGAAACGCAATTATTTTATTCGTCAAAATTACTAAATTTTTAAGAAAAATAAATTTAAAATTTGGGATTTATTTTTGTAACAAACCGGTTTTCAAGTGGCACTAATTTTTAATGATACTTGTTTGAGCATGTCTGTAATTTTGAATTGCTTGCGAATTGCTATTGACAAGTCTGGAAAAATAAGCTATAATTAAATTATGATATTTATTTCATATTTTATATTAAAATCATAAAATACCGGATTTAAAAAATAAATCAATAAAAAATAAATAAATCTGATAAGTGTATTGGGAGGCAATTGAAAATTATGAGTTTTCGTATCGTAGGCACTGGTATGTATGTTCCGCCGAAAGCCGTCACAAATGACGACCTAGCGCAGATTGTGGAAACATCCGACGAATGGATTTCCAAGAGAGTCGGCGTGAAGGAACGCCGGATTTCTGAAAATGAGTACACATCTGAGATGGGGCTGAAAGCGGCAGAGAAAGCACTGGAAGACAGCGGCGTCAAAGTCGAAGAACTCGATGCCATTTTTGCGGCAACCGTCAGCGGCGAGACATCCTCACCATCCATGTCCTGCATGATTCAGCATGGATTAGGAGCGACATGCCTGGCAATGGACGTCAGTGCAGCTTGTTCGGCGTTTTTGTTTTTATTGGAAACAGCCGCCGCATTTTTTGCATTACATAAAGAATATCAAAAAATTCTGGTTGTCGGCGCAGAACGGATGAGTGGTGTCCTGGATTTCACAGACAGAAGCACATGTGTGATCTTTGGCGACGGCGCAGGTGCGGCAGTTCTGGAACGTGGAGAAAATTATCTGGATTCTGTAATGACCGTCAAGGGCGGTGATGATGTGATCAAGATTCCGCATGGCAACGGGAGCTGTCCCTATTTCATCAGGGAGCAGGACACACCGTATGTCCACATGCAGGGACAGGAAACATTCAAATATGCCGTGACTTCGATCACGCAGGATATTACCACATTATTGGATCGCAATCAGCTCACAATAGATGACATTGCATGGATTGTGCCGCACCAGGCAAACAAGCGCATTATTGATTTTGCGGCAAAACGCCTGGGGATTGCGCAGACAAAATTTTTCTGCAATATCGAGAAATACGGCAATACTTCGAGCGCATCCGTGCCGATTGCATTAGATGAACTGGCAAAGAGTGGCAATCTGCACAGGGGTGATAAAATTATCCTTTGCGCATTCGGCGGCGGACTGGCAAATGCTGCATGTTTAATCACATGGTGATCATCAGAAATTAAAATTAATTTATTTTATATTTTATTTCTGAAGATTCATAAATTCCAATTTATTTTTTAAAATTTTTTTATGAAAAGGAGAAAAAACCAATGGTACAGGAAAAAATTCTCGAACTGCTCGCAGAAGCAACCGACACAGACGCATCCGAAATCACAGCAGAGACAGCTTTTGCTGATCTGGGCATTGACTCTCTGGATCTGACAGAGATGGCAATGCAGCTCGAAGAAGAGTTCAGCATCACACTGGAGATGTCTCCGGAACTCAACACAGTCGGCAAACTGACAGAAGCCGTTGAAAAGCTTGTTGCTGAGGCATAAGTCATGATGCAGACGCCAATTTGTGAACTTCTGGGCATTTCTTGCCCTGTGTTCCAAGGCGGCATGGCGTGGATTGCTGACGGCAGATTAGCCGCAGCAGTCTCCAACGCCGGCGGTCTTGGAATTATTTCAGCAATGAACGCCAATGCGGATTACGTCCGGGAACAGATCCGGATTACCCGGAATCTTACAAGTAAGCCGTTCGGTGTGAATATTATGTTAATGAGCCCGTTTGCCGGAGAATGTGCGCAGGTCTGTGCGGAAGAAAAACCGGCAGTTGTCACGACCGGCGCAGGCAGTGCGGCAAAATTCATCCTGATGTGGAAAGAAGCCGGGATTAAAGTCATTCCCGTGATTGCATCCGTCGCAATGGCAAAGCAAGCCGAGAAAGCCGGTGCAGATGCCGTAATTGCAGAGGGACAGGAATCCGGCGGTCATATCGGCGAAATGACAACGATGGCACTTGTGCCGCAGGTTGTGGATGCTGTCAATATTCCGGTTCTGGCAGCTGGCGGTATCGGTGACGGCAGAGGCATTGCCGCCGCATTGATGCTCGGCGCAGTCGGTGTCCAGATGGGAACCAGATTTTTAGTTGCCAAAGAATGCGGGGTTCATCAGAATTACAAAGACATGATTCTGAAAGCAAAAGATATTTCCACGCAGGTTACAGGCAGACGTTTCGGGGGGAATACCTGCCGGGGCATTAAGAATAATTTTACAAGAAATTTCGCAAAGATTGAATTTGCACCGGAGACAACACCGGAAAGCATTGCAGATCTGGGTGCAGGTACGCTCCGGAAAGCTGCTGTAGATGGTGATGTCAAAGAAGGGAGCGTCCTTGCCGGACAGATTGCCGGACTTGTGACAAAAGAACAGACCTGTGCAGAGATTCTTTCTGAGATCATGCAGGAGGCTGAAACATGCCTGAAAGGAGCGGCGACATGGGTAAAATAGCATTTGTATTTTCCGGACAGGGTGCACAGCATGTGGGCATGGGACAGGATTTTTATCAGAATTTTGATTCTGTGAAAAAATTATATGATGCCTGTGAGCAGATCCGTCCGGGGACGATCGAACAGAGTTTCACCGGAGACGGGGAAAATCTGAAACAGACACAGAATACACAGCCATGTTTATATTTAGCAGATTTAGCACCGGCGCTTGCCTTGCAGGAGCGTGGCATCAAGCCGGATGGACTTGCCGGATTTTCTTTAGGAGAAATCCCGGCGCTTGCTCTGGGGAATGCGTATTCTCTGGAAGACGGCTTTAAAATTGCATCACTCAGAGGGCAGGCAATGGCAAAAGCTTCCGAGAGCGTGAATGCCTCCATGATGGCAGTTGTAAAAATTCCGAGCGAACAGGCGGAAGAACTGGCAAAGCCGTATGATAAAATTTTTCCGGTAAATTACAATTCGCCCATGCAATTGGTATTTTCCGGCGATAAAGAACAATTAACGGCATTCAGTGCGGATGTCAAAGCCGCAAAAGGCAGAGGTTTAATGCTGAAAGTCAGCGGTGCATTCCATTCTCCGTACATGACGCCGGCAGTTGCACCGTTCGGGGAAGCACTGGAGAATTTTAAAATTCAATTGCCAGAAATCCCGGTCTATGCAAATTACACAGCAAAGCCCTATGAGGGACAGCCAAAGGATCTTATGTTATCCCAGATCAATCATCCTGTCAGATGGACGGAGCTGATCCGGAACATGGCGGAAGATGGTTTTGACACGTTCATTGAGACCGGAGTCGGCAACACGCTCCAGAAATTAATTACTCAGATTCTTCCGAATGCAAAAGCTTATCAGGTGGAGAATACAGAAACTCTGGAAAAATTACTGGAAAATTTCGCATAATTTTAAAATAAAATTTTAATTATTTTAATTTAGAATTTAGAAAGGATTGAACATTCATGCTCAAAGATCAGGTTGCCGTTGTCACTGGCGGAAGTCAGGGAATCGGCTTTGAAATATGTAAAAAATTTGCAGAGAATGGCGCAAGGATTGCCATTGCAGATATTAATTCCCCTGAAAAATTGCAGTCTGCACAGCAGGCGCTCCAGGCGCTCGGCACAGAAGTCCGGGTCTATTCCTGCAATGTAGCGGATTCTGTACAGGTTGCTGATACTTGTAAGCAGATTCTCGCTGATTTCGGGACAGTCGATATTCTCGTGAACAATGCCGGAATTACAAGGGATAATCTTATTCTGCGCATGAGTGAAACGGATTTTGATGCGGTCATTGATGTGAATCTCAAAGGCGCATTCTATATGATAAAAAATTTCTATCGTGTGTTCACGAAGAAAAAAGCAGGAAAGATTATCAATATCAGTTCTGTTTCCGGTCTGTTCGGTAATGCCGGACAGGCAAATTATTCTGCATCCAAAGCCGGCATTATCGGTTTGACGAAGTCCACAGCGAAAGAACTTGCCGGACGTGGGATCTGCTGTAATGCGATTGCGCCGGGATTCATTGCCACCAGTATGACGGAGAATTTCCAGGCAAATCAGGAATTAATCAAATCCATTCCGGCAGGCAGATTCGGAAAACCCGAAGAAGTCGCCGGTCTGGCATTGTTCCTGGCATCCGGCAGCGCAAATTATATTACAGGTGAAGTCATCCGCATTGACGGCGGTATGGCAATGTAAGTATTAAAACGAAAGGGATATTTATCATGAGAAGAGTAGTTATTACAGGTATGGGCGCTGTGACGCCGGTCGGCAATAGTGTCCCTGCGTTTCAGGAGGCAATCTTTTCCGGGCAGAACGGCATTGATTTTATCACAAAATTTGATACATCAGAATTGAAATACAAGCTTGCAGGGGAGATTAAAAATCTTGATACAGCGGCAATTCTGGGCAAACCGTTTGTGAGAAAGACAGATACTTTTACACAGTATGCTATGATCGCTGCAAAAGAAGCAATGGCGCAAAGCGGATTAATTGCTGATCCGGCACAAGAGGGAAATAATATTGATTCTGAGCGTTTCGGTGTATGCTTCGGTTCTGGGATCGGCGGTGTGGAGACACTCTGCACAGATCATCAGAATTTACTGGAAAAAGGCGTACGGAAAGTATCACCATATTTCGTTCCGAAAATGATTTATAATATTGCGGCAGGCAACATTGCCATTGAATTCCATGCGAATGGTTCTTGTACTGCTGTTTCGACGGCATGTGCGACTGGTGCAACGGCAATCGGCGAAGGCTACCGGAACATTCTGCACGGCTATGCGGATGCGATGATCTGCGGCGGTTCGGAATCTGCTATCAACGCATTAACCGTCTCCGGTTTCGGCAACTGTCAGGCGCTGTCTGATTCGGAAGATCCGGAGACGGCTTGCAGACCGTTTGACAAGAACCGGAACGGGTTTATTATGGCAGAGGGTGCAGGTGTCATGATTCTGGAAGAATATGAACACGCAAAGAACAGAAATGCAAATATTATTGCCGAAATCTGCGGTTATGGTTCTACTTGTGATGCACATCATGTGACAGCACCAGATCCGGAGGGCAAGCAGGTTGCAAGAGCATTCACACAGGCAATGCCAGAAGATCTCCAGAATTTTGATACAAGCAAAATTTATGTCAATGCGCACGGTACAAGCACAAAGCTCAATGATGCAGGCGAAACTAAAGCACTTAAAATTGCATTCGGCGAGGAGAACGCAAAGAAACTGCATATCAGCTCGACAAAATCCATGACCGGACACATGCTCGGTGCAACGGGGACGGTCGAAGCAATTGCCGCTGTTCTGGCACTGGTGAATAACACTGTTCCGCCGACAATTCATTATGAAACGCCGGACGAAACTTGTGATCTGGATTATACACCAAATCAGGCAGTTGAAACAGAACTGGAACTGGCATTGTCTTCTAATCTGGGCTTTGGCGGACACAATGCTGTTCTGGCATTCCGGAAGATCTGAGGTGCGGACATGACAAAAGAAGAAATTATGCAGATTATTCCACACCGGGACAATATGTTACTGCTGGATGAAGCTGTTTCAGAGAATGGCAGGGCTTATGGCAAACTGCGCATTACAGGAGAAGAATTTTTCCTGAAAGGGCATTTTCCAGGAAATCCAATCGTGCCGGGTGTCATTCAGTGCGAAATTCTTGCACAGTCTGCCTGTGTGTTGCTGGCAGGACAATCCGAGGGAAAAACGCCCTATTTCACAGGACTGGAAAAAGTCAAATTCCGGAATCCCGTCAAACCCGGTGATCTGTTCGAGACAGAGTGTGAAATCATCAAAAGCAAGGGTGCATTTTACTTCTGCAAGGGAAAAGGAACTGTGAATGGGAAAACCTGTGTTACGGCAGAATTTTCTTTTGCTCTAGTTGATGCCAATACATAACAGGAGGATTTTTCCAGAATGGGTTTCTTAGATTTTTTAAAACAGACAGGGGATTCCGTCCGGAATACCTATCAGAAAATGGATGCCTCCGTGAAAATTACCTGCAAAAAATGCGGCTATGAGGCAAAAGGCTATGAATTAATCGAAAATTGTTATATCTGTCCCAATCCGGAATGCCGGAATTATTACCGGATGGGCGCACGGGACAGAATTGCGCTGATTACAGATAAAAACAGTTTCAAAGAATTATTCCAGGGTCTGACCAGCAAAGATTTTCTGGAATTCCCGAATTATCAGGAAAAATTAAAAAAAGCAGTTTCTGATACCGGAGAAGAAGATGCTGTTGTCTGCGGTACAGCGGAGATTGATGGCAGTCCCTGTGCAATTTTCGTCATGAATTCTAAATTTATCATGGCAAGTATGGGAAGCGTTGTCGGCGAAAAGATTACCCGATTGTTTGAATATGCGACGGAACAGAAACTTCCTGTCATCGGCTTTACGGCGTCCGGCGGTGCAAGAATGCAGGAGGGTGCAGTTTCCCTGATGCAGATGGCAAAGGTCAGCGGTGCCGTCAAGAATCACAGCAATGCAGGACTGTTATATATCACAGTTCTGACAGATCCGACCACCGGCGGTGTGACAGCTAGTTTTGCGATGCAGGGAGATATTATTCTCGCTGAACCGAAAGCACTTGTCGGCTTTGCCGGACGCAGAGTCGTGGAACAGACGACAAAAAGTCAGCTCCCGGATAATTTCCAGAAAGCAGAATTCTTACTGGAACATGGCTTTGTGGATGCCATTGTATCACGTACGGATCTGCATAAAGTCCTGGCAAAATTACTGGTTCTGCACAAAAGGAGGGTGTAATCATGGATGCTATGAATTCTTACGAAAAGCTCAAGACAGCCAGAAAGAACGGCAGACCCACCGGGGGGGCATATATCCGGGAAATCATTGATTATCCTCTGGAATTGCATGGAGACAGAAGATTCAGCGATGATCTGGCAATTATGGCAGGTGTCGGCTTTTTGGGAGATTATCCGGTGACATTCATTGCCATGGAAAAGGGGACGGATCTGCAAAGCCGGATGATCCGGAATTTCGGCTGTCCCAAACCGGAGGGCTATCGGAAAGCGCTCAGACTGATGAAACAGGCGGAGAAATTTCACAGACCTGTGATCTGTTTTGTAGATACACTTGGCGCTTATCCCGGTGCAGATGCCGAAGAACGTGGACAGGGACAGGCAATTGCAGAGAGTATCATGGAAATGATGGGCTTGCAGACGCCTGTGATTTCCGTCATTATCGGCGAGGGCGGAAGCGGCGGCGCACTGGCGCTTGCCAGCGCCAATAAAGTCATGATCTTGGAGAATGCTGTGTATTCCGTGATTTCGCCGGAGGGTTGCGCAAGCATTCTCTGGAAAGAATCCACACCGGAGAACGTTGCCAAAGCGGCAGATGCACTTCACATTACGGCGCAGGACATGAAAAATCTGGGGATTGCAGAAACTGTGATCGCAGAGGATTTTGATAATTTTTCTGGTATGTGCAGTAATCTCAAGAAAAAATTAATCGAAGCTGTGGAAGAATTTGCAGATCTTTCCGAACAGGACATTTTAGAACAGCGTTACCGGAGATTCCGCAAATTTGGTGTTTACAACGAAGAAAAAAAAGGATTTTTTAAAAAAAATAATAAAAAATCATAAAACTAATTGATAATCCCCCGTTTCAGAAACGGGGGTTGAAAATTTTGAGATTTTTTAAATTTAAAGTTTCGTTGACGAAACTATAAATATTGAAAATTTTGAAAATTTTTTATTTATGAATCAGCAGAAAACCAGAAAGAAAGGATCTGTTAGGATGGAAGCATTATATCAGAAATTCAGTACACCGGAATTTGATGTACAGGGACATTTTTTGAAATTTTCTCTGCATTATGATGAACATTATAATTTTGCTTATGATGTTGTGGACGAAATTGCCAGACAAGAGCCGGAAAAGCGTGCTGTTGTCTGGTGCAATGAAAACGGGCAGGAAAAAATTCTGACTTTCAAAGAAATCAGCGAATTATCTTCCAGAGCAGCAAATTATTTTCTCAGCCGGGGGATTCGCAAAGGCGACAGAGTGATGCTCATGCTCAAACGTCATTATGAATACTGGTATCTGATCGTTGCACTGCATAAGATCGGTGCTTTGGCAATCCCGGCGACTTACATGCTGCAAGTGCATGATATTGCCTACCGGATTGAAGCCGCAGATGTGAAAGCGATTATTTGTGCGGAAGATCCGGATCTCTGTGAGCGTGTCTATCAGGCTTCCCGGCATTCTCAGACAGATCCTGATCTGCAGTTATATACTGTTCGTGCAGAACGTGAGGGCTTTATCTGCCTGGATCAGCCCATTGCAGAATCTTCCCCTGAATTGGAGAGAGTTTCTACTTTGGCAACAGATCCTATGATTATGTATTTCACTTCCGGCACGACCGGGAATCCCAAAATGGCAGTCCATAATCATACTTATTCTTTGGCGCATATCGTCACAGCAAAATACTGGCAGTGCGTGAAAGATAATGGTTTGCATCTGACTGTTGCAGACACTGGATGGGCAAAGGCATCTTGGGGGAAGATCTACGGGCAGTGGCTCTGCGGAAGTGCCGTGATGGTCTATGAATTTGAGCATTTCGACGGGCAGAACATGATGGATGTGATTGAAAAATACCAGGTGACAACATTCTGCGCACCGCCGACGTTATTCAGATTACTGGCGAAAGGCGGCATTCGCCGGGAAAGTTTTGCAAGCGTGGAACATGTCACGACTGCCGGAGAGGCTTTGCAGGAGGAAATTATCAAGTTATTTTATGAAAAAACCGGACTGGAAATCATGGAGGGATTTGGGCAGAGTGAGACGGTTGTGATTATCGGGAATTTTGCAGGATCACACCCGAAACGTGGATCCATGGGCAAGCCCAATCCGTTGTATGATGTCATGCTGGTGGATTCTGAGCAGAATCCTGTGAAACCCGGTGAACAGGGCGAAATTGTCATTAATACCCGTGACCGGATGCCGGAGGGATTGTGTCAGGGGTATGAACATAATGAAATTGCCAATGCCCGTTACTGGAAGAACGGAATCTTCCACACAGGTGATACGGCATATTACGACGAAGATGGGTATTATTATTACATCGGCAGACTGGATGATGTGATCAAATCCAGCGGTTACCGGATCGGACCATTTGAAATTGAAAGCGTTCTGATTCAGCATGAAGCCGTTCTGGAATGTGCCGTGACGGGTGTCCCTGATCCGGAACGTGGACAGCTTGTGAAAGCAACTGTCGTGCTGAGAGATGGCTATGAACCGTCTGAGGAGTTGGCGCAGGAACTGAAACAATTCACGAAAGAGCGTCTTGCAAATTACAAATATCCCAGAATCATTGCATTTATTGACGAAATGCCCAAGACGACAAGCGGAAAGATCTGTTATAATATTTTAAGAGAAAAAGACTGGAAGAAATAAAATTAATTCTAATAGCAAAACTGCTGTGCGATGGAAATCTGAAAGTTTTCCGGCATAGCAGTTTTTATTAGTTTTTTATTAATTTTTTATTTTTTTGGACAGTACAGCAAACAGAATCAGCAGTAGCAATCCTGCTGCGATTGTCAGAATCCCTTGCAATAGTTCATGATTGAGCATTGTATTGAGATAGCCCACGACGGCGGCGAAAATCTGCGGGTCTTTAATGATGAAGCCCGAAATATAATCTATTGCTTTGAGATACTCACATGGCGCTGTCAGCAGGATTCCGGAAGTCATCCCGGAAATGCCGAACCAGTAGAGAAATTCCCGGATATTTTTCAGACAAATCAGAATTAACAGCACACCAGTCAGAATTGTGAGTCCAAGAGCAATCATGATAAATCGATCCAGTGCGGGGATGTAATGTCTTGCTTTTTCCAGCCAGCCGTTTTCATGAATTGTCGAGAACTTGAATGTATCGGCAATAAATAAAATTTCTTTTTCGGCTTCTGCAATGGTAGATGTTATTTTCTGCTGATAGATTTCATCTTTCTGGAAATGATTTTCTTCGGCATAATTCTCAAAAAATTCTGTGATAGATGTTTCCAGTTCTTTGAAATCCATCCGGAATTCGTAAGAATCGGAAGTATGTTTCAGATAGGCAAGCGCATCTGAAACACTGTCAAGCGTTCCTTGCCGGAGCTGTTCTTTTGTGATCGGATTCAGAAAGACTTCCGCCGGGATGCCCGTGCTGTTGGCTCTGGATCTGAAATAACTTTCCAGTGTAGTATACGCTTTTTCATCCAGTTGCTGTGTTTCTGTGACAGTCTCAAACGTCGCAGGATTCAGTGCAATATGCTTGACGGATAATAACAATTCTGTTCCGAGCAGACAGAATACAAATACAAAAGCAAGCAGGACTTTCAAGGGATATAATTTAATATGATTATTTTTCATGAAGATTCACCGTCCTGTAGAGGATTGTAAAACTGCTTGCTGACCAGATCGCACAGAATGCCGATTCTGGTGGAGGAAGTCCCCAAAACTTGCGCTTCACAGGTGTAGAGTGTCAGCCGGTCTGTTTCTGTTGGCAGGACATATTTCTTGTTCGTGTTCTCAAAACGGACTTGCTCTGTGACCTGATAAGTGAAAATTCCGTAAGTTGTGAACAGTGTGACAGTTGCACCGGGCTGGATTTCCGATAAATCCGCAAAGAATGTGTTCACATGCGCATCAATGACAACATTCCCGGTTTCGCCGAGTACAACGGAACTGCTTGCTTGACAAGCGCCAAGTTCGAGTAATTCCGGACTTGATCCCCAGTATACGGGAACAGACAGCGAAATTTCATCACAATTCAGGATGGCATACTGTTCGCCGAAAGACGGACGGATGATTTCGCCCTGATCGTAATAAGTCTGTACTATATCAGAATCCCCGGAATTTTCCGGATTCTCTGTGCTGACCGGGATCGGCTCTGTCGGGATTTCGTTTTCTTTGATGACAAGTCCGTCCAATCCGGCAGACGGTGTAATTTTCATGCTCTGATCCATAAAGACAATGTTTAAATACGTCTTGCATTTCTCATAGGGGACAATCAGAACAGCAACGCTGACGGCAACGCACAGAATCAGCAGAAATATCCCTGTCAAACTATAAATCAGTACAGGACGCTTTGCTTTTTTTTCAGCCAAGATCTCTATATTTCCTTTCTGGAATTATTTTATTGTTCTTCGGTCTTCCTGCTGTACCAATACAGCAGTACAAAGCCTGCGGCGGCAGTCAGAATGCCCAATCCTGCAAATACTAGCGGCTTAGTATGAGAAATGCCCGTCTCGTCAATCACGACACCTACGCCGGCTTTATCAATAATGACGCCCTCGTCATTGCGGACAGTGACGGAAATATTCTGATCCGTCATAGAATCTACAACAACATTCATGCCCATGGAGCTTGCCGTGTCAATGTACGTTTGCATGAGTGCGACTTTCTGTTCCGTCGGAAACTGCTTGATGATGCTGTTGCGTTCCTCTTTGGTCAGACTGCTGAGAAATTCGCTTTTCTGATCTTCCGGCAGGGAGTTGACATAATCTTTCTTTTCGTCCAGTGTCATGTTAATAAAATCACTGGACGGAATCCGATCCGGGATGTTGGAATTCCCTGAATTGTCTGAATTGCCCGGATTACCGGGGGTATCGGAATTGCCGGAATGATCCGGCTGACTGGAATTTTCTGAATCTGGTTCAGAATCCGGACTGGAATCCGGGGCAGGAACGGGCTTCGGCTGTGGCTCGATACCAAATGCGTTGCAGATCATTTCTTCGGTCTGTTCATTATAGCTCTCTACACTGTCATAAGCATCATTGAGATCCTCTTGTGTGTAAGAACCGGATGCCCATTCGTTATAGCCAGACTGGATCAGATATTCCGGCCATCCGGCTTCCCGGGCTTTCTGGGCAACATCATCAGCCGTGTAGGCTTTTGCGGAAATTCCGGCGCTGCACAGCAGGCAGGCGGAGAGAATTCCGGCGGAAACGGCAAATTTTTTCATGAAATTTTTTCCTTTCTGATTTCTGAATGAAATTTAATGTTAAATCTATTATAACAGATTTTCTGTACAGATGCAAGTGCAAATTCCTGCCATTTCCGAATTTTATCAGATTTTCACGACGATTTCACGGAATTTTTATTTAAATTTCACGCTTCGTCTGCATGGTCAATCAGATAATTTACAATGTCCCGGATTGTACGGATGTTGTCCACGGCATCATCCGGAATCCGGATGTCGGTGGTGCTTTCAATTGCCACAATCAGTTCTACAACGTCCATGGATGTTGCGTTGAGATCTTCCTGAATATCCGTTTTTTCGGTAAGTTTGTCGGCATCCATGCCGAACTGGTCTGCGACAATGGCAGCGATCGTTTCAAAATCCATAAAAAATACCTCCAAAATGAAATAATTAAAAAATTTAAGGGATAAAAATACAGAATTCACACGTTCAAATCACACTCAACTATAGTATAAATGATAAAGCCTTGTCTCGTCAATACCTGAAATAACAATATTTTGATCTGAATTCAGGAAAAATTTATGCAGAACGCACAAAAAATATACAAAAAGAAATTTTTTTTTATTTTATTACAGCTTTATCTGAAAAATTCTGGAAAAAACTAGCAAAATTTAGCAAATAGCAACAAAAACCGGCAGAAATTTACATCCCTGCCGGTTTTATCTTGTGATACATTC
>CAMWTO010000018.1 GCA_947177205.1 uncultured Ruminococcus sp. | reverse complement strand
ATCTGGAAAAGGAGGTCTGTTGGAATGGCAGTAGAAAAAAACGGGAAATTTTGGAAAATTTCAGGGATTCTCATTCTGATCCTGGTTCTGATTGTGATTTCTGTTTTCTCTATGAAGTATTTTGTCCCTGCCTGCAAGATGCTCAGTTCCGAACAGGGACGTGCCTGGATTGCAGGATTTGTGGAAAAAGCAGGCATTCTTGCGCCGTTGTTGTTTGTTCTGCTGATGGCATTGCAGATTATCATTGCCATCCTGCCGGGTGGTCCGCTGGAGATTACAGCCGGGATGCTGTTCGGGGGCTTCTGGGGGACAGTCCTGACAGTGGTCGGGATGTTCCTGGGAACGCTGGCAGTTTATGGATTAGTTCGAAAATTTGGCACGAAATTAGTAGACATTGTGATTCCGGAACAGAAACGCAAAAAATTTTCAGTCCTGGAAAATCAGGAAAAATTAGCATTCTGGGTGTTTGTGTTGTTTCTGATACCAGGCATTCCGAAAGATTTATTGACATATATTGTACCATTGACGAACATGTCCGTCAGACAGTTTCTGACGTTGTCAACTCTGGCAAGATTTCCGGCAATGGTGGCATCGGTTCTGATGGGGAGCAGTTTAAC
The DNA here is from genome assembly GCA_947177205.1 of uncultured Ruminococcus sp. Taxonomy (GTDB): domain Bacteria; phylum Bacillota; class Clostridia; order Oscillospirales; family Ruminococcaceae; genus UBA3855. The sequence continues at coordinate 22,466 of CAMWTO010000018.1, read as the reverse complement.
GGAGGGCAGATATTGGTTGTGTATCGTAATTGCTTGTATTGCAGCGATTGCGGCATTTGCCGGATTTTATTTCAAAAATTCCATTTTAAGACATCATGAGAATCACCAGAATCATAAAAATTTGAAAAAATTAGATTAAGTTAAAATGAAACTAAAATAATTAAATAAAAATAGGAGAGCAGAGTTATGTAAAAAATTGATTATATCTGTAATTTACAGGCAGGTAAGGCGGAACTTGGGAATTATCTGGGGAGCATTCTGGATCAGATGACAAAAGCAGGATATGAAGTGACTGTCCGACCGACGCAGGCGGTAGAAGATGCCATTACGGCAACGATAGATGCCGTGAATTCCGGATTGTATGATTCTGTTTTTTGTTCTGGCGGAGACGGAACACTTCATGAAGTTCTCACAGGAATGCTCCACGCAGAACGAACAATTCCGGTTGGCTACATTCCAAGCGGTTCTATGAATGATTTTGCAAAGAGCATGACAATTTCCAGAGACATGGAAAAGGCGTGTGCCGCTGTCCTGGAGGGAACGCCTCGGCGGATTGATATCGGGACAGTGAATGACAGGGGATTCAGCTATGTGGCGGCATTCGGCGCATTTACGGACGTTACTTATGAAACGAGCCAGGCAGTCAAGAACGTTCTCGGACCTGTGGCGTACATGTTCAATGCCGTCAAAAAGCTCAGCAATATCCGGGCATATCCCATGCGTGTCATTTGTGACGGAGAAATTATCGAAGACGAATTTATTTATGGAATGGTGTCAAATTCCGCATCTGTGGGCGGCGGAATTCTGGATATCAGCGATTTTTGTTTTGATGACGGAAAATTTGAAGTGATTTTAGTCAAGAAACAGGAATCCCTTGCGGAACTGCACAAAACAATTTCATTTTTGCGGGACATGAAAGAGATTTCGAGCGAATCCGGGATTTATTGCCTGAGAGCGTCCGACATTACGATTGAATTATTAGAAAAAACGAATGTTCCGTGGACGATTGACGGTGAATATCTGCCGAATGAATCCAAATTTCATATTGTGAATCACAAGCAGGCAATTTCGTTCTTAGTACCGGAGACCTGTCCGGAAGAATATTTTCATGATAATTAAAGTTTATCATAAAAGCCTCTTTCCGGCGAAGAAAGAGGCTGAATTTCTGATTAATTTTAGTAAATTTAATAATAATTTGTCCCGGCGTGTTCCAGACGTGTCAGTGCAATGATTGTGATGTTGTCGGCACAGTTGTGTTTCATGGCGAGATCTGTCAATAATTGCAGACGGCGCACCATGGGACACTCCAGAGACAAAATCTGTTCCATTTCGGATTTCGACGCATAATCAGACAGACCATCCGAGCATAATAACAGAATATCTCCGGATTCTATCTTTTCACCGTGGTTTTTAATATCAAATTCCGGCTTGCTGGTCATATTTCCCAGTACCGGAAATATGACATGCCTGTAAATATGATTCTTCTGCTGTTCCGGCGTGATAGCACCTTCTTCTAATAGTAACTGGACAAGCGACTGATCACGGGACAATTGCTGTAATTTCCGGTTACGATAGCGGTATAATCTGGAATCGCCTACATTCATGCTGTACAGCATATCATGTTCATCCACGCCGATCGCACATAATGTCGTCTGCATATTTCTGGTATGTTCCTGCTTTGCGCCGATCTTTGCCAGTGATGTATGAATGTTGCTTAATTTCCGTTCCATGTTCACATGGCTGGAAAAGGAAACCTGTTTCAACATTTCCAGACATTTAAAAGAAGCAATTTCTCCGGACTGTTCTCCTGCCACGCCGTCTGCGACGGCAATCAGAAACGGATTGGATAATTTCTGTTCCGTTACGCCCTCTGTCAGGACAGTTCTGTGAATTAATAACGCATCTTCATTGTGTGAACGGATGCCTTTATCTGTGATCGCACAGCAATAATACATAAAATCTCCCCCCCGGAACGACAGAAATTTGATCAAAATTTATATTTATTATACAGGATTTTTATTGGAAAAGCAATAACAGAATCAAGTCAAATGCTTACAGGCTGATTACAAAATTCAGAAAAATGACTAAATTTCGCTGTAATTCCCAAGAAATTTGAAATATTCCAGTGTCTCCGACAATTCCGAGAGCAGTGCGGAAACATCCGGATCGTGAATATTACCGGTGAAATCCAGGTAGAAAATCACTTCAAAACTGCCGTTCCGGATGGGTCGGCTTTCCAGTTTTAATAAATTCATGCCGCCGATGAGGAATTTGCTTAACAGACGATAAAGACTGCCTTCTTCATGAGGGAGTTTGAGCATGACAGAAATCCGGTCAGCGTTTTCTGGCAGTAATAATTCTTTGGAAATGCAGATAAATCTGGTGTAATTGGGAACATAATCCGAAATTGCTTTTCTGAGGATTTCCAGCCCGTAGAGCTGTGCACAGTTTTCCGAGCAAATCGCAGCAAACGGTTCTTCCGAATTTGCCACCATCCAGGCGGCTGTGGCTGTGTTGCTGTATTTATGGGACTGTAAATGATGACTTGTTAAAAATTCCGAACATTGGGACAATGCCTGTGGATGGGAGAATACTTCCCGGATGTTTTCAAACTTTGTGCCGGGTCTGACAGCAAGGCAGTTTGTAATTTCTACCGTTGTTGTCTGATTAATATAAAAATTATACTGATCCATGAGATCATACGCCTGCACAACACTGCCGGCAGTGGAATTCTCCACAGGGATCACACCAAATTGCACATCACCATTCTGGACAGCGGCAAATACATCCGCAAAACCGGACAGGAACTGCGGTTGACAATCCTGACCGAAGATTTGTTTTGCAGCAGTTTCTGCATTTGCTCCAGCAGTCCCCTGACAGGCAACACTTGCCGGATTGAGTTGCAGTGTTTTGAATTGATAGGGCTTTACATTCTTGTGCAGTTCCCGGTACTGGAGATATTTGCTCATGTCAATCAGATTCTGAAATAAAACAGCAGAATAATCCTGCAAGCCTTTGGGTGCTTGTGTCCGGATGCGTTTGATAATTTCCTTTTCCCGGTCACCCTGGAAGATCGGTAGTCCGTTTTCCTGCTTGTAGAGTGCCACTTGCCGACAGTATTCCATACGTTCTGAAAAAGCTTTGAGGATCGTCTGATCCAGTGCATTGATATGAACTCTTAATTCTTCTAGATTCATAAAAAAACCTCCTGAAAATTTTACAGGACAAGCCTGCTGTTATTATTATAATAGATTCTGAGAAAAAAATCAATAAAAAAATCAGATAAATTTCTAATAAGCTATTGAAAACAGAGTGACTTTTATGTTATAATAGAGATTACAAGAGATTTTACAGAGAACCAAAAATTTAAAATTTAGAATTTAAAATTCAGAAAAGAGAAATTGCATGAGAATCTTAGGAGTAGACCCCGGCTATGCGATTGTCGGCTTTGGCATTGTGGATTATGCAGGTGCAAATTTTGCGCCGATTGATTACGGTGCTATCCTGACACAAGCCCATACACCGTTCACGCAAAGATTATGCGATATTGATACGGACATCCGGGAAGTGTTCCGGCGTTATGAACCGGACTGCATGGCAATTGAAAAATTATATTTTACATCCAATCAGAAAACTGCAATTGATGTGGCACAGGCAAGAGGGATTTTAATCTTAGCCGCAGCAAAGAAAAAGATTCCGGTCTATGAATATACGCCTTTGCAGGTCAAAATGGCAGTGGTCGGCTATGGAAAAGCCGAAAAAAAGCAGGTCATGGAAATGACAAAAAATATTTTAAAATTAGAACAGATCCCCAAGCCTGACGATGCGGCGGATGCCTTAGCAATTGCAATCTGTCACGGACATTGTTGTCAGGGAAAAAGAAATGATTAATCAGGAGGAATTTTTATGTTTATTCTATCACAGGGTAAGAAAGGAATATTTAATCTGGATAATATTGCAACACTGGTAGTGACCAGAAATTACGGTGAGGGAAAAGAGAAGAGATTTTCCATTGTGGCATCAGGAGTGATTCTGGGATTTTATCCGGATGAGGGAGCAGCACAGAAAGAACTTGTCAAAATTCTTGCGGCGGTTGAAAACGACGAGAAAGTGTATTACTTATGAGGGCAGATGAAAATCAGAGTGGAGTACAGGAATGAAAAAGATACAGAAATTTTTAAAAACAGAAGCAGGATTCGGGATTTTATGGATTTTGTTTTCTGTAATTGGCATTACATTGCAGATGATGATTTCGAGCCGGTATGTAATTGCTTATGATAGTTCTTATCAGTATGCGCTGACAGCAAAGTCATTTCCGGAATTATGGGCATTACTTCCGGCAGATTATAGTCCGCCTCTGTATGCTGTACTGCTGAAGCTTGTCAGTGTGATATTTGGTGAAGATCTTACAATCTACCGCCTGTTCAACGGCGTGGCACTTTCTGGCATTATCTATCTGGGACTGTTTCCTGTAAGGAAAGAATTTGGCACAACAGCAGGTTATTTGAGTGCATTTCTTGCCGTTACAAGTGCAGTCAATCTGAAATTATTTTCTGAAATCCGTCCAACGTATCTGGCATATTTCTTTGTGACTGGTGTCACAGTCTATGCTTATCTTGCTTTTTTCAGAAAGAGACGTAAAGATCTGATTTATTTTACAGTTTTTGCTGTTTTGTGTGTCTACACACATAATATAGCTATGTTGGCAGCATTTGGAATTTATCTGGTATGCCTGATAGGATCTGTGATCCGGAAAGATAAAAAACAATTTTTGTCGTTCCTGTTCAGTGGGATTATTTGTGCTATCCTGTATCTTCCATGGCTCTCTGTATTATTTCATCAGGTCGGAAATGTTGGCAATCATTACTGGGAGGGTTACTCTGTATCGGTAACGCTGTTAAAAACATTCATTTTTGATGGAATGTTCCAGGTAGAAACGGATCTGATACTCTCTGTAGTGATTGATCTATTCCCACGGATTGCCGCTGTGCTGTTTCTCCTGCATCGTGTAAAGATCAACACGAAAGCGAACATGCAGGAATTTAGAGCCGATATGAAAAACGTCTGGACAAAGTGCCGGTCAGCTGTGTTAAAATATGGTTTTCTTGCAGTGGAGCTGATTGTGCCATTGATAATCTTTACAATTATCAATGAAAATTTTCATAAATTAGCAACAGAACGATATTTTTATATCTTTACAGGAATTGCACTGCTTCTTACAATATTGCCAGTTGCAAAAGAAAATAATAAACCGTTGTGCATGATTTTTTGTGTGTTAATACTGGTCAATTTTGCTGGAATGTATGTTCCTCTGCTTGAAAAAAAATCTGAAATACGGACAGAACAGATGGTACAAGATATATGGAAAGCCCATCCGGATGGCGACATTGCGTTTCTGCATACACATGAATGGACGCTCGGCATCATGATGTATTTTTTTCCAGATGCCAAGCATTATATTTATGATGATACATGGACAGTTTTGACAGATCTGAGTGTGTTTCCATCAGAAGTAATCAATATTGGGAAACCAGAGAATATCACGGATTATACAGATACAATTTATCTGTTTGATATGTCATTTCCGGATGCTCCCGTTCTGGATGATAGTCAACTTGGCAAAAATGTGGAAGAAATCAGCAATATAGAATATTTTTATCGGATTGTGAATACTGGAACAGTGTCAGAATCACTTGTATTGAGAGAAGTGAAAATTTCCGAAAATTAAGAAATAAAGAAAGGAAAATTATGAGCATTAGTACAGTGCTTCTTGCTTATCAGGAAGCAGAGAATTTAAAAATTCTGATTCCGAAGATCAAAAAACAGCTTGACAGAATCGGAGAAGAATATGAAATTATTGTTGTGGACACAGAACAGAAAACAGATGATACAGATAAAGTGTGCGAAGATTATCATGTGAAGTATGTCAATCAGAAATATCCTGGCTTCGGTGGTGCATTCCGAACAGGGATTGAATGTGCTGAAATGGAGCTTTTTCTGATTCTGGACAGCGACGGTTCGCATGATCCGAAATACATTCCGCAATTGTACCGGGCATTCCGTTCCGGTGCGGATCTGGTGATTGGTTCAAGGTATGTCAAGGGCGGAAAAACAAATGACAGCATATTATCTGTGGTGATGTCAAAGATACTCAATACCGTGTTTCGTCTGGTATTGGGAATCCGGGCGGCGGATATTTCCACAGATTACAGATTATACCGAACACAACAGCTGAAAAATATTTCTTTACACTGTGAAAATTACGATGTATTGCAGGAAGTTTTGTTGCAATTAAAATTACAGAAGCCGGATTTCTGTATTAAGGAAGTACCGATTACATTTCAGAAACGGATTTATGGAGAATCGAAACGGCAGTTATTGCGTTTTGTCATCAGCTACATGAAAACCCTATTCCGGCTGATCAGAATCAAAGTAAGTAAAACATAATGAGGTGAAGTAATGATAGCAGGTTTACATGGAATTTTAGTTGAGACTGCGCCGAATCTGGCTTATATCGAGTGCGCCGGCGTAGTTTACGCCTGCCGGACAACACAAGTGACACTGAATGCGCTTGGTGCAGTCGGGAGCGAAGTCCGGGTTTATACACACATGGCGATTCACGAGAATGCGATTGAATTATTTGGCTTTGCGGATAAAAATGAACTGCATTGTTTCCGGATGTTACTGACGGTTTCCGGAATCGGCGGAAAAGCGGCGCTTGCAATTTTATCGGATCTGACAGCAGACCGTTTTGCATTACTGGTTGCATCCGGAGACAGCACAGCATTGACGAAAATCAAGGGAATCGGGAAAAAATCTGCGGAAAGAATTGTTTTGGATCTCAAGGACAAATTAAACAAGGCAAATCCGGCACTGAAAGAAATGCAGGCTGTTCCGGTGCAGACAGGCACGGGAGATAATTTTTCCGAAGCACTGGCGGCATTTGCCGTCCTGGGGTATCAGCAGGAGGAAGTATTGCCCATTCTGCTCCGACAGGATGAGAATGCACCGGCAGAGGAATTAATCCGGCTGACGCTCCGGGAGATCGGCAGAAAGAGATAATTAAAATTTAAATATAATTTTATTAAAATAAAATTTTTTAATCACAGGAGGCGTGTTGATGAATTTAGAAGAATTGTTGCAGGAGGCAATGACAGACAGCGCCAAAAGAAGTATTTTTTTGCAGACATTAATCCGGAGTGATGTCTTTGTCATGTGCCGGAAATCCGCAGAACAGAAGAAAAATTCTAATCAAGCCGGATTGGAGCTGATGACCGTCCAAAATGCACAGGGGACAGTATTCATTCCGTTTTTTACGAGTTACCGGATTTTGTCCATGTTTGCCAATCGTTATGTAGAATGTTATAAATTGAATTGTCTGCGTTTTTTTGAACTGATTCAGAACCGGGCTGCTGTCATGAATCCCAATTATGACAGCCGGGAATTTTATTCTCCGGAACTCAAAGCGATTCTGAATATTGCAAGAAATCTGCATATCAAGGCAATCTCTTATAATGAATTAGAGAATATCCGTTACAGAGAACCACAGAAGCCATTTTCTCAGATCAAGCAGTATGCTTCTAAATTTTTCACGACACAGCCAAATGTTGAAAGAGCATTTTTAGTGGAAATGATCAAGGGGAGCGAAAAACCGCAGGTTTTAATTGTTGTCGATATGATGGGCAATACCCGGAAATTATTTGTGAATCTGGTGCGATATTTATATAAAGTCAAAAAAAGCAATGAGAGATTATTCTTTCTGAGTTATGAACAGGAACTCGGCAAGCGTGCGGCAAGTCAGGCAGAGCCGTTCTATATCCGGAATAAAAAGCATTATTTTCAGAAATGAGGGATTTTTTATGATAGAAACAGGGGATTTTGCATTTGAGAACAGATTAGTGACAGCGCAGGAGCTGGAAGAAGATACCGGCACGGAACGGGGACTTCGTCCATTATCGCTGACGGAATATATCGGACAGACGAAAGTCAAAGAGAATCTGGCAATTTACATGGAAGCGGCAAAGCGCCGTGAAGGTGCATTGGATCATGTATTATTATACGGACCGCCGGGACTGGGCAAAACGACGCTGTCGGCGATTATTGCGCATGAAATGGGTGTGAATCTGCGGATCACCACAGGACCGGCAATTGAACGTCCTGGGGATCTGGCGGCAATCTTAACAAATCTCTCTCCGGGAGATGTGCTGTTCATTGATGAGATTCACAGACTGAACAGAGCTGTAGAAGAAATTTTATATCCGGCACTGGAAGATCATGCGATTGATATTGTTGTGGGAAAAGGACCGTCTGCAAGGTCTTTAAGAGTGGATCTGCCAGAATTCACGCTTGTAGGAGCAACGACAAGAGCCGGACAGCTTTCCGCACCGCTTCGGGACAGGTTCGGGATTGTCCAGAGACTGGAATTGTATACACCGGCGCAGTTAAGTGATATTATCCGGCGAAGTGCGCAGATTCTGGAAATTCCATGTACGGCAGACGGTGCAATGGAACTGGCAAGGCGATCAAGAGGAACGCCGAGAATTGCCAACAGATTATTAAGACGTGTCCGGGATTTTGCGGATGTCATCGGCAACGGTGAGATCACACAGGAAATTGCAAAAATTGCATTAGATCGTCTGGAAATTGACGATTTAGGACTTGACAGCAACGACAGAAGAATGTTAGATATGATCATCAAAGGCTACAGCGGCGGACCTGTCGGACTGGAAACACTTGCGTCTGCCTTAGGAGAAGAAGCCGTCACACTGGAAGATGTGTGTGAACCATTCCTGATGCAGTTAGGATTCTTGTCCAGAACGCCAAGGGGACGTTGTGCCACGGCACTTGCGTATCAGCATTTAGGATATCCGGTGACACAGGAGATTTCTTCTGCGCAATTGACGTTGGATACAGAATAAAATTTAAACTAAAAATTATTAAAATTATTAGGAGCGTGCAGCATTGAGAGCAGCAAATAACTGGGAAGCATATAGAGTGTTAGACACTTCAGACGGTGAAAAATTAGAGATCTGGAACGGCGTCACGCTGATCCGTCCGGATCCGCAGGTATTATGGAAGACAGAGAAAAATCAGAAATTATGGCAGAGGGCAGATGCCTGTTATCATAGGAGCAGTTCCGGCGGCGGAACATGGGAATTTCACGCAAAACTCCCGGAGCAGTGGGAATTGCCTTATCAGAATCTGCATCTTGTGTTCAAAATCCGTCCAACAGGGTTCAAGCATACGGGATTATTCCCGGAACAGGCTGTGAACTGGGATTTTATGGATCATTTGATCCGAAACACCCGGCACAAGATCAATGTGCTGAATCTGTTTGCCTATACCGGCGGCGCAACGTTAGCATGTGCGCAGGCAGGAGCGGAAGTCTGTCACGTGGATGCATCCAAAGGCATGGTGCAGTGGGCAAGGGAAAACGCTGCATTATCTGGTTTGCAGGACAAGCCGATTCGCTGGATTGTGGATGATTGTGAAAAGTTTACGCTCCGGGAAATCCGCAGAGGACGACGCTATGATGCTATTATCATGGATCCTCCCAGTTATGGCAGAGGACCAGGCGGCGAAGTCTGGAAACTGGAGAACTGCATTTATGATCTGGTACAGAACTGCGTGAATGTATTAAGTGACAATCCGGTATTTTTTGTCATTAACAGTTATACAACAGGATTATCGCCGTCCGTGATGGGTTATATTTTAGATCGTCTATTGACCCGGAAATTCGGCGGACATGTGTATTTTGATGAAATTGGTCTGCCGGTGGAGCAAAGCGGCATGTGTCTGCCATGCGGTTCTACGGCTGTCTGGTGCAGTCAGGATGCAGGGGGCTTATTTTATGGAAAATAATATTAATAATATCATGATCCGAGCAGAACATCTCTGGTTTCGCTATCCGTCCGACACAGAAATTTCAGGGAATGCCACAGAAAATAACTGGATTCTGAAAGATATTTCACTGAAAATTCAAAAAGGGAGTTTCACAGCAATTCTGGGACATAACGGCAGCGGCAAGTCTACCTTGGCAAAACATATGAATGCGATTTTGATTCCGGAAAAGGGCGATTTATTCGTTGCGGGAATGAATACCCGTGAAGAAAAGAATTTATTTACAATCCGGCAGAAAGCCGGAATGGTGTTCCAAAATCCGGATAATCAGATCGTTGCATCGATTGTGGAGGAAGATGTCGCATTTGCGCCGGAAAATCTAGGCGTTCCTCCGGCAGAAATCCGCAGGCGGGTGGATGATGCCCTGAAAGCCGTCCGCATGTATGAATACCGGCATCATGCGCCATCCCAGTTATCCGGCGGACAGAAACAGCGTGTCGCCATTGCCGGTGTGATTGCCATGCAGCCGGATTGTATTATCCTGGATGAACCGACAGCGATGTTAGATCCGCAGGGACGGCAGGAAGTGATGGAAACGATTCTGAAACTGAACCGGGAACAGGGAATTACCATTATATTAATTACGCATTATATGGAAGAAGCGGCACTTGCGGAGCGTGTCGTTGTGATTGATAATGGGGAAATGATTCTAGATAACACACCGGCGAAAGTATTTTCACAGATGGAACGCATGAAAGCATTAGGACTTGACGTGCCGCAGGTGACAGAACTTGCCTGGGAGCTGAACCGTGCAGGATTTCAAATTTCTCCGGAAATCCTGACAGAACCGGAGTGCATTGCAGCATTGGAGAAATTATTATAAATTTAAATTATTAAAAATATTTTAAAATTACAGAAAGGACAGAGACAGAGAGAAATGGCAATTCTGAAAACCGAAGATCTGACCTATATCTATAGCGCAGGTACTCCATTTGAGAAAACAGCAGTTGACCATGTGAATTTAGAAATAGAATCCAATCAGATGATCGGTGTGATCGGACATACCGGGTCGGGCAAATCTACACTGATGCAGCATTTTAATGGCTTGTTACAGCCGACATCCGGAAAGATCTATCTGGAGCAACGAGATATCTGGGCGGATAAATCCAGACTCCGGGAAGTCCGTTTTCAGGTGGGATTAGTGTTCCAGTACCCGGAATACCAGTTATTTGAAGAAACGGTCTATAAAGACATTGCGTTCGGCGTCAGGAACATGGGCTTGAACGAAACGGAAATCCGGGAAAGGGTACTCGAAACGGCGCAGATGTTGGGAATTGAAAAAGATTTGCTGGAACGTTCACCATTTGCATTATCCGGCGGACAGAAACGCCGTACGGCAATTGCTGGAGTAATGGCAATGCGTCCGAAGATTTTAGTATTGGATGAACCCTGTGCCGGGCTTGATCCAAAAGGGCGGAATATAATGCTCCGTCAGATCCGGGATTATCAGAAAAAGACCGGAAGCACGGTGTTGTTAGTGTCGCACAGCATGGAAGATGTCGCAGAATTTACAGAAAAATTATTAGTCATGAGCCATGCGAAATTATTCTGTTATGAAGACACAAAGCTTGTATTCCGGAAATCTGAGGAACTCAAAGAACTGGGACTGAGAATTCCGCAGATTGCATCCGTCATGCAGGCGCTCCGGAAGAACGGTTATGATCTGCCGGAAGATCTGTACACGGTGGAACAGGCAAAGCAGGCCGTTCTGTATTTATTGCAGAATTCCCGGAATGATCAGATTAATCGCAGAGAGGACGGGTCATCATGCTGAAAGATATTACATTAGGGCAGTATTTTCCAGTGGACAGTGTGATTCACAAACTTGATCCGAGATTTAAAATCATAGACACGCTGATTTTTATTGTGATGCTGTTCTCCGGGAATTATATCTGGAATCTGCTTGCCGGGACAATTTTTGTGATTCTGGTGCAGGGACTGTCAAAAATTCCGTTCCGTATGAGTGTCAAAAGCATTCAGCCGATTTTTCCGGTACTGGTGTTTACCGCAATTCTGAATTTGGCATTTATTGACACGGGTGAAACGCTTTGGAGCTGGAAATTCCTGAAAATCACAGAAGGCGGCTTGCAGACAAGCATTTTCATGATATGCAGGATTATTCTGTTAATTACAGGATCATCTTTGCTGACCTACACAACTTCGCCGATTCTGCTCACAGACGCAATAGAGAGCTTATTATCGCCTTTGAAAAAAATAAAGTTTCCGGTGCATGAAATGGCAATGATGATGTCGATTGCACTGCGGTTTATTCCAACGCTGATTGAAGAAACGGATAAAATTATGGCGGCGCAGAAAGCCAGGGGCGCAATGCTTGATAATGGAAAATTATTAGACCGTGTCAAAGCAATGATTCCAATTCTGATCCCGTTATTTGTCTCAGCATTCCGGAGAGCAGAAGAATTGGCAACTGCTATGGAATGTCGGTGTTACCAAGGAGGAGAGGGGAGAACCCGGCTGAGACAGTTGCAGGCAACCGGGAAAGATTATTGCAGTCTGACAATTTGTCTTCTGTTTCTTATCATTGTAATTTTACTGAATTGCATTTATAATTAAACTAAAAGAAAGGGTTCAGAAACATCATGTCTATCATGGCAAAAGTGAAAGTAAAATCAAATCCCGATCCGGAATCGGCAGCCAGGAAAACAGCCGTCCGGATTGAAAAGCCCCGACCGGTCTGGCTGCAAAAACTGGATGAAATTTATTTCTGGGAAGTACTGGCATTTGTCATCCCGTTCCTGCTGATGGGCTATGCGTTCAAAAAAGCAGAAATGCACCCATTCGGAGACAAGCAATTTTTAGTCACGGATCTGTGGCATCAATATTATCCGTTTTTTGAACTTCTACAGGAGAAACTCAAAACCGGCGGTTCGATGTTATATTCCTGGAAAACGGGAATCGGTACGAATTTTCTGGCATTGATTTCCTATTATGCGGCGAGTCCGTTAAATTGGCTGAGTATTTTCATGAATGCGGAAAATCTCCGGGACGGAATGATGCTGATTCTGCTGCTGAAGCTTTCCTTTGCAGGTTTTTTCATGGCAAAATGTTTGCGTTATGTATTTCATAAAAATGATTTATCCATTACAATGTTTGGAATCATGTATGCATTATGCAGTTACATGCTCGGCTATTACTGGAACACAATCTGGATTGATACTGTTGCCATGCTTCCTCTTGTAATGCTGGGATTAACAATGCTTGTCCGGGAGGGAAAGTACAGGGTCTATGTCATTTCCCTGGCACTGGCATTATTTTCGAATTATTATATTGCTTATTTTATCTGCATTTTTACAGTCATGGCATTTTTCTGTTTATGTCTGTTTGAGAATTTAAAAATCAAGAAATTTTTCAAGCGTTTTGCATTGATTACAGGCGGATCGCTCCTGGGTGCAGGGTTGTCAGCGTTTATCCTGCTTCCGACATTCCAGGCACTGCAATTGACGCACAGTGCAAACAATTCTTTTCCGAAATCTGTTTCATTCTATGAATCCTGGAAAGATCTTGTGGCAAATATGCTTGCCTACACAGAACCGACTTCCAAAGAGGGACTGCCGAATTTATACTGTGGCTTACTGCCGGTATTGTTAATTGGTGCATTTCTGATCGCCAAAAGAATCAGAATTCGGGAAAAAATTTCTGCCGTTCTGATTCTGGTATTCTTAGTTGTGAGTTGCAACATGAATTATCTGAATTTTATCTGGCATGGATTTCATTTCACAAATATGATTCCCTACCGGTTTTCGTTCCTGTTCTCGTTTGTGATGTTAATCATGACTTACCGGGCGTATCAGGTCTTATTAGAAGAAAAATTATCTGTTTTTCAATGGGTCGGGATGCTTGTCGTGGGCGGTGTCTTTTGTTGGATTGCGTATCAATCCGGCATTCAGGAAGATGACAATCACGCATTTGTGAAATCCTGCATGATTCTGGGCGGTGTGTATCTGGCAGTGATCCTGTGCAGATTATTTGCGCCGAAAGCTGTGATACAAGTCCTGCTTGCCGGAGTGATCGGCTTTGAAATGTCCAACTATGCCGTCAGTGGTGTGAAATCCGTGGGAAGTTCCGGTTATTCGTCCTATCCGGCAAGCAACAGCGAAGTGCAGGATCTGTTAGCATTAGAAGACAACAGCGATGTATTTCACAGGACGGAGCTGAGCATGTGGTATTCCCTGAATGATCCGTCGCTGTATAAATATAATGGCATTTCGCAGTTTTCGTCCATGGCAAATGAAAGTACCACAACATTCTGCCGTCGGATCGGTCTGCCGGCATCCGAATCCGGCAACAGATATTATTATGCGAACACTTCGCCTCTGACAAATTTATTAATGGATATTCGTTATGTGATTGCAAAAGATGGTTATAATGCGGATTCTGTTACCATGAATCAGATCAGCCAGAGCGGAACGAGTACATTATATGAAACGGTCTACAATCTGGGATTTGGTTTCATGATGCCGGAATTATTAAAAGAATATGAAATAGAAGATATGGACAATCCTTTTGAACAGCAGAATTTATTATTCCAGAAATTAACAGGAATTGAAACGCCATTATTCAAGCAGATTGATATTACGCACGTCGGACACCAGGGTTTTGACGTATCCAGATTGGATTACGGCAAATACAGCTATACTAAGCAGGATGATGCCTCTGATACGGTATTTCTGAAATATAATTATACGACAACAAAGACCGGAATGGCATACGCCTATGCAAAAGTGCCGAAAGGGGATTATCTGGAAGTTTATCGTGACAATGCGGAACAGCTCCACAAATATAACATCGGCAGACAGCCCTATATCACGCCTGTAGGTTATTTTCAGGCAGGGGAACTTGTCAATCTTCGCTGTACCATGAAAGACGAAGCCAAAAGCGGCACAGTGTATATTTATTTTTATGAGCTCAATGAAGAAGTCTTGCAGCAGGGTTATGAATTACTGGAAAACGGCAGATTCACAATTACAGATATGGACGACACGCATGTCTCCGGACAGGTGACGGCATCTCAGAACGGTGTTTTATATTTGTCCATTCCCTACGAATCGGGATGGAGTGCCCAGGTAGACGGACAGAAAGCAGAAGTGATTTCCTTAATGGATGCCATGTGTGGTATTGCATTAAGCGCAGGCGCACATGAAATCGAATTGAAATACAGTCCGGCAGGATTTGTCCCCGGTGTGGCAATCACATTCGGTAGTCTGGGAATTTTAATTTTATTATGGATCTATGAGAAGAAACATCCGGAAAAATTCCAGGAAGAATTAGAACCGGAATTAGAATCAAAATCAGATTCAGATTTGATTTCTGAATCCGGCTCAGACCCCCATACAGATTCGGTGCAGGAATCTCAGGAATTAGAAGAAAATGAACGATACAGCGTTGATGATATATTTGCCAAATATTTGAATAAAGATAAAAAAATCCAGTCCACGCCGCTTGACATGGAAGAAGATTTATTAACAGAAGAAGAACTGGCGGCATATCTGCAAGGCGAAACGGATTTTAACGGAACTCCCCTGCATCCGGAGAATCCAGAAAATTCAGAAGATCAGGAGAATATGTGAGAAGTTTATGAGAAATTTAAAAGTCATGATGTCCTACCGGGGTACGGCTTATCATGGTTTCCAGATTCAGGAAAACAGCCGGACTGTTCAGGAAGTTGTGGAACAATGCGTCAGCAAAGTCCTCAATGAGCCAGTCACGATTCAGGGATGTTCCCGGACAGATACCGGTGTTCATGCAAGGCAATTCTGTTTTTCCGTCCAGACAAACAGCCGCATTCCCGAAAAAGGTTTTGTGCGTGGCGTCAACGGCGAGCTCCCGGCGGATATTTCAATTCTGTCCTGCGAAGAAACAGTCCCGGATTTTCATGCAAGATTCAGCTGTAAGGGAAAAGAATATGTTTATCTGGTGCATAACAGCGAATCTAAAGATCCATTCACACAGGATCTTGCCTATCACTACAGGCGGAAATTTGATTTACAGCTTGTGCAGAAGACGGCAGAATCTTTTGTGGGCACGAAAGATTTCCGGGCATTCTGCACGGACAACGGCAGAATGAATGTGAACACAATCCGGACTGTCCGCAGTTTTGAAGTCCAGAAACAGAATGAGAAAATTTATTTTAAAATCCAGGGAGATGGGTTTCTCTATCATATGGTGAGAATTATTGTCGGGACGCTGATTGATGTAAATGAGAAGAAAATTCTCCCGCAGCAATTAGACCAGATTTTTGCGTCCGGAGATCGCTTGCAGGCAGGCAGGACAGCCCCGGCGCAGGGATTGTATCTGAACCGGGTATTTTATTGATTTTATTAGCAACAGGAGGATTTTTTTCATGGCAAAGACGGTTGATATTCTGGAGCTGAGAGAACGCAGGAAACGCAGAAGAAGACTTTGCAAGCTCCTGATTGTCTTTGCAGTCGTCCTGCTTGGTGCGCTGATCTATACAAGCCGTGAAAAATGGTTTTCCAAGTTTCAGCAGATGACAACCAGTTATTCCAGTCTAAATGCCGAACCGGATGGAGAATATATGCTGACAGTTTCCGGCGGTGTAGATTATCATGCAGAATTTGTGAATCATGATCTGTTTGTGTTGTGTGATAAATATATTTATATTTATGATATGAACGGAGAACAGATTGACAGCCGGCAACATGCCTATAGTAATGCTATCATGAAGACGAATGATTCCAGGGCATTGACATATTCTCATAATGGAATAACGTTCCGGGTAGATCAGACAAAGAAAATGCTCTATGAAGAAACTCTGGAACAGCCGATCTGGTTTGCTGTTCTCAGTGACGACGGACGTGTTGCCGTTGTGACCGAATCCGACACGTATGCCTGCTGTTTGTATGTCTATGACATAAACGGGAAACGGATCTACACCAGGAACTGTCTGGAACGTCTGATTGATGTCAGATTTCAGGATGACGGCTGCGTCTGTGCGACAATCGGAGCAGAAAACGGCGGACTTGTCACAATTCTGAAATATATTGAATTTAATGACAGCGATGTGAAATGGACTTCGGATGCCTTGCCGGCACTGTGCTGGCAGGTGCATTCGTTGAAAGATGGCGGTGCATTTGTCATTGGAGATACACAGGCTGCATATTATAACAATACCGGCGGTCTGCTGAACACGTATGTTTATAATGGCACACTGGTGGACTGTGATTTTTCGGAAGATCAGGCGGCTATCCTGCTTAAGAATGAGAACAGACGGCAATCCATTCTGGTTCTGTTTTCGGGAGATTCCCAGACGCCTGTAACTGTGTCTTTTGACAGTATCTGTAAAAATGTCAAAATCCAGGATCACACTGTCTATTTACTGGATGCCGGAACAATCCGGAGTTATGCTTTTTCAGGAGTGGAGCTGTCCTCTCTGGAAATCAAGGATGATTATGACAAAATTCTCCGGAACGGCAGATATTTTTATCTGTTAGGCTATGACAGGATTGAGAGAGTCAGTGCGGGATAAGAATTTTTAAGAAAATAAATTTTTGAGAAAATAGAACTATAGGGATCAATATAAAATGAAATATAAAATAATTGAATTTATCAAAAATCAAACTGTGTTTGTCATTGCAGTTTTTGCAGCAGCAGTTACGATGTTTATCATACCGCCGAATGCCGGATATCTGGATTATATCAATGCAAACGTGCTTGTTCAGCTCTTTTGTCTGATGGCATCTATCGGCGGACTTAGGAGTCTGGGTGTATTTGAAAATATTGCGGATTTTTTATTGAAAAAAGCAGGCAGTCTCCGGAAATTAGGCTTTGTCTTTATGCTTATTTGCTTTTTCAGTTCCATGCTTGTGACAAATGATGTGGCGTTATTGACATTCATTCCGCTTACGCTGATCGTATATGAGAAAATTCAGGATGAAAAAAGCCGGATTTTTACAATTGTACTGGAAACAGCCAGCGCAAATCTCGGAAGTATGATGACACCCTTCGGAAATCCGCAGAATCTCTATTTATATGATAAATATCAGCTGACAACCGGGGATTTTTTGGTTATGATGCTGCCGGCAGGTACAGCAAGCCTTGTGATGCTGATACTGCTGTGCTTTTTGCTGCCAGCGGATGCATGCATGACCGGGAATTCTGAAAAATCCGGAAATTTAAAAAAAATTAAAAGAAGCTCGTTGATTGTCTATCTGTTGCTGTTCGGATTATGCTTGCTGACTGTGTTCCGGGTTGTCCCTATGTGGGTTTGTCTGCTTGCGACAATTGTTTTTATGCCATTCAGGCAGCTTGCAAAAGTGGATTATGGCTTATTGGGGACATTTCTATGTTTTTTTGTTTTCGTAGGAAATATTGCACAGATTGAAAGTGTCAGCAGATTTTTTTCTGAAATTCTCAGCGGCAGAGAAATCATCATAGCAGTATTGTTATCGCAGTTAATCAGCAACGTGCCGGCATCTGTGATGCTGTCGGGATTTACAGATCATGGAACAGCACTTTTGCTGGGCGTCAATCTCGGCGGACTTGGTACGATCATTGCCTCTCTTGCAAGTCTGATTTCTTTTCAGTTTTATAAAAATTCAGAAAAAGCAAAATCCGGGAAATATCTGCTTGTGTTTAGTCTTGTGAATTTTGGAATGCTTGCTATTTTGCTTGTACTGGCTTTTTTGTAAAAAAAATTGTAAAAATTCAGATTTTTCAGATCGCAAAATCAGTTGACAAGTTCAGAATTATGTGTTATACTAGAGAAATAAAGAGAAATGCTATTCAGGAGGGAAGCAAAAATTATGGTGTTATGCAGTAAATGTAAAAAAAGACCAGCTGTTGTTTTCATTTCCGCTCTGCGTGGTGAGGAGAGCAGAAATGAGGGTTACTGTCTGGTCTGTGCCAGAGATCTAAATATTCCGCAGGTTTCGGATTATCTCAAAAGTCATTATATCAATGAAGAAGATTTGGAAGACTTCTCAGATCGCATGATGGAAATGATGCAGGACGGCATTTCCGATATGACGGATGAAGATATGCTTGCTGAGGATGATCCCATGATTAAAGGAACGATTGATGCGATGCCGAGTTTTCTGAAAAATATTTTCGGCGGTATGCAGAATATCGGCGGCAAACCATCCGGACGTGATGAAAAAAATCCCCGTGACTTTCGGGAAACAAAAAAATCCGAACACGGTCATAAAAAATTCAGCAAACCTGAAAAAGAATTGAAATTTCTGGAAAATTACTGTACGAACTTGAGTAAACGTGCAGAAGAAAATAAACTTGACAGAATTATCGGGAGAGACCGGGAAATTGCCCGGACAATGCAGATTTTATCACGCAGAACGAAAAATAATCCCTGTTTAATTGGTGAACCGGGTGTCGGCAAGACGGCGATTGCGGAAGGTCTGGCACAAAGAATCGCCGCAGGTGATGCACCATTCCATTTATTGGATAAAAAAATTTATTTGCTGGATTTAACAGCACTGGTTGCAGGAACACAGTTCCGGGGACAGTTTGAAAGCCGTGTCAAAGGACTGATTGCGGATGTCATCAAAGCCGGAAACGTGATTTTATTTATTGATGAAGTGCATAATTTAGTTGGTGCAGGAGATTCCGAGGGTTCTATGAATGCGGCGAATATCCTGAAACCGGCATTGTCCAGAGGCGAAATTCAGGTCATCGGCGCAACAACGTTCAAAGAATATCGCAAATATATTGAAAAAGACAGCGCTCTGGAACGTCGTTTTCAGCCGGTGACCATCATAGAGCCGACTGTTGATGAAACAGCAGAAGTATTATTAGGCATCCGGGAATATTACGAAAAATATCACAGAGTTAAGATTGAAGACAGAATTTTAAAATTATGCGCTGTCCTGTCTGAGAGATATATTAATAATAGATTTCTGCCGGATAAGGCGATTGATTTATTGGATGAAAGCTGTGCCTACAGAAGTTTGCGTGCAAAAGAGCTTGCAGAACTGGACAGAGTTACCAAGGAACTGGAGAAGAATTCGCAGGATCTGACAGACCTGATGGACAACAGTTCGCAGGATTTCGAGAAAATTGCAGAATTGAAATCTATCTGTAGTCGTCTGGATATGAAACAGAAAGAATTGCAGGAACAGGCAGAACAGATCTATGTTTCAGAAACGGATCTGGCGGCTGTCATTGAATTATGGACAGGAATTCCGGCAAATAAGATTGCAGAGACAGAAATGGCACGGATGAAAGGGCTTGCAGAACGTCTGAAACGCAAAGTCGTCGGGCAGGATGAAGCCGTAGAAGCACTGGCAAAATCCATCAAGAGAAGTCGGATTCAGTTCAGCGAACGCATCCGCCCGGCATCGTTTATCTTTGTCGGTCCTACAGGCGTAGGCAAGACGGAACTTGTCAAAGTCCTGGCTTCTGAATTATTTGACACGACAGAGCCGTTGATCCGGTTAGACATGACGGAATTCATGGAAAAACATGCCGTTGCCAGATTAATCGGCGCACCTCCCGGCTATGTGGGCTATGATGAAGCAGGACAATTGACGGAAAAAGTCCGGAGAAAGCCGTATTCTGTGATTCTGTTTGATGAGATCGAGAAAGCGCACCCGGATGTGATGAATATTTTAATGCAGATTCTGGATGAAGGACAGATTGAAGATGCCCAGGGCAGAACGGTAAGTTTTGCGCATACCGTGATCTGCATGACATCCAATGCAGGTTCAACGGATAAGAGTACCGGTGTGGGATTCAACAAAACACAGGAAGATGTGACCAAAGAGAAAGCCATGAAAGCGCTCCGGGATTTTCTCCGTCCGGAATTCATCAGCCGAATTGACGAAATTATTGTATTTAAGCCGTTGACAGAAAAAGATTACACAGCCATTGCCGGTCTGATGCTGGATGAAATGAAGAATCCGCTGGAAGAAAAGGGGATTACGCTAGAATATGAGCAGGGCGCATTAGAAAAAATCGCCAAAGAGGCATTTGGCAAGCGTTACGGCGCAAGAGAAATCCGCAGAGTGCTCCGGGATCGTGTAGAAGATCCCGTTGCGGAAGAAATGATTGACAACGGAACGATTCTGCATAAAATTCTGGTGAGTACGGAGCATGACGCTGTGAAGATTTATTGCAATCCTGAAATAAATCTGGATAAAAAATAATTTAAATAAAATAATTCTCTCCTAGGATTTTTCCGGGAGAGAATTTTTTTAAAATTTAAAAAAATTTTTCAAAAAAACACTTGACAAATTCTGATTTTTATGCTATAATAAATACTGTTGATGCGGGTGTAGTTCAATGGTAGAATTCCAGCCTTCCAAGCTGGTTACGTGGGTTCGATTCCCATCACCCGCTCCATTTTTTAGCAGCTATGGCTGCTGATTTTATCTATGCGCCTTTAACTCAGCTGGATAGAGTAACTGCCTTCTAAGCAGTAAGCCGCTGGTTCGAATCCAGCAAGGCGCGTTATATATGGTGGGTGTAGCTTAGCTGGTTAAAGCGTCGGATTGTGGTCCCGAAGATCGTGGGTTCGAATCCCATCTCCCACCCTATAAATACAGGCATTTCCAAGTAATTGGGAATGCTTTTTCTTTTAATTTCCTAAGATTTTTCCTAATATCCATTTTTATCATATAAAAGCTATTCTTAATTATTTCAGAATTGACTATGACAAAACAGATGTAACCGCAAGAGAACCGGTTGAAAGGCATAAATCATAAATATACGAACAACGTCCCCGAATGTGTGGACGTTGTATTCATTCTTCTTCAAACAAGCGGTCAACTTCATCAAGGTTCAGTAAATAAAATTTTCTGCTCTTTTGACGATTTTCAACAAGAAGATACTCAGGTATCATTTTAAGTTTCCTTCTGACAGTATTATCAGAACGCTCACACATTTGTACAAGCTCATAACGACTGATACCAATATTGGAAAAGAGAGTAGCCTTTATCAGCAGATCATACAGACAAACTATATCTGAATCATCAGTCATAGGTAGGTAAATGATACGTTCAGAATAGTAATCCCACTTTTGCTTTTTCTCTTTTAGAGTTTCTAAGAGCTGCTGCATAGAGAGTTTGACAATATTCAGGAACATTTCAATAAATGGTGTAAGTTCGCCTTTATTGTGCAAATCGTTACAGATTTCAAACGCCTTATAGTATTTTGAAATATTCTCTTTGATAGTGTAGGATAGTCTGAATCCTATCAAAGGTGTCAGCTGTCGTGAGAGAAGATAGCTACTGATAAAACGGCTTGTTCTTCCGTTTCCATCATAAAAAGGATGGATATATCCAAATAAATAATGAAAAACAGCTATCCTGACAAAAATATCAATATCATCATTATTCAGTACTAAAAGACTTTGCTCAAATGTTTCGATTATCTTTCTTTCAGGCATTAAACCTTTATGAAGAACTTTCTGAGTTGCCGAATGAACTTCAACTACCGACTTACGGAATATTTCTCCATCGGGCAGATTCTCAGGATCAGTCGTCTTTATTTCTTCATAAAAAATATCATAATATATATTTAGTATATACTGCCACGATTTAAGACGTATGGTGATTATGAGTTCCAGTGGTGCA
>CAMWTO010000017.1 GCA_947177205.1 uncultured Ruminococcus sp. | reverse complement strand
CTATAAATATTATGACGAGATACAAAATAATGTAATTGATTATGTAGACCAATATTTTGAAGATTATAAACTAGTTACAAAAGATAAAACAGAAAGAATAACTGAGGATTTGCCTTTTGATACGCCTGCGTATTTGTCCTATGAAGAATTAAAAGAAGGGGGATTTTTATCACCAAGCTTTCATATACTGATTCCAGAAAATACTATTTTTTCAGAGGAAGAATGGTCTATACTTACAGAAAAAATTGCTAGCTCCAATGAATATACAGACGATAATTATATTAGAAGTGCGTACAAAAAAGATATTAATTTTGGTGTTTATTTTATGGTATTTCGTGTTCCTGATGATGTATATCAGGATTTAGAATTTATTACTACTTTCGATGAATTTAGAAAATTAAAAAATAATCAAAATTATGAGATCACAAGAATTTTGTAAAATAACATGAGTTCAATATCACAGATATTCTTAAGGGACTTGCTTTTTTTTGAAATTTATGCTATAATAAATTAAATTAGAAACAGCAGGAGATTTTGAATCATGAAACTTGTTTTTGCCATTGTCAATGATGACGACAGCCAGGCAGTCAGCAAGGCGTTGCTGAAAGCCGGATTTTATGCTACGAAATTAGCTTCTACAGGCAGTTTTCTCAGTGCCGGGAATACGACGTTTTTGTTATGCGTCGAAGAAAACCGGATAGAAAATTTAATCACGATTATCCGGGAAAAAAGTCACAAACGCAAAAAAACTGTCCCCAACGGCATCCCGGTCAGTTCCGGGATTGACTTCCCGGTAGAAGTCGAAGTCGGCGGTGCGATTGTATTTGTGACAGATATTGAACGCTTTGAAAAAATTTAAAAAATATATGATATAAAATTATGATGAGTGATATTAATAGGAATACTATCCCGGAAATCTACGGAAATTCCCGGAATCTGACGTTAATCCGGGCTATGAGACACAATCACAGATTGCCCCATGCCTGTCTGTTTTACGGCGAAACAGGTTCGGGCAGAAAAACGCTTGCAGAATATTTTGCCATGACAGCTCTCTGCACAAGCGATCATGCCCCTTGCAGTGAGTGTCGAAATTGCAGAAAAATCCTGCATAAGAGCCATCCGGATCTGATCTTTCCGGAACATTCCGGCAAAAAACAAGGCTTTTCCGTGGAAACTGTCCGGAATGTCTGTCAGGATGCATTGACTGCGCCCAATGACAGCGATTTGAAAATTTATCTGTTCACAGATTGCGACAACATCAGCATTCCGGCACAGAATACGTTATTGAAATTAACCGAAGAACCGCCGGAACACGTGCTATTACTGTTTACAGCGCAGACAAAATCCGTATTTCTGGAGACCATGCTTTCCCGGATGATGCAGATTGCAGTAAATCCCTGTTCCTGGAAAGACTGTGAAACAGCATTATTATCCCGTGGAATCTCTCCGACGGATGCCGGGAATGCCGTCCATGCCTGTGGCGGCAACATCGGAAAGGCACTCCAATGGCTTGCAGATGAAGACATGCAGACGCTGACCCGGCATGTGACAGATTTCACGAATGCTGTCTTTACCAGAAAGCATTATGAAATTCTGCGGATTCTGCATGATTACGAAAAAGACCGACAAAAAGCACTGGAGTTTCTGCGTCTTGTGAGTCTGCAATTCCGGGATGCCATGATTTTCAAGTATTACCCGAATTTAAATCAGAATCCAGATCAGAATTCCATGCTTGCAGGGTGTGACCGGGACAGCGCACGGGCATTGTCCACAATTTTCACAGCAAGCCGGGCAATCCAGTTGCAGGATGCTGTCCGGGATGCTTGTACAGCGATTCACGCAAACGTCAGCACGAAACTTGCGCTTGCGGCATTCGGCGGCAGATTATTATTTTAAAATTTAAAAATTATTTTCCAGATGCCCGGCATCAGAAAGGATATTTCTATGATTGAAATCGTAGGTGTCAGATTTGAAAACTCCAATAAAATTTATTATTTTGATCCGAAAAAATTAACGCTTGCCATCGGGACAAAAGTCATTGTAGAAACTGCAAAGGGCATGGACTGGGGGACAGTGGCGCTCCCGAATAAGAAAATCTCGGATGAAAGCATTGTCTCACCGTTAAAATCCATTCTCCGGATTATGAACAAAGAAGATTTCCAGAAACTGGAATCCAATAAACAGAAAGAAAAGAAAGCATTCCGGATCTGTGAACAGAAAATTTTGGCACATAAGCTTAAAATGAAACTTGTGGATGTCAGCTGTGCGTTTGACAACAGCAAATTATTATTTTATTTTACTTCAGATTCCCGTGTGGATTTCCGGGAACTGGTCAAAGATCTGGCAGCAATCTTCCGTATGCGGATTGAATTACGGCAGATCGGTGTCCGGGATGAGGCGAAAATGTTCGGGGGACTGGGTATCTGCGGACGGGAATTCTGCTGTCGGGGCTATCTGAGCGACTTTCAGCCGGTTTCTATCAAAATGGCAAAGGAACAGGGCTTATCTCTGAATCCGACGAAAATTTCCGGTACATGCGGCAGATTGATGTGCTGTCTGAAACATGAACAGGAAGCCTATGAAGAATTGCAGAAGATCACGCCCCGGATTGGTTCTCTTGTCAAGACCCCCCAGGGGAAAGGACGTGTGGAAGATGCCAATTTAATCAGCGGAAAGCTCCGGATTCGTCCCGAAAAAGAGGAGGACATGCCCTATACGATTGACAGATCCGAAGTGGAAATTATCCGGAACGGACGGAATCAGAATAAAATGACAAAAGAAGAAAGGGAATGCCGGAAACTGGAAGGCAAATAAATTTTCATTTCAGATTCAGATTTTAATTAATCCTTGGGCAATATGCAGAATATTTTGTGCGAAATTTGTGAATTTCTACAAAAAAATGAAAATATCTTCTAAAAATCCTTGACAGAATTCATAAACTATGTTATAATAAATCTATCATAAATCCTACATCCTTATTATTTTTTGGGCAGTCCTGCAAAGGACTGCTTTTTTTATCTGTATTTAAATTCTAAAAAATCACCCGGCTGTGATGCCGGATGATTTTATTTTAAGATTCTGATGCTGTTTCTGCGTAACCTAGTAAAATGCTGTCAATTTCCTGCCAGGTCGTTCCCTGGACGCTGTTTTCTCCCGTCCCAATGGTAAAATCATACTGGACAGGCACTAAATAATCCAGTTCTTTCAGGGACTGCTCCAGAATCCGGAGCACCTGCCGGGCATAGACTTCCTCCAGCATGTCCGCTTTCTGCTGTGTTTTCGCCCTGGAATATTTCGGCGTGAAATCATTTTCATAATAATTTTCGATCTCCGGCGCTGTCCTCTCCCAGAAATCCACCGGCGATAAAATCAACGTCACCTGATACACATCTCCTGTCCGGTTCACTTCCCGGATTGTGTATTTTGTCTGTTTCAAGATCTCCCCTGCAAAATCGTCATACTGCTGAATCATTTCTTCACTGATAAAATCAGATTTTATGCCGTAATAATGCCGGATTCTTGTGCTGAGAGAAATTTTTTCATTCAGAAATAATGCTTCTGCCTCTGAAATAGTATGATCTGTCATGTCGCAATATGCCTGATAATTCTGGTGATAACTGCAATCCAGGACGGCTTGCACATAATTCTGATACGTCACACCGGCGAAACTGCATCCTGTTGTCAATAACATGATCCCGGCAGAACAGAAAAGAAACATGTTATTTTTCAATTTTTTGAAAATTTTAAAGTGTTTTTTTTTCATGATCTTATTCCTGTGTTGTTTCTGTCAAATTTTCAGCACGGATATGTAACGGGATAGAATTCCCCTCGGCATCGTAGAACACAAGATTATCCAGATAAACATCAGAAATGTTCTCCATGCCGGTGCGCTGGATTGTGAAATACAATTTTTCTGTTGTAATCGAACTGTCCCAGCACTTTCCGGATTCCGCAAGCAGGAATTCAAATTCCACATGGCAGACATCTGAACGTTCCAGATTGTACGGATTTACATCCACGGCGGAAACTCCCTCAAATTCGTAAGCTGTCCCATCTGCGCAGAACGTTGTGCCGTTAATGGAAATCGACCCCGGCACTTTGAGTGATTCTCCTGCTTCGTTCTGATACAGATCTTCTTTTGCCTCTGCATAGAAATCAAAACTAATTTTCCGTACGCTTTCCAACTGATCCGGATTTAGCAACTGTCCGACGGAAACCTGAATTTCCTGGACGGATTCTTTCAGATTCCCGGAATTTGTTGACAGATCTGTGAATTTCAGCATGAAATTCCCGTCAACATTCTCCACGAAGAGTTCTCCCGCAGCGCCGGTATCCGGAATTTTGACAAACGCATGATTTCCGTCATTGAAATTTACAGCATTCATATCCGATTCCGGGAACGGCGCATTTGTCGGCGTCGGCGTTTCTGATTCTGCTCCTGATTCGGAATCTGCTCCCGGATCAGTTATCAATTCCGGTTCTGTCTGCACTGCATTTTCCGGAATACTGCTATCGGGATCTATCTGTGAATCTGGTTCTTTCTGACAGCCTGTACACAAGACTATCACAGCAGACAAACAGATTATATTTATAAATTTATTTAAATTTTTCAAAATAAGCCCTCATTTCTGAAAGTTTAAAATTTTTGATGATTTGTTTCAATATTTTTCATGACTGCAATTCTGTCCAGATCATAAAAGCGCATGAATGCAATCGTTTCTTTTGTGATTCTTTCACCGCTGAGGACAATCGGAACTGCCGGCGGACAGGGCACTTGCACGGCGGCACAGATTCTCCCCTCTGCCTGTTCCGGAGCGATCATCTCCCAGTCGGACAGCGCCGCTGTCCGCAGATCACAGACAATCTCTGCAAACCTGGACAATTCCGGCGGATTCTGTGCCGGGATGAATTCCCCGGACGGACAAAAATCCAGAAGCACAGCCGATAATCTGGCAAAATCCTGTTGTGTCAGCATCGGCGATAATAACAACACCAAACAAGTCTTGTCTGCATATTCACATTCGATCTGGTAATTCTCCCGGAGAATTCGGGAAAATTCCAGTCCGTTCACCCGGATTGTCAAATGCATCGGATCTGTGCCGATTAATTCATATTTTTCGGATAATTGATTCTTGAATTGCTCTGCAAATTCCTCACATTGCCGGATCGCTTCCCTGCCCTGCCCGGCAAGCCAATCTGTACAGGATTCCAAGGATTGCATAATCAGATAGGACGGACTTGTAGAACCGAACATTTGCATATGTGACTGGATTTTTCCGGCATCTTCGGAGTTCCTGACATGTAAGAATGCACCGCCGGTCAGCGCTGGGAGTGTCTTATGTGCAGAATCACAGCAAAAATCTGCACCATTTGCAATAGGATGCTGATTCTCTCTCAAAAATGCGGAATGCGCTCCATGCGCATTATCTACAATCAGTCTTGCATGATACTTCCGGCAGATCCGGGATAATCCTGCAATATCCTGCAAATTTCCCAGATAATCCGGGGATGTGACATAAATACAAGCCGGTTGGGACGTTTGCTGTAAGGCTTTTTCAAAATCGGACAAATCATAATAACCGCCGATTAAAGATCCGGAACGTGGAAAAATCCATGTTACAGGCAGATCCAGAAGTACACAACTGTTCAGGAATGCCCTGTGAACCGTCCTGGCGGCGAGAATTGTCCTGTGTTCTGCTTTCATCTGGGCAAGCATTGCCTGAATGCAGAGCGTAGACCCTCCGGCACTCCAGAACGTCGCTCCGGTCTGATAAATCCGTGCTGTTTCCTGTTGTGCAGATTTCAGAATACCATTCGCTTCAAAGAGGCTGTCTGCTCCGTGAATCTCCGTAATATCCCAGGCATATGCACCGGCAAGCGATCGGATCAGAGATTTTCCCTTATGTCCGGGCATATGCAGACGGAGCGTGTGGAAATTCTGGTAATTTTCCAGGAAACCTGTTAAATTTTTTTTAAAATTTTCTGATAATTCTGGCATAAATTCAAAAAACCTCTTGACAAATGCAAAAAAATCCTGTAGAATAAAAGAGAACAATAAAGAACAAACGTTCTTCTTAGTTTTTTCATTTTTTTAAATTTAATTTATTCTGAAAGGTTGGATTACATTGCAGGATTTAATCGCAGATTACGAAAACAGCAGGCAGATGCTCCAGAAACGCATTCAGGAATTAAACTGTCTGCTCAAAAATCAGACATTCCAGACGATGGAACGGGAGCATCTTGCCGCAAGGCGGGATATGCTCTGCAAGGAACGGGATGACATCATACATCTGATGGCGGACATGCAAAAGCATTTAAATATTTAAATTTTTTTAAATATTATTTTTAATTTATTATTAAGGAGGAACTATCTCATGAAACATCAACGAATTCCGTCGTATCGGCTCGAATCCGACCGGGAAATTCTCCAGGAACTCACCGGAACAGTACCAACGAACCGCAAACAGATAGAGACGGCGAAAAAGGCGCTCCAGGAAGTCATTGCACGGGATTTAACGTCCCGGCAGCGTGAAATGATTGGATATTATTATTATCAGAATCTGAATCACAGGGAAATCGGGGAATTACTCGGAATTGACAGCTCCACCGTTTGCCGTACGCTTCAGCGTGCAAGAGGCAGAATTTACAAAAATCTGCATATTTATTTTGATTATTTATATTTTCGACTGGAGGAAGATTCTTGATAATTTTTAAATAACAAAAGCTCCCTTGAAAGAGAGCTTGTGTTGTGATCAGTTGGGATGGCGAGATTCGAACTCACGACTGACGGAGTCAAAGTCCGTTGCCTTACCGCTTGGCTACACCCCAATCCCCTGACAAATACTATTATAGCATAGTTTGAGAATTTTGTCAAGCACCTGTTGCAGATTTTCTGCATAAATTAATAACAGCAGACAAAATCTGCTTTTGCGTGTATAAATTACCCGGAAAGTGCGATACTAGAATTGAACCTGATTTCAGATTTTTTTAATTTTTTGAAATATTTTTTTAAATAATTTTTAAATTCTAAGGAGTTGTTTTCGTTATGATGTCCGTGAAACGTGGAGAGATTTATTATGCTGATCTGAGTCCTGTTGTCGGTTCTGAGCAGGGCGGTATCCGCCCGGTACTTATCGTTCAGAATGATGTCGGCAATCGTCACAGCCCGACTGTGATTGCGGCGGCAATTACCAGCCGTCTGGATAAAGCAAAGCTCCCGACGCATATTTCATTGGAGGCGGCAAGCTGCGGCTTGCAGAAAGACAGCATTGTCCTGCTTGAACAGATCCGGACGCTGGATAAGAAACGGCTGAAAGACAGAATGGGATCACTAGACCCGAATGCAATGGATCGTGTAGACAATGCACTTTCGATTAGTTTCGGCTTGCATTAATGCGCATGATCTGGAATCCGAAAATGCCCTTGATTGTGTTATCAGGGGTGTTTTTCATGTTACCAGAAAATACTGAAATTTTTTACATAATTTTAAATATTTTGCTTGACTTTTTCTGATAGACATGCTATGATAAAATTAGTAACAAGTTAAAAATTAATTTTAAAATTAAATTTAAAATCAAATTAAAAGAGGTCTGCAAGTATGAATTCTCCCAAAAATAAAATAATATATAGTTCAGTATTCTGGGTTTACATGGCTCTTCTGCTAGTATTTGTAATTTTCAGAATATTTCCTCTAATGAAATTTTATCCTCTTTGTAGATCCATTCGCTTTAACAGGGAATATGGCTATCTCAATTGGAATCTTATGCCATTGCGCACAATTACTGAACATTTTTCATTCAAAAATGTCTGCGGAAACATATTTAGTTTTATTCCGTTCGGATTCTATGCGTTCCGTTTTTTCAAATCCAATATTGTTAGGACGCTCCTGGCAAGTGAGCTGTTTATTTTAATCGTACAAGTACTGCGGTTTGTTGCTATGATCGGATTTTTTGATGTGGACGACTTCATCCGGTACACAGCAGGCATTGCAATTGGCATGCTCTGTGCGAAATTCTATGATACCAAGCTCAGTAAGATAAAGCTATCTGTTTCTATAGAAGCCAAAAATTAAATATACTAAAAATACATAAAAAGACTGTAAGTGGAAACACTGCCTACAGTCTTTTTGTTTTTATTGAAAATTATCTAATTAATTTTTATTTTTCTGATAAATCGCATATAAGCCTTTTAATAACAGATCATCATCCA
Source organism: uncultured Ruminococcus sp. (assembly GCA_947177205.1). Classification (GTDB taxonomy): domain Bacteria; phylum Bacillota; class Clostridia; order Oscillospirales; family Ruminococcaceae; genus UBA3855. The sequence goes on along the minus strand of CAMWTO010000017.1, from coordinate 15,114 downwards.
GGATCATTTCATGTGTGCATAACGGAACGATCATTCTGGATAATCCCCCCGTTGCAATGACAGTGCAGGAATGTCCGAGTTCCTGTTCAATTCTTGTAATCATCCCGTCAAGCATGGATGCCGTTCCGTAGAGGATACCGCTTTTCATGCAGTCGATTGTATTAGTCCCGATGACTTTCTTCGGCGGTTCAAAACTGATCTTTGGTAATTGCGAAGTCCGGCTGACAAGAGCATCCACCGAGACTGCCATTCCGGTTGTAATCACACCGCCGATGTACTGCTTTTTCTCATTAATCACGGACAACGTGGTTGCCGTCCCCATGTCAATAATAATCATTGGCGCAGGATATTCCTGCAAACTTGCAACAGCATCCACCACTAAGTCACTGCCAAGCTGTGCCGGATTATCAATCAGAATGCTTAATCCCGTCCGGATGCCTGGATTCACTACCATGACACGTTTGTGAATATATTTGCTCACAGCTTCCCGGAGCGTCGCCGTGACGGACGGCACAACGGAAGAAATAATAGCATCCTGAATGAGATCTTTCTCAATTCCGTGCATATCCAGTGCCATTTTGATCCCAGAAATATATTCCAGATCCGTTGCCTGCTGATTGGTCGATAATCTTTCCCGGAACAGGATCGTATCTTTATCAAAACAACCTAGGACAATATTTGTATTGCCCACATCAATTGCTAACAGCATAAAAGTTCAACTCCTGATTCTGATTTAATTTAAATTTATAAAATTATTTCTGCGTGTCTCGTTACATGACAGCCGACATTGACAGCGACCGGCAAGCCGGCAATGTGCGTCGCACCTTGTTCAATATTGACATACAATGCCGTAATCGTTCCGCCGAATCCCTGTGCGCCGATCCCTAATTGATTGATCCGGTCAAGCATTTTCTGTTCCAGATCCGCATAGAGCGGTTGGGAATTGCGCTGTCCGGCATCCCGGCAGAGTGCTTTTTTAGCAAGCAGAGCGCATTCTTCAAAATTTCCCCCGATACCGACACCGACCACAATCGGCGGACAGGGATTGCTTCCGGCTGTGGCAATGCAGTCCGTCACATATTGGATAATATCTTCCTGACTCGCCGCCGGGGTCATCATTTTCAGCTGCGACATGTTTTCGCTCCCGAATCCTTTCGGGCAGACAGTAATCCGGATCTGATCGCCCGGCACAAGTTCGGTATGCAGGACTGCCGGGGTATTATTCTGCGTGTTGATACGTTCCAACGGATCGCCCACAACAGAACATCTTAAATAGCCCTCTGTATAGCCCTTTGCTACACCGGCATTCACAGCTTCCCGGAGCGTTCCTCCGGTGATATGCACATCCTGTCCGAGTTCTATAAATACCACTGCCATGCCGGTATCCTGACAAATCGGGAAATCTTCCTCCCTGGCGGCATCCAGATTCGCCAGGAGATCATCAAAGACAGCTCTCCCGACAGGGGATTTTTCCTGCCTTGCGCAGTCCTGGATTTTTTTCTCCAGATTTTCCGGCAGGATCTTATTTGCCCGGATGCACAGCGCCGCAACGGCATCCGTGATTTCCTGGACAGTAATTTCTCTGATTTCGTTTTTAACAGAATTTATCATAAATAAATCACTCACTTTCTGGATTTTTAGTATTTAACAATTTAAAATCATTTTTTTCAGTAAATTCCAGTCGTAAATATTCACAACCTGATCCCGGTTCAGATCGGCATTTTTCCATAACTGGATCGGGAGACATTCCTGTCCCAGAAGATATTTTTGCAACCGGATCAGATCCGCAACGGAAGCCTTCTCATCTCCCGTCAGATCCCCCGGCACTGCCTGCATGTTCAGGTATTCCCCCAGAGACACGAACGGATTATGATTCACTTTGTAAGTATACACGGTAGAATCCAGATAACCATGCAGCACGGTTGTTGCCGGAATTGTCTTTGCATCATCGGAAATCTCACACTCCGGATTCAAAATTGTCAGATGTTTTATCGATCTGCATTTCTCAAATGCAGATCTGCCGATTTCCGTAATGCTCTCCGGAATGATGAGATCCGAAAGCTTACCGCAGCTTGCAAACGTGCTTTCGCCGATTCTTGTCACTCCGTCCGGAATTCGGATATCTGCGAGATTCCGGCAGAAACAGAACGCCTGGTCACTCAGTTCCATAAGAGAACCGGACAGAACAACCTGTTCCAAAGCGGCGCAGGATTTACAGGCGGATTCTCCCAGAATCTCCACACTGTCTGGGATCACCAGGGCTGTCAGATACCGGCTATCCGAAAATGCGCACGGTGCAATTTCCGTCACGCTGTCAGGGATCGTATAGTTTGTCTGTGGATGGCAGTCGGGATATTCAATTAAGATTTTTTGTTCTTTATCAAATAAAACACCGTCGCAACTGGAAAACACCGGATTTTCTTCCGAAACTGCAATTTCTGCAATGCCAAGCGAAAAAGCATTCTGTCCGATGATGGTAACAGATTCCGGAATGAAAATGTTTTGCAGTCCTGTGCATTTTGCAAAGGCAGATTCTGCAATTTCCGTCACGGGCAGATTGTCCAGTTCCGTGGGAATTTCCACAGAATTGGCATTCTTGTCACACGCTGTAATAATCACATGATCGTCAGAGATTTCATAAGTCAGCAAGCTGGAAAGATCTTCCGCCTGTGCTGGGATCTGCGGCAGAAGCGGACATAAAAACAACCCGACAGAAATTTTAAGAATTCCGGTAAAAAATTTATTGCATTTTAAATTTTTTAAAATTTTCATAAATTAACCACCACTATATCATTAATTTAAATATTTAAATTATTTTAAAATTTTACCGTCAATCATGACCCATTCCGGATGCTGCATCACGTCCAGAGGATCTTCTGTAAATAACACCAGATCTGCATCCAATCCCACGGCAATTCTCCCGATCCGGTCGGAAACGCCTAGTATGTCCGCCGGCTCGGACGTCATCGCCCGGAGCGCCGTTTCTCTGGACAGTCCGCCTTTGACTGCAAGCGCTGCAGATAACGGCAGATACTGCACCGGGACTTCCGGATGATCCGTGCAGATGGCAATCCTGACGCCGTGCTGATGCAGAATCGCCGCATTATGTAATTCCAGATCCTGCATTTCCGGTTTGCACCGGTCACAGATGACAGGTCCGATAATCATGGATAAGCCCCATTCTCCGAACAGATCCGCTGTCACATGCGCCCCTGTGCCGTGAATAATCACAAATTCCAATCCGAATTCCTTGCAGATCCGGACTGCTGTACAGATATCGTCCGCCCGGTGACAATGAAAATGCGCTTTCATGTCGCCATTCAATAACGGCAGCAGTGCTTCACATTTGCTATCATATTCCGGCGGTTCTTCCTCGTCCGGATGTTCCTCAAAACGTTGCAATCTCTCTGCATATAACTTCGCTTTCTGCAAACCCTCCCGGATCAGCGCCGCCGTTGCCATTCTTGTCACCGGCATTTCATCCCGGTTACTGTAAGTCGATTTGGGATTTTCTCCGAGTGCAAATTTCATGCCGCATGTCCGGACTGCCATTTCATCCACGCACCGCCCGTAAGTTTTCATCAGGAGCATGTCGCCGCCGCAAGCATTAGCACTCCCTGGAGAGACCATCACGGATGTGATCCCGTGCGCATAAGCTTCCCGGAAACATCTGTCCTGCGGATTAATCCCGTCAATTGCACGAAGATGCGGCGTAAACGGATCAGAAATTTCGTTACAGTCATCGCCCTCGAAATCAATTCCGTTTTCAATAATCCCCAGATGTGTATGTGCGTCAATGAATCCGGGCAGGAGCATTCCGCCTTGTGCATCAATGTCCTGTTCCGTGAGCCGGATCTGTTCCGGCTTTCCCTGTTCCACAGCCGTAATTTTCCCGTCCTGAATTTCCACATAACCATAGAAGTGCATGTCTTCCGTCATGGAGTAAATTTCTGCATTATAAATTAACATAAATTTTCTTTCTCCTCAGATACTGGAATCTCCAGTGTATTTATAATATTCCAGACAGCAGCGTTGATGCTTCGGGAGGCATCCACTTTGTGCGTGCAGTGTGTTTCATAGATATTATAGCGTTCTTCATAGAGCTGATTCAACTGTTGCCGGGTACTGCGTTTCACAATTGGTCTGTCAGAATCGGCAATCCGGAAATAGCAAGTCCGGAACGGCACATCCAACAGCACCACAAAACCGGATTTTCTGGCAATTTCTGCATTGATTTCCCGGAGCATCGCACCGCCGCCGCAAGCAATTACACCATCCCGTCCGGACAGCTCCCGGACTGCCTGTGTTTCCACATCCCGGAAATGGGATTCTCCCTGTTTTTCAAAAATTTCCGGAATTTTCATGCCCGCCTGCTGTTCAATATAACTGTCCATATCGACAAAATTCAGATTTAATTTTCTGGCAAGTCTGAAACCAATAGTGCTTTTGCCGCACCCCATGAATCCGCATAGAAAAATCGTCATGCTTTGCGTCTCCTTAATCTAATTAATTTAATTTAAAATGTATATTTATTATTTTTCCGCGAACAGCCGGTTCACTTCCTGTTCCATGTCCTGAATTAATTTCTGAATGTCTTCCGGATTGTAGGTTTCATGATTCCAGATTTCATGCGCACGGACTGCCTGCCAGACAAGCATTGCAGAACCGCCGACAGCTTTCTTCCCCATGAAACGGGCCTTCCGGATTAACTGCGTTTCCGTCGGATTATAAATCACATCGAACACGTTCGCACTGTTCCGAATTAATGCATCTCCGACCGGACAGGCATCTACTTTCGGATACATCCCCACCGGACAGGCATTCATGAGCAGATCAAAAGTTTCCTGCTCCTGTTCCAGGATTTTCGCATTTTTCAGACGAATTTTTGCATCCGGATATTTCTGTTGCAATTCCTGTGCAAGAGATTCGGCACGTGTCTGATCCGGTTCAGAAATTGTCAGGTCTGCACCGTGAAGAACTGCCTCTGTTGCCATCATTCGACCGACACCACCGCAGCCGATCAATAACACTTTGCCGTTTAAAGGCATATCCTGCACGCTCCGGAGAAACCCTGTGCAATCCGTATTATAACCATGCAGTTTCTGGTCTTCTGTCACGGCAACGCAATTGACAGATGCATATCTCTGCGCCGTCTCATCCATGCAATCCAGATAAGGCAGAATGTCCGTCTTGTAGGGAATTGTAATATTAAATCCCCTGCATTGTTTCAGCTCCGGGAGTTTGCCGGCAAGTTCCTCCGGCGCAATTTCCGTCAATGTGTAAGTTCCGTTCTTTCCGAACAGGGAAAACAATTTTTCATGAATCCAGGGAGACATGGAATGCCCTAACGGGTAACCAATCAGTGTATAATTATGATTTATCATTTTAAAAACCTCCAGAAATTTAAAATTAAAATATATGTTATATCTTATATCATAGCATATTTTCCGGAAAAATACAAGTAGTTGCCGGAAAAAATTAATTGACAAATCTCAGGATCTATGGTATACTTAATACTAATTTTAAGATTAATTTTAAAATTAATTTCAGGTTTCTGTGATAGAATAAAATAAAATAATATCAGGAGATGTTTTTTTATATGGCAAGAAAAAAAATAAACGCACTGCTTCTAAGCTGTGCAATGCTGTTGACAGGATGTGTCAAAACAACTCCAGTTGACAATCCTACATTAAAATCAGAGTATCAGCCCACAGAATGTTATGATCTCAAACTTTGCTGTCTGAAATTAGGAAAAGCCGACGGCATGGTCATCCAGACGCAGAATCATACAGTTGTGATTGACTGCGGTGAAAAAAGCGACGGAAGCAAAATGCGCCGCTGTTTGAATGCGCTCGGCGTCACAACAATTGATTACATGATTCTGACACATTACGATCAGGATCATATCGGGGGCGCATCCAAAGTCATTGATCATTTTGAAGTATCGCACATCCTTGCGCCGGATTATGCCCATTCCGAAAGCAGTGAATTCCGGAAACTGACAGAATCCATGACAGAAAAAAATATGGAATTTGAATTTGTCACACAGGATACCAGTATTATTTTAGATGACGCAGAATTGATTATTTATCCCCCGGAGGCAGATTCTTATCTGGAGGGCGATGATAATAATTATTCGCTTGTCACGAAATTATACCATCATGAAAATATATTTTTATTTACAGCAGATGCCATGCAGGAACGCTTAGCAGAAATCATGGATCTTGGTGACTGCACATTTCTGAAAGAACCCTATCACGGCAGAGAATTAAGAAATCTCGGTGAATTCCTGGATGCCGTCACGCCGGAATATGCTGTTATTTCCACTTCGGAAGAATACCTTGCGGAGAGTACTCTCACGGCACTCCAGGAGCGGAACATTACGACGTATCTGACATACGAACAAGGCAACATGGAATTTATCAGTGACGGCAAAACTTTGCAGTTTCAAAACAATATCGAATATCCGAAAGTCAATTCCGAAGAAGAATCCAGCACATAACAAAAGGCGTACCGGTTGGTACGCCTGAGGTTTTTTAATATTTATATGATTAAAAGCCTAGCGTTTCAAGTGCATCTATAGCTAAATACCCATTTATAAATGTCCACATAGAATTGGTAGCCCACTCAGACGTGGAGCTAGCATTATTATCAAATTTATCTAAAAAACTTTCAGGTGTAACAAAGTATGAAATACTAGGTTTTTTTCCATTTTCTTCAAAGGACGATGACAATAGTTCTGCTTGGGACTGTAGAGAGGACACAAGTTTATCATACGAATCTGGTATTTCTCTGTAAGTATAGCAAAAAGTAGCAAAAGTATTATCTGATAATACACAATATGCTGCATATGTGTCATCATCAAACATTTTACCATAAAAATATACATCAATTGTGTCACTACCATCTTCTATTGCTTTTGATATTGCGTAATTAATATTACTTGCAACTACATTTAATGAAAATCCTTCTGTTTCGTCACAAATTTTACAAGTTTTCGGATTGTCCATAGTTGCATCTTGCCATGTATGCTCCCCAGTAGGTTCGCCCTCTGTTAATCCGCAAGAGGCACAAGTTTTCGGATTAATACAATTTGCATTTGTCCATTCGTGGTCAGTAGGTTCGCCCTCTGTTAGTCCACAAGAGGCACAAGTTTTCGGATTTTCACAATCCGCCTCCGTCCATTCGTGGTCAATAGGTTCGCCCTCTGTTATTTCACAAGAGACACAAGTTTTCGGAGTAACACAAGTTGCCTCCGTCCATTCTTCGTGCTTACAAGCACAGCCTGTTAGCAACAACGTTCCAGAGAACAGAGCAAGACCAAAAATAAATGTAAGCATTTTTTTCATTTGTTATACTCTCCTTTTTAAATATCTTTACTATATTTTATTTTAACATAGCATTTTTAAAAAGTAAACACTTATTTTTGATTGCAAATTGCAAGAACTTTTGATTGCAAATATGCTGATTCTAAAGCGACATCAAAAGGAGTACCGGTTGGTATGGCTTATTCTTTCTATTATACCTGATTAATAAAAAAGTCCAGCTTTTTACTGAACTTTTTTTGACAGGCTAAAAGCTCCAGAATTACCTGGAGCTTTACTCTTTACAAAAATTATCCGGATTCAGTCCAATCCTACAAGTTTTCGCAGAACTGCCATGGAATCGGTCAGCTCAATCTTGCCGCTTCCGTCCATATCCGCATATTGCAACTGTTCCGGTGTACAGGATTCCACACCGACAACAACACGATTCATGAAAACCACATCCAGAATGTCAACACTTCCATTCAAATCAGCATCGCCTGCCTGATAAGACTCCTGATCCAATGCATGAAACACTAGATTATTTTCTTCTGCAAAATCCTGTGCAGTCGAATCTGCATAACCTGTCAGGATTCCTTTCTGCTGGAACAAATCCGGCTCAAACTCCGATTCTTTGATATCTTGCATTACAGAAGTATATTTTTTTGCACCCAGAAATTCAATACTCAGTGCACTGCTCATGTAATCAAAAATCAAAGGATTCTGCCGATACAGATTCTCATATAATTTCCTGTTCTGATCATACCATTGACAGATTAACTGGGAGACTCCTATGTCAATCACAGTACCAAATGCCCGGTCTGCAAACTGCATTTCCGGATTCAGAACTGTGAGATTTTCCAAACTTTTACAGTTGAAAAAAGTCCATTCTCCTAAGGATTCCACAGATTCCGGGAGTGTAAGATTTTCCAGGTTTACACAGTTATAAAACGCATACTCCCCAATTTCCTTGACAGAATCCGGAATCTGAATGTTTGTCATCGTCGCACAATGTGCGAATGCAAACGCATCAATTTTTTGTACGGAATCTGGTAAAATAATCTCATATTCCTGCAAGATTGGATTCCAGATCTGGTCTTCCGGTTCTGCCTCCGGATTGAGGATCTCCATATCAATAAAATCAGAATCTGTACAATTCCCGAATGCAAACGGTCTGATTTCCGTCACACCGTCCGGCACTGTGAAATTCGTCCCCTCCGCATAATACAACACATCATCCAGGATCACAAATTCATGTTCCTGGATATACGCCGTCCCGGACAGACAGCGAAAATTGAATTCCTGAATATGTTCTAATCCGTTAATTTCCGTCAGTTTGAGATCATCATAGAATACATACGGCGCAAGAACTGTGAAACTGGACGGGATTGTAATTTTTTCCAGATTCGGATAATGGGAAAATGCATAATCTCCCGCCCCGGTGATTCCCTCCTCCAGAATGATCTCATAAATATCTTCTGCATAAACATCCCATTCTGGAAGATCGTAGTCTGCAAACCAGACATCCGTGAAAATTTCGCCCTCGCCGGAAACAGTCAGCACATGATCCCGGATTTCATAATTGAGATCACACCAAGTACCGGAAATGATCTCCGAATTTTCCGGATTCCCGGAATTTTCAGAATTCTCCGCAAAAGCGATCAGATTTGAGAAACTGAGCGCAGAAATCGCCAAAGCGGCAAGTCTAGAACTGCATTTTTTCATGATAAAAACCTCCTGTAAAATTGTTTCTATCTCTTTTACGGAGATCGGGCTCGAAATGTGCAGAAATTTTTAAAATTTTTCTAATTTTTTTTATGTTTGGCATATCACACAAAAATCGCCTGTTTAGGTCGATGCACAGATAGAAGTTTTAGACATAGCATTTTTGATTTTTCTGTTGACATAGACGTTCTTCTGCTGTATAATGTGAGTAAGATAAATCAGAATTCGGAGGCTTTTTTAAATGATATTCATTCCTAAAATACCATTGGACAAAACAGAACAAAAACATTTCATCTATTTAATGTTCACAATTTTTTGCTTCTTTTTTTTCAGCATATGTATTTCTGCCGGAAAAATCATCATATACGAAAAAACAGATGCTGTTGTGATGGAAGATTCCATAACAACTCCAGTGCGAGGCGGTTCTATTGAGCATGTGACTGTTTCGTATACCTGTAATGGTCATACATACAGTGCAAGTATTCGTTTCTCCATTCCGAAACATTTAAAAAATGGAGAGATTTTAGAAATATACTATCATCCACAGAATCCGGATATCATTGTAACGCTTTCAAAACTATTAGAAATTCCCATAATTTTACTGATGATTGATATTCTTCTGCTTGTTGTATATTTGTTCAGAAGTGAAAAACAATAAAATAAACCAAGCCCGAAAGCAGTTCAAAAACTACTTCCGGGCTTTACTTCTTTATTTTTCCGTGCTGAGTACTTCATACATCCCGACAGCATCCGCTTTTGTGGCATGCTCCGGGATTCCCAGAACACGGACGCTTACCGGCTTGCTTCCCATCTGGATTTCAATGACATCCTGTAATTTGACATCATAGGACGCTCTTGCAACTTTTCCATTGACAAGCACTTTTCCGGCATCGCAGACTTCATTGGCAATTGTCCGCCGTTTGATTAATCTCGAATTTTTCAGATATTTGTCCAGTCTCATAAATTCTGTGCGCTTTCTTTTTATTTTAATATTTTTATTTATTTTCATTAATTTTTTATTGATTCTTTTGCTTTATAATTCCGCAGCGCCGGATTCCCGGGATCATCCTCCTGCTGTGGATTTTCCGAGTCTGCCGGATCTTCTGCAATCCCGAACACTGCCGTCAGATTCTCCGTCGTAATTTCATACCGACACAAGGAAGAACCTGCATCCAGCACATCCGGCACAGTAAACCAGCTGCTGCCTAAATTATTCTCCCTGTCCATGTGAATATCCAGCAACGGCGCTCTGTCCATGTCAATGTTCATACCCATTTCGGAATACACTTCATAACTGTATTCTCTTGTGGGATAACAATACTCTGACCGGATTGCAAGACCGCTCTTTTCTGTCGCTGACGGTTCATATTCCCGGACAGCCAGATAAGTACCATCTGCCATGACAGAACCCTGCATGGTGCAGATACAGCTCCTGTATGGACGATAGAAGAAATTATAACTGTAATTGCTGACCGGAATGCTGTCCGCCCAGATCACCTGCAAGCCGTTGTATCTGTAAAGATACGCCGTGCTTGTGGTTTGGATAAACAGCTCCGGGATGTCATCGTCATCCAGATACAGCAGCAGGAATTTCACATCCATTGTGTTGCTTTCGTCTGCAAGCTGATTCTCGTAACCGGCATTTTTCAGGAATAAATAATAAGCTTCCTCCCAGTTGGAAACTGTCTGCCGTGTTTCCGGGATATATTCCGAAACAGCTTGCGTTTCGGGAGCAGGCTCCGTCACAGCTTCTGTGACTGGCTGAAAGAAAATACTCTGATATTCTGTCGTTGCTTCCGGATTGTCATCCGCAACAGGAACAGCCCGTTCTGTCTCTGCCGGGACGGTTTCCTGTTCGGGAGAGGGAATATTTAAAATTCCCTCCAGTGTGTCCGGCGGTTCTAATTGTGCATCGCACCCGGTAAAAATCATGAGTGACGACAGACAAGTGAAAATCCCGGCGCAGAAAACAGATTTTCTCAGGATATTTTTCATAGATATCATAGACATCACCATGGACATAGAAAAAAATCAGTCTTTCTTAGGATTGACAGCGTCTTTGAGACCTCTGCCGGATTTGAATGCCGGTGCTTTGCCTGCCGGAAGCTGAATCGGCTCGCCTGTGCGAGGATTCAGACAGCGTTTTTCTTTGCGTTCCCGGACATCGAACGTGCCGAACCCGGTCAGGACGACTTTTTCGCCCTCTGCGAGCGCATCACGGATGGTATCAAAAATAAAATTCACATCTTCTTCAGCGTCTTTTCTTTTGCGGTCTCTGCTCTTGGCATAGAGTGCAATCAGTTCAGATTTAGTCATAAAAATTTCCTCCTGTAAAATTAATAGATAAAATTTTAAATTTAAAAATTTTTAAATTTTTTTAAATTTTATTGTTTTGCCTGTTCCCAGTAAGTATCCAGTTCCTGGATGGACAGATCCGACATGTGTTTCTGATCCTGCGTCACAAGCTGTTCTGCCTTTGCAAAGCGCCGGATAAATTTTTCTGTGGATTCTGATAATGCCTGTTCGGCATCCATATTTAATTTTCTTGCTGTATTCACACAGGAAAATAACAAATCGCCGAGTTCCTCCTGGATGTTTGCAGGATCTTGTTTCTGGATTGCGTCCTGTAATTCCTGATATTCAACCGGAATACAAGCAGCAGCATCCTGAACGGATGCAAAATCCATCCCGGCACGGGCGGCACGTTTGCCGACTTTCTGGGCTCTTGTGAGCGCCGGAAGGGACTTCGCAACACTCCGAAGCGTGTCTGTGTCAGTTTCCTGGTGTTTTGTCTCTTTCTTAATCTGATCCCAGTTCTTCAGAACGGTCTCTGTATTTTTTGCCTGGACATTGCCGAAGACATGCGGATGCCGGATGATTAATTTCTTGCAGATGCTGTCACAGACGGATGCAAAATCAAATGCCTGTTCTTCCTCTGCAAGCACACAGTGAAAAATCACCTGTAACAGCACATCGCCTAATTCTTCCTGCATCAGCTCCATGTCCAGCAAATCAATCGCCTCCACGGCTTCATAGGCTTCTTCCAGAAAATCATTCCGGATGGATCTGTGATTCTGTTCCTTATCCCAGGGACAGCCCTCTGGACTGCGGAGCAATTTTACAATCTTCCGGAGATCCTGGATTGTGTATGTTTCTTTCTGCGGATATTCTATCATACTCTGTCACCTGATTTTTTATTTTTATCTTATTTCAGATGCAACAAAGCCGATCTTGCGATAGACTTTGTTTAAGATTCTCTGCGAATAGCGCAATGCCTCCGCACCGCATCTGGTATAGCATTCTTTGAGATATGCCTTGTCAGCGATTAATTTTGCATATTCTTCCCGGACGGGTGCAAGATGATCTGCGACTGCCTCACCGACTGCAAGCTTGAATGTCCCGTAGCCCTGTCCGTCAAATTCTTTTTCTGCATCCTGAATGGATTTGCCGGTCACGGCGGAATAAATCGTCAGCAGATTGTTAATGCCGTCTTTGCCCTCCTGGAATTTGATTTCAGATCCGCTGTCAGTCACAGCACGTTTGCATTTCCGGATGATCGTGTCTTTATCATCCAGAATTAAAATAACAGCATTTGGATTTTCGTCAGATTTTGACATTTTCTTAGTCGGATCCTGCAAGGACATGACCTTTGCACCAAGCGGCGACACATAGCCCTCCGGAATCGTGAACAGATCGCCGTAACGGCTGTTGAATCTTCTGGCAATTGTCCGAGCAAGTTCCAGATGCTGCATCTGGTCTGCGCCAACCGGCACTAAATCCGCATTATAGACCAGAATATCCGCCGCCATCAATACAGGATAATCAAATAATCCTGCATTGATATCTTCCGGATGTTTCTGGCTCTTGTCTTTAAACTGTGTCATTCTGGATAATTCTCCGAACTGTGCGGAACAGTTCAGCACCCAGGATAACTGTGCATGGGTTGGCACATGACTCTGGATAAATAATAGGGATTTCTCCAGATCAATTCCACAGGCTAATAACTGTGCATAAGCCTCCAGGGTCTTTTGCCGGAGCTTTGCCGGATCAATTTTCACGGTGATGGCATGTTCATCCACAACACAGTAAATACATCGGTATTCCTCCTGCAACGGTTTCCAGTTCCGGATTGCGCCGATATAATTCCCAAGCGTAAATGTCCCGGTAGGCTGAATGCCGCTGAAAATTAATTTTTTCTGTTCCGGCTTCTGCTCTGCGTGCTTTTCGCTCATGCCTGTGCACCGCTTTCCGGAAGATTTTCCGCATCACGGAGCTGTGCCACTCTCAGTGCGCCCATGACTTGCTGATACAGATGATACACCACACGTTTTTCCCTTGTATCCATGTAGACTGTCTGCGGATTGATTTCTGCCTTGAAAATTCCCCGCTTGGTCAGCATGTAAATATAATGCATGCCTGCAACCGGGAGCGGAAACTGGGAAGTTCTCTTGCAAGTTTGCTTGAGAGCTGTGGCATTGACAACCAGATTTCTTGCTGCCTGGACAACGGATTTATATTTCGTGGATGCGCCGGTATATTCACCACCATTGTTAAAATATAAATTCGCAGCGCCGTTGATAAAGCAAACCATGGATGCCATGACGGTGTTGCCCATCGGGATGTCAATCACGATGCCATATACTTCATCTGATTTGAACTTCATGTTGGAAAACTGCGCCGGCGGAATGTGCAGGGCACTGTTGCGGGTTGCCAGATACTTGGGCGTGACCGGATAGGGGTCAAGCGGAGAACGTCTTCTTACTACTGCCATGATTACTAAAATCCTTTCTTGTAAATATTTAATCAAAAATTTCTCTTGTGAGCTGTCCCAGAATTGCAATGCCCTTGTCAATGGCATCATCCGTCGGCGTGGAATAATTCAGCCGGAACGAACTGGTCTGATCGCTTTCGGATACCATGAAGGCATTGCCCGGGACAACGGCAATTTTGTATTCCTGAACAGCTTTCTGACAGAAACCTGTCATATCAGCTCCATCCGGGAGAGTGCACCACAGGAACAGACCGCCCTGCGGACGGGTGCAGGCAATTTTTTCAGAAAAATGCTCCTGAATGCCGGAAAGCATTCTTCCGGCTTTCTGCCGGTAGATCTCCCGGAGTTTTGCCAGATGTGCATCAAAATCCACTCTGTTCATGAATTCATAGGCAAGCATCTGCCCGAAATTGTTCGTATGCACATCGGAAACCTGCTTGCAGACTGTCATCTTGGAAATTACTTCCCGAGGCGCAATCCCGTAGCCGACACGAATACCCGGCGCAAGAATTTTTGAAAAACTTCCGGCATAGATCACTCTGCCATCCGTGTCCATGCTCTTGATGGACGGCACATCCTTTCCGGCAAATCGTAAATCGCCATAAGGATTATCTTCCAGGATCATAGTATTATATTTCTGTGCAAGCGCATATAGTATCTTACGACGGGCAAGAGGTGTCGTTTTTCCCGTCGGATTCTGGAAGTTCGGAATCACATAAATCAGTTTCGTGTCCGGATTGTCTTTCAGTGCCTGTTCCAGCAGTTCCGGATTCATGCCGTCTTCATCCATAGGAACGCCGACCAGATTGACATTGTAAGACTTGAACGCATTGAGCGAGCCGATAAAGCTCGGCGCTTCGCAGATCAGCGTGTCGCCGGGATTGCACAGGGATTTGCACGCAAGTTCCATGACCTGCTGTGCGCCGGATGTGATGATTAAATCATCTCTTTCCGGATCAAAATTTCCCTGGTTCTGCATTCTGGATTTCATCAGTTCCCGGAGCGGCAGATAGCCTTCTGTAATGCCATACTGAAGCACGGCAATGGGATTACGTTCCAAGAGTTCGGCAGAAATTTCCCGGATTATCTCGACGGGGAATGCCTCCGGTGCAGGATTGCCGGCAGCGAAGGAGATCACGCCGGGGACGGATGTGAATTTGAGAATCTCACGAATGGCAGATGCCTGCAAGTGAGAAACTTTTTCAGAGAATTGATATTGCATAGACTGCATAATTTGCATAACATCATCCTTTGCATTAATTTTTAATTTCTTTAAATTAATTCTGCGTTTGCAGAGGGCTGATTCTATTATAG
>CAMWTO010000016.1 GCA_947177205.1 uncultured Ruminococcus sp. | reverse complement strand
ATACTATAAGCATTTAAACCTGTCAATATATTTTTGAAAAAATCTACTTTTTTCACATATTTTTACTAAAAAATAACATAATATTCTATATAACAAACAATTATTCAACAATAATAAATAATTAAAAATACTAATAGTTATATTGCGAAAATCTGTCAAAAAACAGAATTATTTTTATCAGCTTTTGCCAACGAGCACAATGTAACAGCATTTGACAGACTGACAGTATTCCTAATCAGCATACTGTTATTTTTTTTAGATAGAAAAATTGACTTGCAATCAGAGAAAGTTTGTGTTATAATAGTAAGAGATCCCAAATTTCCAGAAAACAGGAGATATTTTTTCATGAATACAGATAATTTGCTTTGGTACACGAAAGAAGCCACCGATTTCAACAGTGCATTGCCGGTTGGTAACGGTCGCATGGGTGCGATGGTCTATGGCGGGGCAAAAAAAGAAATTCTCAAACTGAATGAAGATTCCATTTATTCCGGCGGAAAACGTCACCGCCTGAATCCTGATGCTTTGGAAGGCGTTCAGGAAATCCGGAAGCTGCTTTTAGAAGAAAAAATTCAGGAAGCAGAAAAAATTGCGTTTGAAAAATTACAGGGCGTTCCGCCGAAAGCAAGACATTATATGCCCCTGGGCGATTTGCTGATTACGCAGAAATTCACCGGAAAAGCCAGGGAATACAGGCGTTCTCTGGATCTTACAGAAGCGATTGCAAGCGTGAAATTTCATGATGATGCCGGCATCTGGTTTGAACGGGAAGTGTTTGTATCTTATCCGGCACAGTTATTACTGATACATTTTACAAGCAATTCCGAACGGAAAATTCATTTTTCAGCATGCCTGGACGGTCGTAATGATTATTACGACGAGAACAGACCCATAGAAGACAATCTGATTCTGTATACCGGCGGTACAGGCGGACGCAACGGCATTTTCTTTACAGCAGGTATGACCGTTCTCACACAGAACGGAATTGTTGAAACTGTCGGGAATGCCCTGCATGTCCGTCACGCAGACGAAGCCCTGCTGATTTTTTCAATGGAAACAAGTTTTTACCAGAAAAATCTGAATCCCCGGATGGTAACCAGTTGTCTCCGGAAAATCTGGGATAATGCAGACAATCCGGAAAAATTTTCTGCACTGATTCGGCAACTGAAAGCCAAGCATATCGAAGATTATCAGAAATTATACAACCGGGTGCATTTCCATTTGCAGGACAACAGCAACGGCAAGGCATCCATTCTTCCCACAAATGAACGGTTAGCCCGTTTAAGAGGAAATGCTGACGATGACAAACAGTGTCAGGCATTAATCCATGACAATCAGCTGATTGTATTATATTATAATTATGCAAGATATTTAATGATCGCCGGAAGTCGTCCGGGATCACAGCCGTTGAATCTGCAAGGCATCTGGAATGCGGACATGAATCCCGTGTGGGGATCAAGATTCACGGTTAATGTCAATACAGAAATGAATTACTGGAGTGTGGAAACCTGCAATCTTCCGGAGTGTCATCTGCCATTATTTGATCTGCTCAGGCGCATCCGGAATAATGGCAGGATCACAGCAAAAGAAATGTATCACTGCCGGGGCTTCTGTTGTCATCACAATACGGATATCTGGGGAGATACTGCACCGCATGACACCTGGATGCCGGCAACGATCTGGGCAATGGGCGGTGCATGGCTCTGTCTGCACATTTTTGAACACTATCAATTCACGCAGGATCGGGAATTTCTGGAACAGCATTTTGAAATGCTCTGTGAAGCGGCTCTGTTTTTTGTGGATTATTTATTTGAGAATAAGCAAGGCTATCTGGTGACTGGTCCATCTGTTTCGCCGGAAAATACTTATTTGACAAAAAGCGGCACAAAAGGAAGTCTCTGTATTGCGCCGTCCATGGATACACAGATGATCCGGGTTCTGTTTCAGAATGTCATTCAGGCATCGGAAATTTTAAATCAGAAACAGGATTTTGCACAGGAATTAAAAACCATACTTGAAAAGCTCCCTCCCATTTCCGTCGGCAAATACGGGCAGATTATGGAATGGGCAGAAGATTATGACGAAGTCGAAGTGGGTCACCGACATATTTCACAGTTATTTGCATTATATCCGGCGGATTTGATTTCGCCCCAGAAAACCCCGGAACTTGCCGCTGCGTCCAGAGCAACTATGATCCGCAGACTGATTCACGGAGGTGGTCATACCGGATGGAGCTGCGCCTGGATCATTAACATGTGGGCAAGGCTGCATGACAATGATATGGCTTATGAAAATTTAAGAAAATTACTAGTAGATTCCACGAGTCCGAATTTATTAAATATTTTAAATATATCTGATAAGTCTGACGTAAAAGGGAAAGACGAAATTTTCCAGATTGATGGCAACTTCGGCGGCACAGCCGGGATTGTCGAGATGTTGCTCCAGAGTCACAGCGGTGAGATTCATCTGTTGCCTGCACTGCCCAGATCCTGGGAAAGCGGCAGTATTTCAGGATTATGTGCAAGAGGAGGATTTGAAGTGAGTATAACCTGGGAAAATCAGAAATTAACACATGCAGAAATTGTCTCCCATCATGGGAATCCTTGCTGTCTGCGGACATCCGGCGTTGTCAGCGTTCACAGAAAGGATGATACACCAGTGAGTGCCTCCATGAGCGACGGTGTGATCTGTTTTGAGACAGAACCGGAAACCTGCTATTTTATCAGAGCATAAAATATCATGAAAAAAAGAAAATTAACAATACAATCAATTGCTGCAATTGCCGGGATTTTTTGCTTAATTATGATAATGATCAGTATCATGATATTGCATTTTTGTGCAATGCCTGAAAGCAGCAACATATCTGAATCCGGATCAAAATTAAACCCGTCTTTTACAGCGCCGGAAATCTTAGAATCACTGGAGTTCCAGGAATTTACAGAAATTCCGAAAAATTCAGATAATTTAGAAATTCCGGTATTCCCCCAAATTGCATTGGAAATCCCGGAAATCCGTCAGCAGGAAGCTCTGATGATTGTTGAGGCGGAACTTGCAAATTATTCTGATACACTTTCTGTACAAACAAGCCGGGAAAATTTCTCCGGAACAGGGTATCTCTCTCCGCTCCGGGACGGCGACAGTCTCCGGGCAGCATTCATGATTCCCTCGCCACAGCATTATGATCTGACAATCTGTGTCTGTGCGGATGTTACGGATTCTGAAAATTTCTCTGTGACCAATGCGCTGCTCCTGAATCAGCAGAAAGTGGGAGAATTTACCATCACTGAACGGGAACGCTTTGTCCGGGTGACGTTTCCGGGGATCTATCTCCCGGCAGGACAAGTGGAACTTTCCATCCAGACAATTGACGGGAAAATTTCCTTGGATTATTTTGAAATTTCCAGTCACACGGAATTATATGCGCTGAATTATCAGAAACAGGATGATGTAAGCGATCCGCAGGCATCTCCCGGCGCTAAGAAGCTCATGCAGTTTCTGAAACAGAATTATGGCAAGAACATTCTCTCTGGACAATACGTTTCCAGTAAACAGAATACAGAACTGGAATCCATTTATCAGGTAACGGGAAAATATCCGGCAATCCGGTTCTGTGATGTATATTCTGAAAATCCGGAATATACTATCCAGGCTTGTAAGGAATGGGCACAGCGTGGGGGAATTGTGGGATTGCTCTGGAATTGGGATGATCCAGGTTTTCCGCTTGCAGATGCTGTGCCGTCAGGGAGTATTGACGAGGACGGGACTTCGATTCATTATCAAACGGACGCCGCCATACTGACGGAATCCGAAATCACACAAAAATTACAGTCTAATGCAATTTCCCCATTCTGTGCGCAGATTCTCCGGGAGATTGATGAAACAGCGGAAATTCTGAAACCGTTGGCAGAGCAGGACATTCCAGTATTATGGAGACCACTCCAGGAAGCAGGCGGCGGATGGTACTGGTGGGGCGAATCCGGTGCAGAGGCTTACCGCTGGTTATGGGATGTGCTATATCGGCGACTGACAGAATATCATGGACTGCATAATCTGATTTGGATCTGGAACGGACAGAATGCGCAGTATCTTGTAAATCCGTCGCAGTATGACATTGCGTCCCTGGATGTTTACCTGGATCCGGAACAGGATTTTGGCAGTCGTTATGAGCAGTTTCTTTCATTGTATCACATGACAAAAGGGAAGAAACTGCTTGCACTGAGCGAGTGCGGCACTCTGCCGGATGTCAATCGGATGTTCCGGGATCATGCGATCTGGAGTTTTGCAGGACTTTGGTATGATGAATATCTTCTGAATGAAACCGATATAGAAACAGAGAAGTTGATCCATTATTATAATTCTGAAAAAGTGATAACACTGGATCAAATAAAAAGCGACTGAAAAATTTATCAGTCGCTTTTTGTTTTATAAGGCTTCAATGCAGATTTCTAACGGATCCGGCATTTCTTTGTAAATCCCGACAGGAACAGACTGCTCGAATTCGTAAAGATTCACCTGTGTTGTTTCATTTTCCGGATACAACACTGTTGTCTGTTTCCGGACAGGATTGACAATCCAGTATTCACGGACGCCTAAGTTTTTATATAAGTCCAGTTTCTCAAAATAATCTCCCGGCGCATCTGAGGAAACGACTTCAATAATCCAGTCCGGTACGCCCTCAAAACAAGTACTGTCCTCCGGAACGGTCTGCAACGTTACCTGAATGTCTGGGAACAGGACATTATGCTGATCCATCCGGGAACAGCAGAACGGCAGGACAGTGCCGGCATGTTCGGAACGGTTGATATACCGGCGGATGTGATTGCTGATCGCTACCACTGTCTGCTGATGCTGTACCGTGCAGGGATCTAAATCCCGGAGCGTGCCGTCAATTAATTCCTGACGCTGTTTGGATCTGTTCAACAGTGCAAAGAATTCATCTGCTAAAATTTTAATATTTTCTTCCATAATTAATAGGCAAGTTTTTCCGCAAAATAAGATTCTAGTTCTGTGACGGGAATTCTTATTTGTTCCATTGTGTCACGATCACGGACGGTTACACACTGGTCTTTTTCTTTGGTATCAAAATCGTAAGTCACACAAAACGGTGTGCCGATTTCGTCCTGACGGCGGTAACGTCTGCCGATTGCGCCTCTGTCATCATAATCCACAAGCCACTTTTTAGAAAGCTGATGATAGATTGCTTCTGCTTCCGGTGCAAGCTTCTTGGACAACGGCAGAACCGCAATCTTAAACGGCGCAAGTGCCGGATGCAGGTGCATGACAACTCTGGTCTCGTTAGTTTCCGGGACGATTTCTTCGTCATAAGCTTCTGTCACAATGCTCAGGAACAGACGTTCCACACCAAGGGACGGCTCAATGACATAGGGAATATATTTAGAATTGTCATCCGGATCAAAATATTCCATGGATTTTCCGGAATGTTCCTGATGCTGTGTCAAGTCATAATCCGTTCTGTCGGCAATACCCCAGAGTTCACCCCATCCGAATGGGAACAGATATTCAAAATCTGTTGTTGCCTTGGAATAATGGCTCAGTTCTTCCGGATCATGGTCACGGAGTCTTAAATTTTCTTCCTTGATGCCAAGATTTAACAGGAATTCACGGCAGTAATTTCTCCAGTAAGCGAACCACTCCAGATCTGTGCCAGGCTTGCAGAAAAATTCCAGTTCCATCTGTTCAAATTCTCTTACACGGAAGATAAAATTTCCTGGTGTGATTTCATTCCGGAACGATTTGCCGACCTGTGCCACGCCGAACGGGATTTTTTTCCGGGAAGTCCTCTGAATATTTTGAAAATTCACAAAAATACCCTGTGCAGTCTCCGGACGGAGATATAATTCTGATTTGGTATTTTCGGTTACGCCCTGGAATGTCTTGAACATAAGATTGAACTGTCGGATGTCGGTGAAATCATGTTTGCCGCAGTCCGGACAAGGAATCTGTTTGTCCTGGATATAAGCAAACATCTGTTCATTTGACCAGCCTGCCGGAATCGTTCCGTCGAAATTCTCGATTAACTGATCTGCTCTGTGCCGGGTATGACAGGACTTGCAGTCCATAAGCGGATCTGTAAAGTTCTTGAGATGTCCGGATGCCACCCATGTTTCGGGATTCATGAGAATTGCACTGTCAAGCCCGACATTGTACGGACTTTCCTGGATGAATTTTTTTCTCCAGGCGTTTTTGATATTATTTTTCAGTTCGACACCGAGAGGACCAAAATCCCAGGTATTGGCAAGACCGCCGTAAATTTCAGAACCAGCATAGACAAAACCTCTGCCTTTGCACAGTTCCACAATCTTGTCCATGCTTTTTTCATTGTTTTTCAGCATAATTTTTGATTCCTGCTTTCTGTATAAATTTCATAACAAGAATATTATACTATATTTTTCCGGAAATGTCAAGTAAAAATCAAGCAAAAACGGCATCTTCGTCTGAAAATGCCATTTTATAGATTGATTTTGAAAATTTTAGTTGATCCATTCTATTAGACCTCTTGCGAAATTAAACAGACATATCAAAGTTGCAGATACCAGCAAGCAAAGAAAACCGGAGAGCAAGCCTCTTTCTTCGATTACGATATCCTTCCGAAAGAATACGGAAATGTTTTACAAATCGAATGGCATCTTCCATATAAATTTTTTTTTGAAATGAGATGGTTATTCCTTTTTTCTTATTTGGTAAGAGGCGTATTTTTACTACGTTTTTTGGGTAAAATTGAGTTCGGATGTATTGCTGTAATACCAGTATATCCTGTATCAGTTTCAAATTCCGTATCATTTCCGGCATGTACTCCGGATTCCTTGAATAGTCTGAAATTGTGCTTTTTTGCATAGCTTTTCTTCAGTATTTCTATTACTTTATGGAATGTCGCTCTCTTTACTCCTGTGATCCCACCAAACTGTTTCTCATCCTATTTTTTTATAATTTCATATTTCATCATACTCTTATTATATCACATCTTTTTTATTTTCGAAAGAGATCTCTTATATTTTTCGCTGTTGAAAACCGCCTTTACGCCATCATCAATTCTCTGGAACAAATTACTCATTTTCTCTTTTTTATTTGTATTTCTCTTTTCCTGTTAGTTTTTCCTCATTCCATTATTCCTGTTTTATCCCGAATGTCATCTATGATTTCTATGCTTTTGCTTTTTTTCGTTTTATGCTCAATTTACTGTGAAATATTGTCTGTTTTACGCTTGTCATCTTTTTCGGTAAAGAAAGATAATACTAATCTTTCACGAAACCGAAATCGGTGTAGAGGATTAGTATAAATTTGCTTTTCTCTCTATTTCACCATTGTATCCATCTGATAGAACTGAATATCGTACGATTTTATTTTTGAAAATCCC
Organism: uncultured Ruminococcus sp.; assembly: GCA_947177205.1. Classification (GTDB taxonomy): domain Bacteria; phylum Bacillota; class Clostridia; order Oscillospirales; family Ruminococcaceae; genus UBA3855. The sequence continues at coordinate 16,619 of CAMWTO010000016.1, read as the reverse complement.
GGCAGTTTTTTATTCACTGTTTTAACAATGACATCTACGTCATCATCTTTTGTGACGAGCAGACTGGCGAAAAGCATATCGTCCTTCTTATATACCTTAACTCTTTGAATCGTTTGATACTCTCGGAACAGTTCCTCAATCTCATCCGGATAGATGTTTTCTCCGTTAGAACAAATGATTACCCGTTTTTTTCTACCTGTGATATAGATTTTTCCATGTTGCACATATCCTAAATCACCTGTGCGGAAATATCCATTTTCATCAAAGACTTTTTGATTCAGCGTTTCGTTTCTGTAATAGCCTATGGTAATGTTTTCGCCTTTTACCAGTATTTCACCTACACCATTCTCATCCGGTGCGTCAATCTTTACATCAATATTTTCAAATATAGTTCCTGATGAATCAAAATCTGTAGTATTTGGGTATTCCACGCTCACCAACGAAGATGTTTCCGTCAATCCGTAGGCATCACATAGAAACAGCCCCCTGGTTTTAAAATATCGACGAATTTCCTGCTTCAGCCGCACACCGCCGGTAAACAGAAATTTTGATTTTCCTCCCAATATTGTTCGAGGATCCCATTGATTCTCTGTACACAGCGCATATAATTTTTCATATATCAGCGGTACGGCGCAAAAGATCGTGGGCTTTACCGCCTGGATTTCCGCAAACATCTGATCTGGTATGCTGCACAGATAGATTGACATTCCTGATATCAATGAATACAAACAGTTTGCAATGCCCGCATAGGTATGATACATTGGCAGAAACAGATAGCAGATATCCTCATGATTCATCGGAACACGCCGATACAGGTTCTCCCAGTTCGCAAACATATTTTTTTGAGATAGCATCACTGCCTTTGCCATTCCGGTAGTTCCCGAGGAAAAAATGATTTTGCAGCAATCTTCTACACTGATCTGATCTTCCTCCAAAGGATAATCCCCGACTGTGTACACCTGTTCGATCGGAATATATTGTATATCCGGATATTGCGCTTTTAGTTCTGCAATAATGTCGGTCTTATCAGCACTGTACAGCAGAGCATCAAGCTCCAGGAATCCGGCGGCGTTGCCCACATCATAAAGTCCCCACGATTTGGATAGTGTGGCGCATATGCCAACAAAACCCATGATTGCCATATCAGCCACCATATAGGCATAGGAATTTTTTGCAAAAACAGCAACTTTTTTGTGCATCAACCCCTGTGCCTGCAAATATCCGGCAAATCGGTACACGTCCCGGATAAACTCCCTGTGTGTGTGTGCTGCATAGCTTCCGTCAATCTTTTCATACAGATATGGATCTTCTCCAAACAGCTCCCAATTTCGTTTTAAAAGTTTTTGTATACTGTATTCAATCATGTTAAATTATCCTTTCCATCAGCTTTTGATAATTTATTTTCGTGTGATGCTTTACATCGCACGGAATCCTTTTAAGCCTTCGGATTTGTATATTCCTGATATGATACCTTTCCCTTAAAAAGACTGCTATCTCAGAAAAATCGAGTGTTTCAGAAATTTCTACAAACAGATAGACCATGTCATCTTTTTGCAGCACCGCACATTTTTGAATCGCCTTGAATTGCAGGATGACATTTTGTTCGATCTGGTTGCTGTAGATGCTACCGCTTTCGACGTTCAATCTATACTTACTCCGTCCAAGATAATACAAAATTCCGTTCTCATAGACGCCTGTGTCTCCGGTATTATGCCATACAGTATGATCCTCCATGGTTTTGTTGGATTTATCCTGAATCAGATAATTTTCCAGCAATGCCCTGCTGCTGACCAGTATCTCATTATTTTTTCCTATTTTGACCTGTACGCCCTGTACGGCCTTGCCAAGTGCACAGCGTTGCTCTTTCTTCAACAAATTAATATATTCGGTAAGGTGCGTACTGGCGATTAGATTACATTCAGTTGCACCATAGATATAAACGATCTCCGCATTTCCGAATTTGCTTTGGATTGTTTTCGCTTCCCGTATATTGAGAATTGCACCGCCGAAGAATACCCGTTTTAATTCTGGATAGAGATTGTTCGTTTTCAGGCAGAAATCCGGAGATGTTATTATCATGCTGACAGGAATATCAATGAATTTTGCTAATTTTCTGCTTAATTGACTTCTGCTTTGAAGCGCAAGGTTGACCTGCGGCAATACCGTGGTATACCCTTTCATAATATTGGCGAAAACATATATATATGAAGTCGTCAACACAATTTCATCCTTTGTCTGAAACTCCATATTTTCATTTATCAGCTTCAGCTGCTCAAATAAATTGCGGTGAGTCCGGATGGCAATCTTCGGAGTGCCGGTGGATCCCGTAGTCATAGTCAAAAGTGCAACTGCATCCTCGCTGATCTCTTCTACTGGAGCCGGCTCATAGTCTTTGACTCGTACCGAGTCGATGTTAATCACATTTTTGATCCTGCGAATTTCCCGAAAAAATACTTTGATCAATACAGTTTGATCTGATACCAGTACATAATCAGGACGATAATCCGTAAAAGCGTTTTTCAACCTATCCTGCTTTGCCCAGATGTCCACATACATGATTGATGCACCTAATGTCAGCGACGCCAGCATAAACACACACAACTGATAGCATGGCGCAGCAAATGCAAGAATCCGGTCACCTTTACGTACACCCGATCCGTATAGATATTGCACCATAGCATCTGTATCCTCCCACAGTTCGTGAAAGGTCTTTGTCCTGCGTTTTCCTTTCTCCAAATAATAAAAAGACGGTTTATTTTTTTCCTGCGCACATGCTGTGTGAAACGCTTCAATGATCCTACTCATGTAGTTTCCTCACTTGATAAATTAAAAAGTCACGGTAAAAATATGATCTGTTCTTTTCAAAGAGTTGTTCGGACAATTCCCTTTCAAACGCAATGCATTTGTTTCGTATGTACCGTTTATTCTGCATATTCCAATATGCAATACGGGCGTTTTCGTTGGATATCGTTAATAGATGCCGGATATTCTTTTTAAAATCTGCCTCGCTCATATACTCAAATATATCCGACAGATTGAAGAAATCAAACCTCTCATTCTGAATGGAGCAGAGATCTCCGTGAATCAGCTCTATGCGATCAAGGTTTTGCCTGATCGTTTCATAATTTTCTTTTTTTAAATATGTGGGCAGACAGTCAGCAAAAAAGGTCTGGTTGACAATATAATTCAAATACGGATTGAAACGGTTTTTCGTATGAGAAATACCATATTCAAACCGTGCTCCGATATCCTTTCCACTGTCCTTTTCATCTTCCACATAATCGTAGAAGCTTTTATCCCGACCCAGTCGTCCCATGACCTTGCTCCCAAAGTAAACCGCAAACAGCATCTTTAATCTCCGGTTGTTAATCCTTTTGTCGTAAAATGCTTTCTGCTCAGACGGATTTTCTAACTGTGAAAAGATATAAAATGTTTTTTTACTTGAAAATAGCGGAATCATGAAACGGCGAAAAATCTGAAAATAATGTTCAAATTTTCCTGCATGAATGATTCCAGTGCGAATCAGCTTGCTGTTTTGATCAAAATAATCTCTTGCTCCGGCGGACAGCTCTCCCCTGATCGCAGCATAGACTGCTAGCCGGTCACATTCACCGATTCCCAGAAAAGAAAGCGTTGTTGTATATGGCAGTCTGTGTATGCAAACCATTTTAAGTTCAAGACAGTATAACTGCGTGGGATTCAGATCAAAGGCATAAATCTTTTTAGGATTTCGGTTCAGCATCGCCAGTGTGTTATCTCCTCCGGAAGCTACAGACAGTCCCACTTCATTTTCTGCTATCTGAAGTCCTTCCAGTAAAATATCCGTATCTTCCCAGCAGTTTGCATAACGGAGAAATGAGAACGTTTTATTCATTTTTTTCACCTATGATCTCAATAGTTCCATTTATGCCGTCAACCTCAACGGTCATTCCGTCCTTCACGATATCTGTCAGTCCTCTGACACCAACCACCAGGGTGATGCCCATTTCACGTGCGATCACTGCCGAATGAGACAACACGCTGCCTCGCTCGATGATGATTGCCTTTACCATTGGAAACAGCACTGTCCAGCCCGGATCTGTTCTTTTTGCCATCAAAATATAACCTTCTACATGTGCATCGGTCGGACATTCCACCAATTTGACCTTTCCGATTACTTTTCCGCCGCCACCTGCAACACCAGATAATATGCCGCTTTTTTCCTGTTGGCTGTAAATCGGCAGACAATTTTCCGGCATCACCTCGCCACAGAATACCATTCTTTCATATACGGGTTTCTTGCGATGATTTTCATATTCCTGTTTCCGTAAAACTATTTTTTCCAGCAATTTTCTATCCGGCATATCTGAGCGGATCATGCCTGTAATCTCTTCCTTTTCCAGATAGAAAATATCACGATAATTTGCAAGGAATCCATTTTTTTCAAAATTTCTGCCGATTGCAAGATAAATCCTTCGTACAATAGAATATATATAGGTTCTTCGCAGACGCAGTGATTCCCGATTGCGGATAAAAAACTTTGTAAGCCTTACCAGAATTTTTGTAAGCTGTCTGCTGAAAAAATCCATCTTCGCATACAGTTCGTTTTCTGCATATCCATTTTCTTTTGTGTGAGGGAATTCTTCCATCTTAATGTATTGTCTGATTGTTTCATACAAAAAAGCAGGATCTTCCAACATTGTAACAGTCTCCAGCTTTAATTCATCCATAGTGCGTGGACCGAATTGTCTGATATAGGCTTCTATCTTTTTCCATACCGGATATGTTTTGAGCTGCTCCGTCAGACGCTCCGTTTTATTTTCTTCAAATAACCTGACTAATTCTGGGTTCTTTTTAATTTCCTGCACAAGCTCTATCAATTTGGTACTCTGTCGAACACTTTCGATGTTTCCCTGTTTTCCGAGAATACTGCTTAAAAGTCCCTCGTAGTTTTCCGGACCTGATTTTTTCAGTTTATCTGTCAGTATACCATAAAAGATCATGGTACCCATATCGTTGGCAATAGGCGTAATAAAATCATCCAGAATTTCCTTTTCCAGATGATCGTATACATCCAACAATTCTTGATTGGTGTATCCCTCAAACGAATTCTGATAATAAGGCAGCGTAACACGATTGAATTTTTCAATGAATGCCCTGCTGTCTCTTTTAATATGGAGCATTTTCCGTAAAAAGCTGACATAAATTCTGAAAAGCCTTGTCTTCGCCTGCACTTTCGTTTCATGATAGGTGGTTTTGACGCCCATCATGTTTTCCATGTATTTTTTATTTTTTTCGTAACCCGGATACAATGCAGTCATTTTATACCAGCTGTTCAGCCGGTAATATATCTTGTTTTCGTAAAAAGCAAGCATTTGATCCAGATCACTCCCGATTTCATCAATTGCCTTCTCATCTATAAAAAAGCTGCGCAGTGTCTGCCTATAGATTTTGGCGTAAACTTCTCTTGCAAAGGTAAATGTGAGTGGCGTAGTCACACCCGAATAGCTTTCGATAATATTAGAATTATCCAGCACTGTGCGGAACTGATCCTTATCCACACTATAATAATGTGTGATTGGTCTGCATTGTAATATGTAAACAATTTCATTTTGAATACAGAATTCAATATCCTGTGCTCGTCTTTTGGGATAGCTTTTCTCAATCAGCTGTCCCAGCCGATAAATCTCTATTAAAGTTTTTTCCGGAAGCACCGCCTCATTCAGCTTTTGACAGACTACCATCTCCGTACAGTCCACCACATAATCGGAGCTGTCCTTTTCTCCAGATACCAGCTGTTCGCCAATACCGGAAACCACACTGATATAAGTTTCATCAAGATTATTGGTCTGAGGATTTGTGGTAAACATCACTCCCGCATAATCTGCGTCAATCATTTTTTGCAGGATTACCGCCATCCGCACGGAACCGTTGATCATGCTGTTTTTCTGCCGATATTCCATAACCCTCTGGGAAAAACATGAGATATAGCATTTTTTTATGCAATCCATAACATTGTCGTCGGGTGGTACATTCAGATATGATTCCAGCATACCGGCAAAGGAATGTCGATTGCCGTCCTCATCCGCTGCACTGGAACGGACTGCTAACCGATCTTCCGGCAAAAAATTTGCTTGTATTTTTTCACGGATCTCATCCTGCAGTTCCGCAGAAAATTCAGTGTGTTCGATCAGATCTACCAGATTTTGACGGTTTTCTTCGCTGTACTCCTCCAGCAAGCGGGTATACTGCGCTCTCTTATCCCCTAAGAATCTGTAAAAGAAATCGCAAGACAGCACGATCCACTTTGGTACATTTACGTCCAGCGACCGTAGATGTGCCAAATGAAACGCCTTTCCGCCAATCTGTTCTTTTGTGTATTCGATCATCCGGATTTCCTCCTTTTGCTCCAATAAAACAGCACCGACAGCCCGACGGATATCACCAGATAACCGCTAATCACACAGGTCAACATACCGGAAGTTTGATTTACATAAAAATAGTAGCCCGACACCAATGGCATAAAAAATATTTTCATCGTTTCTGCTTTTTGCTGCAAAAGAAGATATACGAGAATACACAAGCTCCCTAGTCCGGACAGCTGATAAAAATAAAGATTCAGCAGAACAAAAATGAGTATCGTCACAGCCACTGTGAGCAGGATCTGACATTTGCTCAGCGGCTGTTCCTTTTTTTCACGATCTTTTTCGTAGTCACAATAATCATCGGCAAGCCTTAAAAGAAACAAGATCAATAATGTCAGCAATAACAGCCGGCAATACAGCATGATATTCCGGTGTGCCTGCAGCAGTACAATCATTAGAAAACTGATAAGTGCACTGATCACTGTATAAAGAAACAGTCTGCCTTCTTTTAAAAAATAGTGTAAAAAACTCATTTTTCTGTGATTTTCTGATATAGCTTAGCTTTCAACAGCGTGATTTTTGGGTTTATTCCGACCATCCCGCACAGTTGCTTCAATTCCTCGTCAGGAGCTTCTGAAATCATATCCTTTTCCACCTGTTCAAGTGCCTCCTGTTTTGTCAGCTGTCCATTTCTGACTAGTACACTGATTTCCGGAAGGATATGCGGACGACCTTCCGCACATTGGTAGATATACTTGGTCGCATGATGCACCAGACAGTCATAGTGATTCTCTCCGCCGTGCCAGGATGTATTTCTCTGCAAAAACTCTACAATCTCTTTCTGGTTATATGGGTGATACAGAAAATATGCTACAAATTCTCTGAAATCATCATCCTTCAAATCCCGAAAGAGCATCTCCCTGCTATCCTGCATCAGAGCTTTATCCACCTTATCTTCGATGCTATCTAAAAGATTTCTGTATAATCCGCAAATGTCAATTTCCTTGATACTTTGCAGCCCTGCGTCAACAAGTGCTGTAAACGTATCGTACCCGTAATACCGCAGCATTTGCTCCGGACTTCTGCCGTGTATACAGATCCCTGCGTCGATCTTCGAAGTGTAGTTAATCATTGCTGCGTATCCAAGATAGGAACAGGCGATACAAGGAACCAGCCATTTTTTCATGGAATACCGATAAAACCTTTTCAAAAACGCCTGATCAAATTCGATATATTCATGCTCAACGCCGAATTCCCGTACTAGTTTATCAATATTTGCACGGGCATCATCACTTAAAAAGCCGTTGTGCAGGGTAAATGCCCTTACTTTCAGATGATATCGATGAATCAGTTCATAGAGGACGAACGCACTGTCTTTTCCTCCGGAGATTCCTACCGTCGCATCATATGCATGTTTTCCTTTGATCCGGTCTATCCTTTCCTGAAACAGTTTTTCCAGTGTCTGACGGTCGTTTAACTTAGCTTCGATTTGCTGATAGCTCTGGCAATAATTACAAACTCCGTCAGAATTGAATTGTATTTTTCTAACAGACGTATCGTTGATACAATGATGGCACCGCACGATCACACCTCCTTTATATAGACCGCATATCGCTTTTCCTCCGATTCGACAGACTGGTCGAACCGTTGAAACGTATCTCTTTGCTCACATTGGAAGTGATAGACAGTTTCCTGATACCCCTTGTCCAGCACGTATCGGCAACCTAGATAGTGCAAAGCCATATAAACCTTCTGCTTTTGAAATTCCTTTTTAACTGCGCTTGTCTTAGAGATGAAGGTATGATTGTATGGATTCTCATAGCCCATCACATAGCCTACTGGCTCGTCTCTATCATACGCTACATACAGACCGATCTTCACCTTTTTGGTCCATGCAAGATAAATCCTTTCAAAATATTCGTAAGGAATATCACAATAAAGATAACTTCCCCTGAAGGCATTTTCTGAGATTGCAAATATCACTTTTGCCTGCTGATAGACCTCTTCTCCTTCATAAAAACGAAAGATAAATCCCTCATGACATTTTTGTTTGTAGATGCTTTCACCAACGGAAAATAACGGATTGGGAAGCTTGATAACAGCACTGCGGTAGGTATATAATTCCCTGTATCCCATCTGCCGGATAAGCTCCGGATAATATGCCAGATTCGTGCAGTCCGGAAACAACTTTATGTCGAAGCGGTTAACCGCCCAGCGGTAGGACATCCAAGAGCAGTAGTTGACCGGACCGACCAAGGACGAAAAACCTTTTTCTTTTGCACGATTTTCCATCCTGCCGAACAATTCCTTTGTAACGGCAAGATCGTTTGGAAACTCCACAAATCCGAACAGGCAATTGTATTGTTCCATCTTCTTGTTGATAATTAAGTATGCCTTTGCACCTTTGTATTCAAATAACTCATATTCATCTGCCAGATTTAAAATTTCCAGTTCAATACTCATTTATATTCCACCTCAGATTTCAAAAATATCCATTAATCGGCTCATATTCATAGTCATCTGGTCGATCATACTCTGCTTGAATGTTTTATTTACAAGCCGAAGCAGTGACAAGCGATTTACCGCATATTCCAATGCGTTAAACCGCAGAATCTGCGCATATTGCTGCGATTCGATCTCAATTCCGAGTTTTTCCAATAATATTTTCTTAAAATATCTGATCATTTCATAAATCTGCTCGTCTTCGGTTTCGTGTATCACTGATACAAGAAACTCTATCAAGTCATGTTCAGGATTCTGATAGCAAGCCAATTCCCAATCATAAATATAAAGCTTGTCTCCAACACAAAAAATGTTACGGGGTGAAAAATCATTATGCGTCAGTGTCTTATGAAAGGGCAGATATTCCTTGTCAATGTTTTGCAGAAACTTTTTGATTTTATGAATCTGAACTGGATGGAACGCACTTCGATCGGAGCTTTCCAGCTCATCAAACATTGCCAGCAGCACCGCTTTGCAGTCACTGTAATTCTTTGCGCTGTAATGATTCAGTTTGCACTTTGCAGCAAATTCAGACTTTCCGTAATACATCTTGTGAAAATCCGTAATTGCATCAAAAACGGTTTTATAGTCCGCAGCAGTGACCTTTCGAGAGCTTGGAATGTACTTTAACATCAGAATGTAGTTATCTGTCAGACGATTCTGATATTCTCCATACACTGGAATCAGGTAATTCTTCAGAGAGATATCAAAGTTCTTATACAGAAATGTTTCTCGAATATAGCTGTTGTTAAAGCCAAAAACTGTATGATTTTTTATCAAAAGCAACCCTATTCTGAGGTTATGCCTGCTGAGAAACCGAATCCCGTTTACAATAATTTTCTTGGATTTCCGTTTCGCTAGGAATGTTTGCATGGAGCTGTCCTGAAACAGGACATCATATCTGTAAATGCCGGGCTTGCCAAAGGCTACCCGATTGGTGATGCCATCGTTATCCATTATGCTTTTTTTCTCAATCTTTTGGATCTTTTGATGCCATATTTTCTGTGCGATTCTCCGCATATGTATACTCCCCTCTAATGCAAATGCTACTTATCCTGCTGATATCAAAACCACACGATTGCATCAGGAGGGAGCATAGAAGTGTCTTTAACAAATCGTTGTACTGCCTATGACCGTTTTGCCATTGTAAAACATGACCTATCATGTTCCTGTTTCAAATGCAGGATCTCCTGCTGCATACCATAAACGGTCATTGCACGTTACCATTCTTTTTGAGCATAATCTATTTCAAAACAGTATATATATTATTTTACAACATTATGTGCGGTCTGTCAAGGGATAAATCACATTTTTCCCGTGGCAACCGCATGGAAAATTTACAAAAATCTAAAAAATCCCATGTTACACAGTATTGCTAAAGGATCAAGAAAATGACCTGTTAGCGTGATATCTAATTTCAAAATCGAAGTAATTTAGAATTCTGAAATGCTAAATCGATGAGTTTCTCAATTGGTGGATTCAATACAAATGAATAGAGATTCAAATATGCTTGAATTTCAGACCTGTTAAAGAAGCTGTGTGCATAGTGGTTAACAGCCCCAAGTGGGTTTTCAAAATCATCAAGATCCTTCAATTCACTGAATGAATGCTTCGCTTGTAAGAGATAATTCTTAAACCAATTTTTTATGTATTCTTTCCTTATTATGGATCAGAATTGATTTCGGAGCAATGTGATTTACAAAGGAAAAGTAACTCGTTTTTTGAGAAAGCTTTCCAAATTCTTCTGCAATAATAACTATATTTTTCTTATCTGTTGCAACATCAATAAAGATTTTATAGTAATTCTACTTAAGAAAAGGAAAAGAAAGCTGAAATTGCATCATTAAGGGAGATAAATTCCTTGCTGTGCAGTTTCAGCCATTGTTTTAGTTTCGCCCAGAAGTGTTCTATGGGATTCCGTTCAGGAGAATAAGAAGGAAGAAACATCAATTTTCTATGATACTGAGCTGCGATTTTAAACAATTCTTCTTTCTATGAAAAGATGCATGATCCATGATGATTACCGCATCTTCAGGAAGGCACGGCAAAAACCACTATTTGAACCAGTATTCAAACAGTGGTGCATCTGTTGTTCCGTTATATTGCATAGGAGCAATAATTTCCTGATTCAGTTGGGTAGCAACAAGATTTGTTCTCTGAAATTTCTTTCCTGAGATTCTCTCTGTTACTTCTTCACCACGGAGAGCATAGGCATATTCACGATAGAGGCATGTATCTATACTGGATTCATCTACATAGGCAATCTTTTCCGGCAGAATATCTTTGATTTCTTCCAGATAGGCTTTTACTTTTTCAGGATCTTGTTCTTTGTAGTGTGTCATTCCACAGCGGCTCAATGCTTTACTGATTGCCTGGCATTCGAACGCTTCTGCCATTTCCTTCTGTGTATGATCAGGATATTCCTTCACATAAGCTTTCAGTTTTTCTGGATCTATTTTTTTAAAGCCTCTGTTCAGTGGCTTATTCTGTAAATCATCTGTTTTTCTTTCTGACCCAGTTGCTTACTGTTGTTTTCCCTATTTTGAATACCTTTCCTATCTCTATCAATGTATGTCCTTCCTCGTAATATGCTATTACTGCTTCTCTTACATCTACACTTTTACTCATTTTTTCATTATATCATTTTTCGTTTCATTTGTCAAGTGGGTTGACTATATTTTTATAAAATCAGTCAATATCCGGAATATTTTTTAATTGTTTATTGTATACTAATTTTTAATTTATAGTTGACAATTTGAAAAATCTGTGCTATAATAAATTTATCATTTCATTCACAGGAGGACTTTTTTATGGCAAAATCACTCATACAACCCGGACAATCCGAAGGCAATCCCAATACGGGCAGACTGTTCACCACCAGAGAACTTGTCTTTACAGGAATCTGCTCGGCACTTCTCGCCGTCTGTTCCTGGATTTCCATCCCTACCGTTGTGCCGTTCACGTTTCAGACATTCGGCGTATTCTGTACATTGGAACTGCTCGGCGGAAAAAAAGGATTTTTTTCAATTCTGGTCTTTCTGCTGCTCGGTGCAGTCGGAATCCCTGTATTTGCAGAATTCTCCAGCGGATTGGGCGTACTCCTCGGGACTACAGGCGGTTATCTGATCGGATTTCTTTTCACAGCCGGGATTTACTGGCTGGTGGAGAAAATCCCGTTACATCAAACAATCTGGTTCAGAGTCATTGTCCTGATTGTCGGTCTTGCCGTGTGTTACCTGTTCGGGACGCTCTGGTTTATGCAGGTCTACGCAAGGAACGTAGAAGCAATCAGTTTCGGGACAGCCCTAAAAGCCTGTGTAATCCCCTTTCTGATTCCGGATGCCGTGAAATTGGCACTTGCCATGATTTTGACAGGGAGAATAAAAAAATATGTCAGCTTTTAATCTCCGTCCGCATCATGGATTGTGTATTTCTTTTTTTGAGGGAAAAGGTTACGACGACAGATTCACGGAACATATGAAGAATTGCATCCGGATTCTGGAAGAAAAAAATCCGTCCATCCGGCTTGTGTGTTCCGTGGATCAGATCTGTTCCCACTGTCCGCATTGTCAGGATGTAATCTGCTACAGCGATTGTAAAGTCCAATGTTATGACAGAACCGTCCTGAATGACTGCAATCTGAAAGAAAATCAGACTTTGAACTGGCGAGAATTTCATGAAATAATCTATGAAAAAATTCTGAATTCTAAAAATATTGCAGAAATCTGCACGGACTGTCAATGGCTTACAATCAGTGAAGTATCACAAAAAATTAAAAATAAATTTTAATATAAAAACCCTGTTCTAAAATTGAAGATCAGAACAGGATTTTTATAATTTTTATAAGTTATCAATACTATTCAGATAAGTCCTGAAATACGGCACAATTTCCTGGTTAATCCAGTTGCGGAATGCCGAAGAAATGGATCTTCCGAATTTTCTCCAGAGAATCGCATCATCCGTCAGACGTTCCAGGATGGTGACTTCCAGGACGTTTTGAATCTCCGGATTGCCATCTTTCCAGAGAACTTCGAGAACAGCGCAGTATTTTACAATCCATTCTGTGCAGTCATTCCGGAGCGCATCCATCAGCGGTACAGTGATACAATCTACCAGTACATGCGGCAAAATTTCACCGTAATCTGCAATATGTTCTTCTACCATTTTTTTATGCCAGTCGGAAAGCGACGCAAGATAATCCGCATAATTCTGTTGATTCATCATGATTATATTTAGTATTTCATTTTAAACAATCGTACATCTGTTGACATCTGTCTAACACAGCTTTGCCAATGTTTTCTAATTCTTTATTTTGTCTGCTCATCCAAAGTATTTTTAAACTTGGAACAATGCCAATAAAGCTGAATCCCCTCTTGAATTTTTTCGGAAAAACGCACATATTCTGCCGGGATATGAAATTCCCATCTTCCCTGCTCATGGATGTAATTACGGTCAATTTTGAAAATGTCTCCTTTGCTCCGGATCAAAGCAGATCTCATCCAGAAAATGCAGCAAGGGACGGAGATTTTCAATCTTTTCCGGATATGTCTCAATAAATTTGCTGATAAAATTTTCAATCAAATGCGTATAACCAGAGCTTTTCACGCCGCATTGCCAGGCGTTCCGGATTGCCGTGAATGTCAGTTCTTCATAGGAATCATCCATGTTTTTTACAAAAAGATAGCTTGCATCCAGGCAATCCTTTGAAATTTGCTGATACTGTTCTTCATTGAGAGGAGCTGTATATTCGGAAATTTTTTTGAGAAGTGCAGTATAGTTTTCACCCGTCCAGACACGCCTTTTTTCTTCTGGTGCAAATTTTTCAAAATCCGCAATTGTTCTGCGGTTATAATTTTTAAAAATCACGCAGTCATTACACTGATGTGTTTCAAACAGCTTTCTGGCATCCTGTTCATTGTGAATTTCTGCGGACGGTTTACATCTCTCTATCATATCTTTCTGGATTTTCCAGATTTCAGACTGCTGTTCCTGATTCAGACTTTCCCGGAATGTCTTTCTTGCGTTCTCATCTTCATAGATCTGAATACCGTTTTCAATGACTTCCGAAAGCTCCCGGAATTGTTCGGGGATTTTTGATTCTTTCCTGCCGTATCTGTTTTTTGCCACAGAAAACAGATTTCCCTGATCTGTGCATACAAGATAGTGATCGAAATAATCATTATGACTATATCTTAGACCGTTATCACGTTTGAATTTTCTGGATTCTATAGAAAGAAATGTCAGAAAAATGCCGCTTTCCGGATCATAGACCCCGAAAGTCCAGTTTATACTATAAACATCATAAACACTTGGCATATGCAAATCATAAGATTTTTGATAAATAGGTTTGAGAAATGCAAACATTTTTTCCCGGATTTCCTCTGTTGTCAGTTGATAAACAAACGCCAATTCCACCACTCCCCCGACTATTTTATATTACTTGAAAAGTCCTGTGATGTAAAAATCTGTATCACAGGACTCTCTCTGAAATTCTTAAAGATGATTGCCACAGAACGGACAGAACTGCACTGTATAATCTTGCCTTTTGCCACGAAGATAGAATTTTTCCTGATAACAGTACATAATCTGGTCAATGCTGAGATCTTCTTCCGTTACTTCGTTTTGTTCCTGGACGGTATCACCTGCCGGAACAGCTCCAAAGCCGAACAAGGCTTCCAGATTATCTAACACACTATTCATGGTGTCCGTTGCAGAATGATTGACGACCGGATTTTTCATGTCCTGGGCGTTCTTTTCTATTAATTTGTGCAGAAATTCGCCGTTTTGCAGTTTCTGCACATCTTCTTCCGACAGCACCGGAATGCGCCTGCACATGGAACAGCCCTTGCCATTTTCTACAATTTTCATGTATATCACCCATACTAGATTATTTATACTAGATTATTACAAATTTCATGCTTACGCATTTTGCTGCATTACATGCTGCAACTTGTCAGATAATTCTGAAAGCTCGGAAAGTGACACAGACATTGTCTGAATCTGTTCATGAATGCCGCCGGAACGGTCTGTGAAGTCTTTTGCTACATCATAGTAACTCTGTGTCATTGTGCCAATGGATGTAATGAACTGCTTCATTTTCGCAAAGTCTTCCTGTGTCAGAGAATCCGCCTGCTTGTTCTGATAATATTGCAGACAGGATTGACAGAATTTTTGCAGTCTGGAGATATTATCGCAAAGCTCCCCGGATTTCTGGCTGATGTCATTTGCACCGAACAAAATATCCTGCTGACTTGCAGAAATCTGAATGCTGACCTGATTAATTTTCAGCATTTCTTCCACGCAGGCGTCATAAACTGCCTTGAGTTTCCTGTAATTGCTTTTCAGGCTGTGCTTGAGATAATAAATACAGTTTTCACGGACATTCATGCCACGGAAGATGGCACATGCCATGTCACGACAGGTTTTGTAACCGCAGGCACCACAGTTGACATTCTGGGAAGCAATATCAAATTTGTGCATGGTATCGAAAATCCGGGTATAATCCTCCATGGTCGGATTTTTGGTGTGTACACGCTCGTTGTGATATTTCGTCATGAAATCAGATAATCTCAGTGTCTTGTCAAATTCCTTGAATCTCTTGAATTTGCCGATTCCCAGAAATCCGCCCTGCGTCTCACGGATGCTGCGTGTCGCAATGTCGTCCATTGTGCTTTCAATTTCCATAAGCGTTGCTGCTTCATCCGGGAGCGCCGTCCCATGATTGCAGCCATATTCACAGTTGAGGACGTCAAGCACATCTGGCTTCTGCTGGTCATCCGTCTGAAAATAACGATCCAGACGGTCATATACGGAATGAGGACCTTCGGCATTTCGGACAACAAGTCCCTGGTTGAGCATGGCAAGATTTTCTTTCAGACCGCCGGGCATCGGATAAAGTCTTCCGATACTGCCTTCGACAGCATCGAATTCAAATTTGACACGGTCTTCCCACTGGATGCCTTTTTTATTGACATATTTTTCCAGATGCCGGAATGTCACGTTATAATCAAATGCATGTTCTCTCTGTGCTTCGCTTGTCTTGGCAATACAAGGGGACAGCATGAACATGGGTTTTGTCTCGTTTTTGTATTTGCGCAGCCATACCGCCAGACATCCGGCAGGACTGAGCACAGGCGACAGATACTGCAATTTTTCCGGCTGATATTTCTGCATGTAATTGACAATGGCAGGACAAGGCTGTGTGACAAGTTTTTTTCCGCCATTCTCTGTCATATATTTATGATACATGAATGTACAAATGTCCGCACCATAGCCGACATCATAAATTGTGCAATTTCCATTCTGTCTGAGCCAGGAAAGCAGAACTTTCCATGCACCGTCCGGGAAACTGGTGCGGATTGCCGGCGCAACAATCAGAATCATCGGCTTGCCGCTCTCGAATGTCTCTGTAAATTCCTGGAGATTATCTTTGTAACCTCTTGCCTTATGCATACAGACTTTTACACATTCACCGCAGTTAATACATGCCTCACTGTCAATACCGGTAATAAATTCATCTGTTGTTCCTTCTTTCAGACGGGTTACATTGGCATGAACAGGACAGACACGCACACAGGCGTTACAGCCGACACAACGGCTTTCATCTACTGTAATAATTTGCATATTGACACTCTGCCGCCAGAGATTCTGAACGGCTTATCCTTTCATAGAAATAAAAAAATTTTATAATTTCAGATTGAATAAAAATAATTTCAAAAACGTCTGAAATTTATGCAATTCTCATAATATTCAATTTATTATAGCATTTTTTTG
>CAMWTO010000015.1 GCA_947177205.1 uncultured Ruminococcus sp. | reverse complement strand
GGTTAAAAACACATTATACAACTGCAAAATGGCAGTTTGCAGAGCATTTAAAAAATTAAAAGGGTATTGATAATTTACAAAAATTAATTTCTGATTTTTTGCTGGTAGAAGATGAATATACACAAAGATTAGCATTAAAATCATTAGCTTATATTTATCCCGAACAAGCAGAACAATATGCAATTACATTTTGGGAAAGAAAAAAATTTGAAGCTGGTACATATGAAGATGAATATCAGAAAATTATGGTTTTACATGTTCTGTATCAAATTCATTCGCCGAAGTTAAACGATTATTTAGATTTAGCAGAACAGTCAAATTATGAATATCTTAAAATGAATGCACAAGAAATACGCAAAAATATAGAAAAGACTTGACATCTATAAAAAATATGATATAATAAAAACATTAATTTATATATCAGGAGGTCTTAAGATGATTATTAGACGATTCAAAAATGAAGATTCTGTAGAGTTGGCTGGTGTGATTGCTAAAACTTTGCGAACAACAAATATAAAAGATTATTCAGTTGATTATATCGAAAATGATATTCGCTTTTTAAATGCTGAAAAACTAATTGAACGTTCAAAGTGGACAAATTTATATGTGGTCTGCGAAGATAACAGGATCATAGGCTGTGGTGCGATTGGTTCATACTGGGGTAAGGAAGATGAAAGTAGCCTATTCACAATATTTGTTCTTCCTGAATATCAGGGGAAAGGGATAGGACGGAAAATAATTGAAACGCTTGAACAAGATGACTATTTTTTAAGAGCAAAGCGAATTGAAATACCCTCATCAATTACAGCTATAGAATTTTACAAGAAAATGGGCTATGATTATAAAAATGGAATAGCTGAATTAGATGACGAAAAACTCTATCATTTGGAAAAATTCAGATAAATTTTGATTTATTATGCTGGTAAGATTTAGATTTATTAATTCAAAGTTAGGGATGAAATATTATGTCATTGATTGAAAAAATAGCAGAATTTTTAAACTGCGAATATGAGAGTTTTTATCACGAAAAAAATCCTGTCACTATTATGAAACGTTATAGGGAACTGATTTCAGAGGGGAGTGGAAAAGGCTTTACACCATTAATTATTGTACCTAGTGAAATATTATTAGAAGATTTTCAGGAGGCGAATACAAGAGAAGAGTTATTCGCTAATATGAATCAAATAAATATTCAGGATTTATTTTATAAAATGGCTGAAAATTTTGGTGATGCACAAGAAATTTTCAATATTCGTCCTTCGGATATAGAAACTTTTGAAATCATAGAAAAACCTGCAAAAATAATTGGATTTCTTGATGTGCTTACAGATAAAGTATTGCCGGAAGTAATGATTGCGAAAATACCTACAAAAAATCCATGGGAATTGCCGTTATGGATTCCGATGGGCGGATTTAATGATTGTCCTGCACCGGAAGAACAAGCTGTTATTTTTAAATATTGGTTTGAAACTTATGGAGCTGTTCCAGCTTGCGTGACATATGAAACATGGGAATTATTCTTAAGTTATCCCCCTGAAACAATCGAAGAAGCCTTAAAAATAGCAAAATTGCAATATATATTTGATTCTGATATTGTAGACCAAGGTTGCGGCACTGTTGCTAATTTAGCAAAAGATTTAATGCATAATCCTGTATGGTATTTTTGGTGGGATTGAATCCAATCAAGAAATAGCTGATATAAAAATTTTTTAACTGAAAAAAATGACAAAACGAAAGGAGGAAGCGGCATTTTTCTCCGCTTTGATTGATCGGGGTATCCTGCCGCAATTTGATGAATTTTGATATTCCTATGAAGACAACTGGTGCATTGAATAGTCAAACACTGACACAGCAGTCAGGACGAACGAAATCCGCCATTGATCTGAAACATGCGACAAATCAGGATTTTGCGCCGGGAAATCTCTCATCACAGCAGAATGTCCGGTATTCGCAGAATTCTCAATATTCGCAGAATCCTCAATACTCACAAAATCCTCAATATTCACAAAATTCTCAGTATTCGCAGAATCTCCGGAATTCCGCATGTGTTTCCGGTTCTGGTATGTACCTCCGGAAAGGACAGAAAATTCCGGTTTCTGAACCGTTCATCCGGATTGCTCTCGGTTGGGATGTCCTCAATCCCGCCTGTGAACTGGATGCTTCTTCTTTCATGCTCGGACAGAATGAAAAAGTCCTGAATGATGACTGGTTTATCTTCTACGGACAACCACAGGATCCCGACAGGAGTGTCCGTTATCAGATCAATCAGAACGGCATGGATAAGGCATTCATTGATGTGGAAATTGCCCGGATTCGTCCGGAAGTCCGGAAAATTGTATTTGCCGTGACAATTTACGAAGCAATGCAGAAACGCTTGAATTTCAGCATGACCCGGAACGTTTACGGCAGAATTTTAAACCGGAATCAACAGGAAATTGCCCGGTTTGACCTTACAGACTGTTCGCCGCAGGTCATGGCAATGGTGATCGGGGAATTGTATCGATACAAAGATACCTGGAAATTTAATGCTGTCGGTTCTGGTGTCGGCAGAGATCTCCCTGCTTTCTGCGGTATGTACGGCGTGAATCTTGAATAACATCAGAAATGGAGTGTATGAAATAATGATCCAATTTGAAACACTAAATGAAGTCAGTCTGAAAGTCACTTGCCGGGGTAATCATGATTATATTTTTGTTAAAGCCGGTGCTTTTATTGCCGGTGAATGCAACGGCGGTAAAAATTTTAAATTCAATAAAGTTCTTTTAGGTCCTCAGAATAATGCGGCACAGGCGATTTTTGGACAGCTTGCCAGACGTGTCACAGGGGAGAATCTCCCCTTGATGAAAGTCGAATTCTCCGGGGATAGTGTTACTTATTATGCCAATAATCAACAACATGTGGTTGTTTGTCAGCTTGGAATAGGAGAGAGATTGTCCGTCGAGAGTGAGAATATTCTTGCATTCACAAAGGATTGTGATTATAATGTCAGATTTCTGGCGCAGGGTGTTATCTCTCAGAAAGGGCTTGCTACATCCACACTCACCGGAAAAGGACCGGAAGCATATGTAGCAGTTCTGGTGGATGGTAATCCCATTGTCATCAGCAATATGAACAGCAATTCGACACTGGAGGCTGATCCGGATGCGGTTGTCTGTTGGATCGGCGCTGATCCGGATCTGAAAACAGATCTGTCCTGGCGAAATCTGATCGGACAGAGTTCCGGGGAATCTTATATGTTTGAGTGGGATGCCCACAGTCCAGCATCCGTGATTGTTCAGCCGATGGAACGGACTTCGGGATTGGATGTCTCTATGGATGGATCAAGATCCGGAAGCAGACCTAGTACACAAAGCCGGATCACCTGGTGAAATTATACAAATTTCAACAAAATTTTTCGGCGTTTTTTATTCTGAAAAATGCTTGACAAATGCTTTTGAATATGCTATAATAATAAAGCAGTCCGGAAAAATCCGGGTTGCAGTTAAAAATCCTTATGCGAGTGTGCTGGAACTGGCAGACAGGCTAGCTTGAGGTGCTAGTGTTGGAAACGACGTGTGGGTTCAAGTCCCGTCACTCGCATTCAGATTTTTAAATTTTAATTTGTTGGACAGATGGCTGAGCTGGTCTAAGGCGCACGACTGGAAATCGTGTAAGCGTTAGTAGCGCTTCGAGGGTTCGAATCCCTCTCTGTCCGCCATACCAAGTTATCTTGGCACAGGGGAAAGATCAGTTTTCTGAACTGATCTTTTTCTGTTTTTTAAGAGTTTTAAGAGTTTTATGAAAAAAATTTTATACAGGGGTGTTTTATCTATTATGACTGATAAGGAATTCCGAAAATTAAAACGTGTGGAGCTGCTCGAAATGCTTTATTATCTCCAGAAAGAAAATGAGGATCTCCGTGCAGAAAATGATGCGTTGAAACAGAATGTTGATGATCTGACAAAATCTGCTATGCATGCAAAAACCATCCTTTCAGAAGAAAGTTTGCAACAGATTGCGCAGATCGTAAAACGTGCCGTTTCCGGTGAGCCGGATTCTGAATTAAAATCCGTCTCTGATTCTGATTCCGTGGAGGTGGTTCAGGATGGAGCAGAATAAGAGAGATCTTCCTAGTTCTGAGCAGATCGCTGCTGAATTAAAACGGGTGAAATACGAAAAAGAGTATTTCCGCATGTTTACAAGTACAATTTCGTCGCTGATTGTCGTGGCGGCAGTTGCCGTTCTGATTTCTCTGCTGGCTCTGCCGGTGCTCCGTGTTACCGGAACAAGCATGATGCCAACCATGCAGAATGATGAGCTTATCATTTGCAGTAAGCGTTCTAATTTTGAGACCGGGGACATTGTGGCATTTTACTTAAATAACAAGATTCTGCTTAAGCGTGTGATTGGCACTGCCGGGGACTGGATTGATGTGACGGAGGACGGCACTGTGTACGTGAATAATGAGCCCATTGACGAGCCGTATCTTATGGAGAAAGCTTACGGCATCTGTGACATCAGCCTGCCGTATCAGGTTCCCGACAACTGCATTTTCGTGATGGGTGACAACCGGGCAGTGTCGGTGGACAGCCGTTCTTCCAGTGTCGGAAGTGTCTCGGATGAATTTGTGATAGGCAAGGTAATTCTGCGGCTGTTTCCGTTCAATCGTCTGGGGCTGGTTTGATCGTTGATCCCGGCTTTTGTGCAAAACTACTAAAAAATCGTTTAACCTGTGTAAGAAACAATAAATTTTCAAAAAAACTATTGACAAATCTTTCTTTTTGTGCTATACTGTAAGCAAGATAGCATAAGGTTCTTGCCGGAGAGTCCGGCAGAGCCAAAGCTCGGCAGACTGCGCCGGCAAAGTCAGTCAATATTCTGATAAAAAAGGAGAAATTACTTATGAGAAAGGCAAGAAGATTTGCTGCGATTGCAGCAGCCGCCATGATGACGGCAGCTCTGGCACTTCCGATGTCCATGAGCTCTTTCGCTGCCGGTGAGACAGGCAGCATTACTATCACCAATGGCACTGATGATACTACAGCAACACACAGCTTTGTTGCTTATCAGGTTTTCACAGGTGACTATGATGCAGAGAAGAACACATTTTCTAATATCAAAGCAGGTGATGGCGTAAATGTTGACACATTGCTGGGTAAGTTGCAGAACAATGGAACAATTGGGAACTATTTTAAGTCAATTACGGCTACAGGTAAGACAGATGATCAGATTGCAAATGCGATTGTAGACGTTCTGAATAGTGCAAAGACACCTGTTACAGAAGATGGAGAAGGAAATAAAACTGGAGGAGATAAGATTTTTGATGACAACACTCCTGCAACAAGAGCCTTTGCAGATTGTGTAAACGCAAGTTTGAAAGGAAATGGATTCTCTTTGACGACTGGCGAAAAAGAAGAAAATGTTGCTTTTGGTTATTATTTCATTAAGGATTCACAAAATCCTACTGATATGGGTGATGATAACACTGGCGCACAGACACGTTTCATCTTGCAGGTTGTTGGTGATGCAACACCAAAAACGAAAACTTCTGCTCCGACTGTTGAAAAGAAAGTCGTTGAGGATGATAAAACTCCTACTGCGCCATATGCACAGAAGAAGGGTTATAATCCGACAACTGTTACAGGACTGAATGATGTGGCTGACTACTGTGTGGGTGAGGCTGTTTCGTTTAAGCTGATCGGTACACTGCCGTCTACTTATGGTGATTACACCACATACTATTATGAGTTCTCCGATATACTCGGCAAGGAGTTTAATGCTCCTACGGATGTAACAGTGACGGCTTATGCTGCTAATGGAGATACTACTGATCTCACAAATTATTTCGTAAAGAGTGCGGCTACTCCTGTCGATAAGAATGGTAAGAGTGAGACCGATGAAGGTTTTGATAGTGAAGTAGTAGGTGCAAAATATACATTCACTTGCAATGATTTGAAGAAAATTAATGGTATTGATGAGGATACTGTTATTGTAGTAGAATACACTGCAATCCTGAATGATAGTGCTGTAATCGGTCGCCCCGGTCAGTTAAACGAGGTTGAGCTCGTTTATTCCAGCAACCCGAACTACAAAGGCGAAGGTGATAAGGAAGAAGAAGATGAGAAGGGCAAAACCAAGAAAGACAAGGTAATTGTCTTTACTTACGAACTTGACGAAACCAAGGTTGACAGTCTGGATCCAGATAGAAAACTGGCAGGTGCACAGTTCAAACTCAAGAATGCGGCTGGTGAGTTTGCAACGCTTGAAATGGGCTATTATGGCAAAGCTAATGCTGATAGTACTGTTGATACTTGGAATGCAACAACTACTATTCCTGATGGTCAAAAAGCTGCATGGATTGTGACAGGTTGGGATAGTACAGGTACTGAAATGACATCAGATACTGATGGTAAATTCAACATTCGTGGTTTGGATGATGGTCAGTATACTTTGGTCGAGACAAAGGCTCCGGAGGGGTATATCAAACCCGAGGGTACTGCTGCAGAATTTAAGGTAAATTTGAAGGCAAATACAAAGAATGATCAGAGTTGGGACGATTTCCAGGCTGATTCAGCATTGCTAGAGTCCACTGAGCAGGGTGTTCAAGATGCAGAGGGCAACTATACTGGCAAAGACGCAGATGGTTATGAAATTTTGAATGTTGGAGTAGCAGGTACTACTAACGGTATCGGTACAAGTAGCATCTCCAATACAAAAACAAGTGCTCTGCCGTCTACCGGTGGTATCGGCACAACGCTGTTCTATGTTGTCGGCGGCGTGCTCGTGGCTGGCGCAGGCGTGACTCTCATCACCAAGAAGAGAATCGGCGACAGCGAGAAGTAATTAGAATAGATTTCAGCGTCAGATCTCTGACTTGTATGTTGTCTATTCATTAAAATCGTAATAGTATGATGAATGCCGACGGTGCGCCCTGCATCGTCGGCAAACGTCGTGGAGGCGGTTATGAGGAAAAAAGCCAGTATTTCTACAATAATATGGATTGTTATTTTCTTGATCGGTCTTGGGGTAATGCTCTATCCCTCATTCAGTAACTGGTGGAATACCCATACACAAGGGCGTGTGATTGCAAATTATACGGAGGCTGTTGCAAGAATTGATGATGAAACCTATCAAAAAATGCTTGCGGCGGCACATGCCTATAACAAACAGCTTGCCGAAACATATGCACCACTCACCAATTTTAAAGAAATACCAGATTATGACCAGATTATCGACGTTTCCGGTACGGGCATCATGGGCTACATCACCATTCCCCAGATCAACGTGGAACTGCCCATTTATCACGGCACGTCACAGGAAGTACTCAATATTGCTGTCGGTCATTTGCAGGGGTCGTCCTTTCCGGTCGGCGGCGAAAACACGCACGCCGTTCTCTCTGCACACCGTGGCTTGCCGTCCGCCCGGCTTTTCACGGATCTTGACAAGCTCCGTGTCGGCGATTCCTTCATGGTTACCATCCTGGACGAGGTTCTCACCTATGAAGTGGAAGAAATCCTGATTGTAAAACCGGAAGAAATGGACAAACTCGCCATTATCCCCGGCGGTGATTACGTCACACTGATGACCTGCACACCCTACGGCGTGAATACGCACAGATTATTACTGCGTTCTCACCGGATTGAAACCATATACGAGAAAGCTGTCAGAATTTCGGCGGATGCCATCCAGGTTGACCAAATGCTAGTTGTCCCGATTATCGCCGCTCCTCTTGTGGTGCTTCTGTTCATCTACTGGGAAATTGACAGCCGCCGCAAAAGCAAGCAGGAGCACAGGCGCTCGAATATCCGCAGTTCAAAATACATGTTGCCATTATAATTAATAATTATAAAAAAATACAGCAGAATTCCCCGGAATTCTGCTTTTTTTGTATTGTTTTCCTGAAAAATATTTAAATTTATTTAAAAATATTTAAATTTCATGAAAATTACGTGAAAAACTTGCTTTTTGCGCTTTTCTGTGTTATAATAAATCATATATTCTATAAATTTCAAATCAGGAGAATGCTATGCAGAATATCAAACATAAAAAAACCAGGAAACATCTTCATAGAAATCTGTTCGCAATGCTCGGCATTTTCCTTGCCGTGGACTTTGTGCTGTTCCTCACGTTCGGTGTGCTGTTCCTGGATGGAATGGAATTCACTGGAATCCGGTTGTTGTCCGAGGATGCACCCGTGGTGACATTCCGTGCAAGTGATTATTTCCGGAATTGTACATTCTGGTGTATGCTGGAAGATATTGGCATGACTGCAATTTATTATGGCTATATGTTTCGTTATCCGGAGCGCATCAACAAGCAAATAGATGTGGTATATTTCTGGTTACTGCACATCAACAGCAAAATTTTCCTAAATCTGCACAGCACAGCGCAGTTTCTGGGAGTTCTGGAATATGCGAGAGAATCTAACTGGAGGGAGTTTGCATTATCTGATGCAGATTTCATCAAACCGGCGTCGTGTTTTGTCACATCCAGGAACAGTCTTTTATTAAGCCTAAGTGTGATTTTAATTACTTTCTGGATTTTGATCCATTATCCGGACTGGAAGAAGAAACCTGGGAAATTTCTGTTCCCGGTAATGTTGGACGGTTCTATGTTTTTGTTATGGAATGGGAGGATTCGTACAAGTGTGAAATTTGGGATAATTCTGATTCTGGGGATTTGCCTGGGAATTTCCGTAGCACTGACCCGGAGAGGATGGACATTTCCGGAGCATTCTAAAAAAACAAGTGCCAAAAATAATAAAACAGATCTGCACAGAATTGTCACAGTTTACGCAGGAATTTTTATCGCAGTCAGTATGATCTGGGCAGTCATCCGGTTTGTGATTCTGCCAAGTGATAATAAAAATTCTCTGTTCGGAATGCAGTATTCCGCAATTTTGAAATTCCTGACGCCAGTGTTTGTAATTGTAAATTTATTACTGGTAAAAATGGAAAAGAATGCTCCGGAAAAGTATGTGCAGCATTCCGGAAATTTATACCAGTCCAATGCGCTGACACTGATTTTAACGGGGTGTCTGGTGTTAATGCTGTTCGGCGAATTCGGAACGATTGTATGCATTCTGGGAATGACAGCCATCATGTATTTATTATTAGTGGATTTCTCGGATGATGTGAAATTATTGAAATATAAAATTCCGTTGTCTCTGCTTGCAGGAATTCTGCTAGGCGGCGGCATGATCCTGATTGAGAATGCATTTTTTCAGATCAGTTTACATGCTGGAAGCAGTGGCGAATTGAGTTTAGGCGGTGAACTAGGAGGGATTTTTTTCAATCACTGGCTTTGTATTTTTCTGGGAATTGCGGCGCTGATTCTGTTAATTTTCCTGTATTGCAGGGAATTCCTGGCATTGCTTCCATTTCAGGTTGGTTTACACTTAAAAATTAATGTTCTGAATTGGATAGAAAAGAAATTCCGAAAATTAAACATTCATTTTCTGCATCCTGGTCAGAACAACCGAAAAAATCAAGAAAATCAGGAATATGCTAAAGCTCCAAAAAATTTATGTTCTATCTGCATTATTATTCCCATTGTGGGCGTTCTGGTGATTTATTATAATTTCTTTCTGAATGCGTATTCTGGCAGGACAGTGCTGAAAAATTACTATATGACAGCCGGAAATTTCAGCAATGAATTTGAGATTACAGAGAATATCACGCAGAAACGGGCAACGGATGTCCGGATGGCAATTTCCATGCAGAATTCTGAAAATCCGGAAAATTTCAGAAATCCAGAGAATTCAGAAAATACAGAAATCCCCGATTCCGTCAAACAATTACTGAATCAGCAGTCTGCGGTGCAGCATTCCGGAAAAGAAATCAAGGAATATTTTGATCTGGTCGAGCCGGACAGTACGCTTGCGCAGTTAGAGAGCTATTATCCGACAAAATTCTATACAGGATATTATCTGAAATTAATGCAGGTGATAGACCGTCTGTGCTACAGCTCCCGGACGGCGGAACTATCAGCCGTCCAAAAGGGCTTAAAGCAGAATATGGGATTTGATATTCAGGAAACAAGCCAGAATCAGACTTATATTTCTTCTTTGCAGAGAAAATATTTTGTGACGAAACAGGATGTGCTGGATAGTTCTCAGGAAGTCCGGGATGTGTATTACAATCCTGACGGCACATTGAAGGATACGTTTTTTATTCTGAATCAAAACGGCAAGCCCGTTCAGGACGATGAGACAGAATATCTCTGGTATTATGAAGATACAAAAATTCCCTATGGCGTGACATACCACGATCAGCAGACAGTGATCTATGAAGTAGATGCCAAAGAATTGCAGAGAATTTTCAAATATGCAGAACCGATGACGGCAGGCAGTGACTATGTATTATATACACTCAGCCGGATGGGCGTGGGTAATGTCTTATTATTGATTTTTATTCCGTATTTTTTCATGTTAGTATTGTTACTGATGACAAACATGAATATTACATTAAGGGAGAATACGGCATCCGGTTATTTCCGGTATGTTCTGCACCAGTTGGGGACAGTCTATGCAGTTTCTTTCATGATTCAGACAATTGTCATTGTCTGGGGCGTGTTCGGTGTTTCACTGTTTTCCGGGTTATCACTTCCATTGGTTGCATCGGGAAATTTTGAAATGTTCCTGAACAGCATCTGCACGGCGGTGATTTTTATCTCCGTTGGAAATCCGAATCAGATTTATTCTGATTTGAAATAATTTAAAATAATTAAAGATTACTTGAAAGGAATCCGTGAAAAGTCATGCAGGATAAAATCTCTACTGCGAAAAAAATCATGATTGTCGTGCTGTTATTGTTATTTTTTGTATCTGCGATCTATTTGAGTTTCACACACCTGCTGAAACCGGATTCCAGTCTGAATGCCAGAACACTGGGGCAGATTTCTAATTCTTACGAGGAGGCAAGAGCGCTGAAAGGCAATATTTACGACCGTAACAATGAATTATTGCTTGGCAATATTATCCTGAATGAAGACGGTGAAATGGAATTGCTTTCTGAACAGGATCGTTTTTTGCAGGAACAGGCAGACTATAAACGGCTTCTTCTGAGTGAAGATTCTGCATGCTGGTCGAACATTCTTCCTGTGCTGTGCGGTGGTCTGGACAGTTCTTTCAGCAATATTCTACAAGATATTCCATTGGATTCGGAGAATCCTGAAGAAAATACAGATATTTCTCTGACGATTGATGGGAATCTGCAATCTGAAATTTATGAAATCCTGTCCGGGAGAAATTACAGCAGTGCCGTTGTGATGGATTGCAATACGGGAGATCTGCTTGCCATGGTTTCCAGACCGTCTTATGTATATAATACATTCCGGGAGGGCAGTATTCCTTATACAAGTTATGTGGATAACGGACAATTTTTCAACAATGTGGACAATGCGCACGACTGCGTGCAGGATTATTACAAATTATTCCGGAATGCCTACGAAGAAGACAATGTCAGTGAGAAAAACATTCAGAAATGGCAGGAGGGCAGGGCGGTCCGTGCATTAAGAACGGACCTTACGGAAAGCCGTCTGTTATTTTCAGAATCTGAAGCACAGAAACAATTGGATTACTGGAACATGCTTTATCACAGTAATTTCAGTTTGCAGGACTGTGTGGAAATCAATTTTGCGGCAATCTATCAGGATGAACAGGCATTCTATGAATTCAGCAGTCCGGGGGAATATTTCACATTTCATTTTGAACCGGAATCTCTCGGCTCCGGTTTGCAGTATATTCCGTTTATCCGGATTACAATTCCGGACGCACAGGGAACACAAACGAAATATCTTAAATTATGTTATGGCAATAATAATTTTATTTATCAGGATTGTGTGAATCATGAATTTGATCCGAATTTTTCATTTCAGAATTCTGCACTGACGACAAGTGCGCCGGGCAGTTGTTTCAAAATTCTTCTGACGGCAATGCTTGCAGATGAAGCAGACAGTTCTTTATTTTCAGAACAGGATAACGGCGTCCGGACGATTGCGGTTTCCAATCAGTATCAGGCTTCGGAAAAATCCGCACCGCTCCCGACAGTGGAGACTTCCAGAAGAAACCACACAGACCTGGTGCATGCGCTTTCGGAAAGTTCCAACCAATATTTTTCAATGGCGGCGATTCTGCTTGACAGGATTCTCGGCGCAAGGGATAGCTATATCTGCAATTATCAGAATATTTTAGATCTGGATACGGCAAGTATCCAGCATTCCGGCGCATTGCTTCAGAATTATTATGAACAGAAATTTTATCTGAATCAGGAAATTGATTCCTATTTCCATGTTCCGGCAGGCAGAATCCTGTCTTGTCTGAACTCGATCCAGATCGGCGAAAAACCGGAGAATGCGGAAAATTTATTATCTTATGATGTCAATCTCTGGTATACGCTCAATGAAAAACAGGAAATTGAGCAGGCATATACAGACAGCAAGATCAGTCTTGCGCAAAAGATCGGCGACACAGCCTATGGGCAGGGGTATAACAGAATTTCCCCAGTATTCATGGCAATGTGTATGAGCAAGTGTTTAACAGGAGAGATGCACATGCCGAATGTTCTGTTGGAAGAATCCGGGAAATCCGAAATGATTGGCGAACCGTTTGACAGAACTTCCGATACCGTTTCTTTTATGAAGAATGCACTCAGTGCTGTTTATGATCATCATACAGGCTACACCCCGGAAGATCTTTCGTTCACACAGAATGATTTTACATTTTATTCCAAGACGGGCACATCCAGCGTGGATAAGGGCGAGGGAACGCAAAGCACTTACGGATTGTTTGCGCAGTGTGCGGATTATCCCACGCAAAAAGAAGATGATGCAAAATATCAGATTATTTGGTATGTAGGAGCTGTGAGCGACGGAACGGACTGTTATGCAATTGTTCTGCGGTCTTATTTTGACAATGAGAGTTATTCTCTTAAAAATGAATTTCTGCGGATTGTGGACAGTCTGCACCAGCACGGCTATCTGCAAAAAAATTCATAATTATTATAATAAATTTTATTTTAATCAATCTGACTGGAGATGATGCAATGGCGAAAAAATCTAAAAAAAAGCAGCTTGGTCTGCTTGGCACGATTGCAGGATATGTCAAAAAAAATCCCGTGATCCCGTTTTTGTACTGGGTTCTGTATGTTCTCATGCTTCTGGTTATGCTTGCTTATTTCCAGATGTTTGAAATTCAGGGGCATTCTGTCGTATTTACCGGAGATCTTCTGCATATGGCAGGAATTTTCCTGCTGACCGCAGTATTTTTCACATTTGACAGCATAGTTCATCGGGAAATGATGCAATTATCCTCCAGAGCTGATTCCAAATCCAAATCCGGATCAAGATCTCAGTTTGAAATCCATCCCGGATATGACGAAGAACAATCTGTGATTCTCCTTACAGAAAATGACCAGGATCAAAAAAATTCCGGAAAATTTAAAAATTCTGAAAATTTTGAAGATTCTGAAATTCCTGTGAAAGTGGAACAATATTTCCGTCTGAACAGCTTTGAACAACCTGCTAACGGCGTCCAGGATTTCATGAACAGTTGTTATCACAACACATTCCGGATCACGCTTCCGGAGAACATTCTGGGCTATGAAATCCCGAACGAATTCCGGTTTTTCTATCTGCATTTTGAATTTGAAGACCAGACACACGGCTTTTTAATGGATGATGTTGTCCAGAAATTGCTATTCCGACTACTCCCCCCAGAACAGTCGCAGGATGCGTTGCTCTATCGGGTCAGAATTTTTTATGAAACACAGCTGGATCCTAAAATGAGACATTCCGGAGAATCTGAACTGTCCGAGTTTACTATGGAAATCAGACTGGCACTGAATCACAATAAAATTCAGGAATTCAGCATGGGTATTCCGGAAGATGCTGTTTCATTCGGGCAGATTCTCAAAACCAGAATCGGAAATCTGTTCTTTCCAGATCAGAAAAAAAACTGTTCAAGCAGTGCGCCGAAGTGCCGGACGGATTTTCAGGATACGACCAGATTAGAGCCAATGTTCCTGTATGATAACTCAGAATTAGTATTTTATCATCAAAAAGAAACCCGGAAATATTCGCCAAAAATTTTCTGTTATTATAATTTCAGCATGATTACATGTCCCGTGTGTCACAACCGGATTCATGATCTGGGCATTCCCGGTATTGTGCTTTACCGGAATCTGAATCAGGAAATTTTAGAAACCAGTGACGAAATTTTAAATTATCTCACAAATCTGGAAAAAAGGGAAGATCTGACCAAAAAAGAAAAGAATATGCTTGCCATGGTCAGATTTGCAACGTTCAAGAATATGAAAAATAATATTATTCTTCCGGAAAGCCTTTCCGGAAATCCGAATTTCCGGTTGCAGGCGGCAAAAGAACATGTCCGGATTCCTTTGGGAAAATATTATACAAACGGCATCAAGGCATTCACCTGCCGGGAATATGCGGAAGAACGGGAATTTTTACAGCAATTCAATCATGCATTGCACGAAAATCTGGAATCCATGGAAACTGCCCCCAGGGGCTTGTATCTGCTCAAATCCGGTACGCTGACAACGGATAATTTCCGGCAGCATTATATTCATAACAGCATGATTGCACAGCTTTGCAGTCAGTGCTGGAATCCGCTTCCGGAAAAATTCTATAATTACACAGCCGTGATTACAATCTATTTTTTCGGCAATTCCAATGCCGGTAAGACGGTTTTATTATGTTCCGGCTATAATATGATCGAAGATGATAATCTCAGGGAAGATCCCAAACATCAGAAATTAAATAAATTCAATATTATTTATCTGAATACCACCGGAAATATTTCTGCTTATGTTGAAAAGGCAAGATCGCTCAGGGAAGGCGTATTCCCATCCGGTACGAATCAGAACGACGCAATCCCTGGGAAACTTTCCAGTCTGGAGATCTCTTATAACGGCAAATATCACTATATGTTCAACTGCTGTGATATGCCGGGCGTCAAATCTGTTGAGAACTGGGCATCTTATCGTAATTTCTCTTATGTGTACACGCTTCTGGACGATCCGCTTTCCCTGGGGAAAGACAGTTTTTACCGGACAATTTCAGAACTTGTTCCGGTGGATTCCGGCGGCAATGTGGATGCCCGGATCTACAACATGCAGTTATATCTGACCAAAATAGACGAATATCCGTTATTTTTATATCAGAAAATCAAGGATTTAAATCAGAATTGGCAAACATGGCAGGCGAATTATCATGGGAATGACTATCTCAAAAACACACTGATCTATACCCTGGAATTGCTGACAATCCTGGAACAAGCTTTGAGACAGGATTTTCTGCAGCGTCCGGCATTGGAAATCATTCCGGAACGCATTCAGAACAGCATTCAGACGTTCAGCCGGAAACAACTGGATTTTTCTAAGCCTTATTTTGTACTGCATGAGGAAATTCTCCGGAATTTCAGCACAGAAACAGAAAATGGCGGAATTCAGGAAATTCCGGATGTCAAATCGCTCGCCGTCCTGAACTATCTGCACGGACTGGACGTGATCCGGGATAATTATAAAAAATTCCGGGATCTGATTCTGCTGACCAGTCAGAACATGTATAAAAACGCAATGAATCAGCGTTACAGCAATTATTTCTTCTGTGTCTATGCTGTCTCTGCGACAGGCTACAGTACCATGGAAACGATTGAGAATCAGAACATGTTGCCGCCTGCCTACCGGGCAGAATTCGTCAGGGAATCCCATAATATGTTACAGCATACGACCTATGAGTTTGAAGTAGACAACAGGGAAATGCAGAAACGGATGGATATTTCTCCGGAGCAGTCGGGTGAACTGAGCCGGTGCAGGAAGTATCTGTTTTCTGAATTCGCAGTCCATGATGGAGAGTTCTGCGCTGAAAAATACAGCACTGGTGCAGCTCCTGTCTGGAAACGTCTCCGGGATCTCTATCAGGAGGCATTCCCGTGCAGTGATGTCTATGCAGATGATTATGATATGCTGCTCCGGAAATTGCAGAATTCCCGACAGCCGAATTCTGTCAAACGTCTGTATCGCTGGTATGCAGACCGGCATTATGCTGTTTATGATGATATTCATGAGGAAACTATTGTATGAGAGATATGAGAGAATTATTATATACAAAATACAGACTGGATTATGCCTATTTTGAGATTGTCAATCAGCAGCGCCGTCAGGTAGATGCATTTGCGTTCAGTATGCTGGAAAATAAATTAGTACAGCCGGAACATCTTCGGCTTCCCGGCGATTCCGGAATTGATCATACAAAAGCATATTATTTTGATACAGAATCGAGCGCATTAAAGCTTGTGCACTGGAATTATTCTGTGGAAAACGATGCCCGTGGCTATGTGGAGTCTCGTTTCCGGGAAGTAGAACTGCAAAATAAAAATTCTCCGGATTTTATGCTCAGTCCGGCGCTCCTGGAAATCCTGAAACAGCTTTTGCAATTCACATATCAGGCTTGCAGTGAGAAATCTTCTGTATTTCTCAAGATTGACAGCAGTCAGTTATTTGAGAATCTTCCGAATCCGGAATTACTGCCCTGGTTTTTGCAGATATATTATTTGTTTCTGCCATCGGAATTTGCGGAACGTGTGATTTTTATTAATCAATATGCAGATACTATCCGGAATCTTGGAGCTTTTCCGGTTTCACCCCGGAATCCTATCTCGGCAATCTGTCCGGATCAGGTGCATTCCTGTCTGATGCAAATTCTGCATGAAACAGAAAATCAACTGGAATATCAAACAATGCTGCGCTTTCTCTGGAATGAATTCTTTGCCTATCAGATTCAATTTGATTCTGATTCTAATTCTGATCCGGATTATATGCAGGAATTTGAAAAGACAGTCCGGTTATGGGAAAAAGTCCAGGTAATCTGCAAACAGTCAAATCTATCTGGCTGGGAAGTTTCTTCTCAGAAAAAACTGCATCACTGGTTAGTCCGGCTGATTGGCTGGCTGATTGAGCGGCTCTGCAACGCAGAATTCTGTCCGACATTCCGAGAATGTCTGCAAAATTATCAGAAAATTCTCAGAATTCTCCAGAAACCAAAAAATGCCCCTCTCTATCAAGATCATGATCTTTATCCAAAATTACTGCTCCATAAATTTCAGCAGGCGTATTTGCAAGATCAGGAAACTTGTCTCCGGGATGGTTACCGGATTTTGGCAGATCCAGAAACGGCATATTTGCCGGAAGATCTTGCGTATTATACAGTTTTTTGTTTTTCCTGTGTCAATTCTCTGGAAAGCATTCCGGAAATCTACGCCCGAATTGCTTCTCTGACGGATGGAAATATTCCGGAATTTTTCGATACGCTTGATATCAATTCTATTGATTCACAGGCGCTAAAAACATTTTATCTCCGGATTGAAACCGAAACAATCCGGATGTTACAGAATTATAACGGCTACTGCCGGAATCAGAATACAGATGCAACATCTGAAGAACTCCGGAATTTTCTGGAACTTGCCGCAGCGTGTTCTAATTTTGCTGACTATGATTTCCGTCAGACAGCATTTGAACAGTATGCCAAAAAATCCCGTAATCATATCCGGATACAGTATTTTGCAGATTATTTTCTTTATCCGTCTATTACGCTGACGGAATTATTAAATTTTTTTGCAGACTGGCGGCTGGAAGATTTTTATCCTGGCATTCATCCTGTTGTCTTTGATAAGTTTCTTTTCTCTTTGCAATACAGTCGTTTGTCTCAGAATGAAAAAAAAGCATTTCTTCCGTTTTTACAGCAATATCAGGCATTTCAGAATGCCCGGCATGCGCTTGTCCAACAGGAAGATCCGGATCTTCTGGAATTGTGTGAGACGTATCCTGATCTGATCCGGGCGCATACAGCTGTCTTTAATGCCTGTCAGTCCAGGGAAGCCGGAGCGCTTTTGCTATTTCTCAACAAGACGATTCTGGGTGATCCTGTGATCGTAATCTGTCTGTTAGAGTTGTATTCCCGGAGTTTCCTGACGAAACAGGAACAGAAAAAATATGATTCTTATTATCAATTTTACGAATTGCTGTTACAGCCATTGTTTCAGGCAGATCAGTTATCTTTACAGGATCTGCAATATCTGATCTGGATCATTGAAAAAAATAATTTTTTAAATGCTCAAAACAATCCAAATAAAATCATAGGCATGAAATTATTTCAGAATTTAGAGCAGAAATTCACAAAGACGATTTCTGCGCCTGTACTTTCCGGGAAACAACAGGCTTTCAGCGATTTTTCTGAGATGCTTTTGCACCGGTTATGTACTAGCTATGCACTTTCTGATCCGGAACAGCAGTGTCTCCGGGATTTTTTAGAAATCTGTCATGCCGATAACAGAAAACTGCTCTGTCAGGAAGAATTCCGGAATCATGGAACAAATCATGTTCAATGGCTGAAAAAGTATAGTATGGAAATGATTAAAAATTTTTAGTAAAAAAATAATGACGGTTGGGGGTGGCTTTTTGTATGATAAACTGGTTCATTATTTTCATATTGCTTGCAGTTGTTCTTGGATGGCTGTTCTCGCTGTCTTATATTCTGGGATTTATTTTTCTGATCCTGATGCTTGCCTCTGTGTGCAGCATTCTTTTTGCAAGACCTGTGATCTATGTCACGATTCAGGCGGATAAACTTAATTCTGACATTCAGATGACAGGCGGATTCAAGCCAGTTGCCATTGAACTGGATGCCGATTCTGGTTATCAGAAAGAAATTGCATTTGCAGATTTTCTTCGGACAGACTCTGTGATTCTTTCTCACGGCGATCAGGCGCATGACAGAATCTGCTATGACAGATTCGGCAATGTCCGGATTCAGGTCAGGAGAAATCTTCTGCAAGGCGTCCGCTGTGAAATCCTGAACGAGACAAATGGCGTGAATCTGAGTAATTATCTTCGGTTTTCTTCCAGTACTGCCGCAAGGCACAATAAAATCATGATCGCCTGCACAACGCTTGCAGTCATCCTGATTGCAGTCATGCTCTGTGATGTCTGCAATCGGAAATATCATGAGAATAAACAGGCAATTCAGGAAAATTTAACACAGAATATCAATTCTGTGGCACAGGGGGAATCGATTACATTGGATGTCCTGGAAGATCCGGCGTATTATTACGCAGAACTGCCGGATGTGCACTTGCTTGTGATTACTAAACCGGACAATCTTTTCTATGCAGCAGAAGAAAAATTCTGCAATCCAGAAATTTTTAACACAGTCCTGCTGTTCTACGAAGATAATCTTTCCGGACAGAGAGACCAGGCATTTACAGAATCTAATTCTGATTCTGAACCTGTTTCGGAATCTGAGACAAATCCGGATATTAGTTCTGATTCTGTGAGCAAAAAATATTATAATCTGACGGAATTATATCTGAATATCCCTGTTCAGCTTGAAGATCCTCAGCTTCATACACTCGGCGAATTGTTCCAGGGAGAAACGTCTTATCAAAATCAGACAGGCTATCAGGCGGTTGCGGACTTCTTCCGGGATCAGTATCATATCAGGATTGCCTCTGTTACGGAAATCCCGGAATCTGTCATTTCCGATTGCTTTGGCACGGAGCACGCCATTTCTGTGAATCTGAATCAGGATTTTGTCCGGTTTCTTTATGATAATTATTATCTGGAACTGGAAAATAAATATGCCAGCTTTTCAATCAAAGAAATGCTTTCAGAACAGAAACCGGAGTTTTCACAGGCAATGCGCCGGAATATCAAAGAATTACAGGATCGTCTCGAAAAAAACAGAACCCTTAACAGAATGCTGATTATGGATGGAAATTCGTTCACGGCTTTTGGGAATACTGTTCGTATGACAGAAACAAGTGAATATCAGTTTCTCCGGGATAAAGGCTATTATCAGGATATGATGAATTTTCCGCCCGTGGATTGGGATGCCGTCCGACTGGACAGCATTGTCCACAGCAACTGGGATATTGTTCTCTCAGATTTGCTCGAAAGCATTTCCAATATGAATAACAGCATGTATGAAATTTTCTGCAAGGAAAATCACACGGATTTGTTCCGCCAGATCCGGACATCGCTCCCGCCGGAACAACTGGAATCATTCCTGTATGCGCTGTGTAAAGCCAATGACACCCTCGGCGATGAGATCACACAGCAGAATCAGTATGTATTTTATGTCCGGAATCTGCGATTACATCAAACTACAATACTTGGCAAATCCAATGTCTATTTATTAAATCAACCGCTGGAGATTGCGCCTTACACCAACAGACAGGTAAAACGTGCGCTCTATTACTGCCTGAGAGAACAAAAGGAGACGTGACTGTAATGCTTGATTTTGTCAGAACTGTGATCCGTTACCATCTGGATCAGATCGCTTATGAAATTCCAATGTTTCTGCTCATGCTTGTCGCCGGGATCACGATTGCATTAATCAAGAAAAAAATGCACAAGACGCAGAATTTTACAAGATATGTCTGTCAGGATATGGCACTGTTCTGTCTGGTGCAGATTGCCGGAAATATTTTGTTGTTGCTGTTTCGGGGGGAAATTTATTTTCTGGAAGTCAGTATTTTTTTCCTGCTGATTTCCCTGCTTCTGCTTCGCAATGTAGAGTTTCCATGGACATCCATGCTGATCGGACTTGTGATTCCCCTGCTTGTCATCAGTATTTCTAAATTAATCAATCTGGAATTATTTGTGATCTATGCATTCCTGCGAGCTTGCAGTGTGCTTGTCAATATTTGTTTGCTTTCAGATCTGGTTTTATATTTATTATCTAAAAAACTGAACAAGCAAACAGAGCCGAGACATGCCTGGCGTCAGGCGATTTTGATGGTGATTTGTTTTGTGATAGTGATCATGCCATCGAATTTCAATTTTGTCAATACGTCCGGCTATGCGTATGGGGATGTATTCCGGACGATCTTCCACGGACAGGGAAATCCTGGAAATACTTCGGATCAGGATTTGCATAATTCTGATATTTATGAAACTGTTCCGGATCATACCAACATGACAGCAGCCGACTTTCCGGAAGATCTTATCATTCAAAAAAGTCAGGTTCTTTCTGAGAATGCAGATTATGTGCAGGCGTATCAACCGGAAATTATTTTAGATTACAAGAGCGATCAGGTCAATTGCCATGAATTCTGCACGGCATATCTCAATGAAAAAAATTATGAAAATCCGATTATCAATTCTATGATGGATCTGACAAAAACATACCAGATTAATCCGACTTATCTGTTCAGTACGATTCTGCAATACAGCTCGCAGAAAAGCCGGCAGATTTCTGTGGAAAATTCTGTCACGGGGAATTTTAATTTTGAAATGGATTTTGATGCCTGGGATGCGTCTACGCTTGCGCCGGAAGCATATACCGCCGGAATCTATAATGAACTCATGAAGAATTTTTCCATGATTCCGGATCATGTCACGGATTTCCCATTGAGTCATGATACCAGTCCGTTTTACAGTTATTTTGCATTCTGTGATGAGAATGCTGTCTATTATGTAACATTATATTTAACACTCGACGCACAGAATCAGATCATAGAGACAGATTATACACTGCTGGAGCTGATTGATCTGAACCAGGAATCCGAAGAAATCACTCTGAAAAATTATGCCGGAGAATTGCAGGCAATTTATGATACAGCGTTCGGGGCGGTGTATTCCAAAACATCTGGCATCTATGACATGATCCTGGAACAAGGAACGAATCAGGTCTATGTCCGGAAATATTATTCGAATTATGCAAAATAACAGGAGCTTTCCTAATATGATAAATTTAAATTTAAAATTAAAACCAGAATTTTTTTGCTGTCTCCTGTTTGTGATGATTAGTCTTATTACTTCTATCGTACTAGTCAGTCTGTATTCTGTTAAGAAACAGGTGATTACTGTCTGGATGCCGCTCCCGGATTCCATGACGGAACAGGATGCCCAAAGCACATTTGAACGATTAACCGATCATTTTGAAGAACTTTATCCAGGTTTCGGGATTGCACTTTCCATTTATGATGAAACTGCCTGGACGGCTGTTTCGGTGTCTTCCGATCCGGAGGAATTTCCTGTTATGTGGATCAATCCCCCGGAAGAAGCAGAAATCCCGAAAGCGGATCTTTCTGAACTGTTCCAGCGTCTTGATCCAGCATATTATATCCCGGATTTTCTGGAATTTTCAGAATCTCCGGATCAGATCCCATTGTCCTGGAATATCCCTGTTGTCTATAGCAGTGATTTGGAACATCAGGGAAAAATTATTGAAAAAAATCAGCTCCCGTTGGATCTGGATGCGGATTTCAATGCTTTTTTAGAAAATTCACAGAATCCCGTTTTGTCTGACAGTTCCCGGCTTGCCATCATCGAACATACGCCCCGGATTTCGGGGGCGGTCTGTATGATTCCCGTCACGGAAAACAATCTGTTTAAAATACAATATCAGGATTATTGTATCATCAATGCCGATGCGGATAAAAATTCTCAGAAAATAGCTGTTCTCTGGATTGGTTATTTATTATCCGAACAGGCGCAGCAGATTCTTTACACGGAACATTATGGGAATTTCCCGGTGCAGAAATCTGCACTTTCTGAGACATTTTCACGGCATCAGGCGCTTTCTATCATTGCAGATCTGGCAACTGCCAGGGGAGATTTTTCATGATGTCTGATAAGAATATAATCCGGATTGTCCTGATTGCCGTTTTTTGTGTAATTTGCTGTATGATTCCGGTTTGTCTGTATTTTAATTTATCCAGACCGGAGCTGTTCCCAAATGTAGCATATACGCTTGTCGACCCGACTCAGCAAGTTATTGTTCCGGAAGTTTTATATTTGCCATCAGAAGAAGCCTGTGCCCAATTGGAAACACTTGGTTTGCAGGTTGTGTTTCATGAGGATTCTCATCATCCTGTGATTCCGGAAAATCAAGTTCTTGTGCAGAGTCCGTCTGCCGGGAGCATTCTTCATCCCGGTGACCCTGTATTCCTCACACGCAGTGACGGTTGGAAAGAATGCGTTCCGGATGTCCGGAATCTGACACAGCAGGCGGCATATGAAATTCTGGAAAAAGCCGGCTTTTCCGTTACATACCAGGCACAGCCCAGTGACAGCACTGCTCCGGATACTGTGATTTCTCAGAGCATTGCGCCAGATTCCCGTGCAGAAATCGGCAGTATGATTCAATTAATGATTTCAAGCGGACGGGAAAATCTTGACCAGACAAAGCTTGAAACCGTCGGCGATTATGTCGGAATGGAGTTTGAAACTGCAAAAGTCATGCTTTCAGAATTGTATTTATATGCATTCCAGACGGATACTGTCTACAATCCGGACATTCCAAATCATACGATTATAGCGCAGGATGTGTCGTCCGGGAAACAATTGCCGCAGGGTTCTGTTGTTCGTATGACAGTCAGTCTTGGACAGGAAGTTGCAAAAGTTCCTGATTGCGTGGATCTGGATGCGAATTCTGCACGGACGCTCCTGGAAGATGCCGGATTTCACTGTGTGATCCAGTATATTTCAGACAGCAGTTATGGATTGGATAAAATCCTTGGTCAAAGCGCCGAGGCAGGGACAAAACTTGCTGTGGGAAGTAAAATTATCCTGACTGCCAGTGTCGGAACGGCAAATCAGGTGATCAGCACAGGGGGCTGGTCGGGGAATCCTCTGCCGTCATTCAATACAGAACCCGAAACAGAGACGGAATCTGATCTTGATTCTGATCCAGAATCTGAAATTCTGCCGGAAGAATTTGCACCGGAAAATCCTGAAAATTATTTTTATGAGACTGCACCAGATCCCATTGTTGAAGATTCTGCTGATCCTGTTGAACCTGAAATCCCTGAAATTCCGGAAATTACGGAAATCCCGGAGACTGCACCGGATCTGAATCAGAATCCGGAATATCAGGATGCGCCGGAGACTGCGCCATTCTGGAATTAATTATTTTATGATTAATTGTAATTTGTGAAATTTACATCAATCTGCACAAAGTTTTTTAAAATTCTTTGTGCAGATTTTTCCATAAATTTTGTAATGATAATTCGTATAGCTTACAGACGGTTGTGAT
>CAMWTO010000014.1 GCA_947177205.1 uncultured Ruminococcus sp. | reverse complement strand
AAAAACGCATGGAATCTTTAGGCAATCTGACGGAATTTTGTCAAAAGCTATTGACAGATGTCCGGAAATGTGGTATACTAGAAATTGTTCAAAGAAGATGATTGATTATTTTTAAAGAAGAAAGACAAAAAAGGAAAAAGGAGTTTCTAATTATTATGAAGTCAATGAAAACAGTCGCATTATTGGCGGCTGCCGTTCTTACAGCCGGTTTTTTGCCTGGTTTTGTCAGAAATTCCCTTGTGGATGCACAGTCAACCAAAGATAAAAATTCTGAAATCGTGGATGCCATTATTACAGGTTACGAAGAAAGTGACGACCCGGGCAAATTCAGAGTGACGACTTCGAGCGATACACTCTCCTATGCGACACCGGATGCAGGCAGTCTGATACATAACAGTAAGTTTGCGGACTGCGTGCAGCTCGACGGCGTGGATGTTTCACGATATCAGGGTGACATCAACTGGAAGGATGTTGCTGCTGACGGCGTGGATTATGCCATTGTCCGTGTCGGTTATCGTGGATATGATGCCGGGCAGATGGTGATTGATTCTTATTTTGATGCAAACATGAAAGGCGCAATTGCTGCCGGTCTGGATGTCGGCGTATATTTCTTTACGCAGGCAATCACAACGGAAGAGGCTGTGGAAGAAGCCAAGCTGACAATTTCCAAATTAAAGAATTACAACGTGACAATGCCGGTTTATATTGATATAGAAGATATTTCTTCTGATGGCCGTATGGAAACGGCAAAGCTCACGATTGCAAAGCGTACGGCAATTGTGGAAGCGTTCTGCAATACAATTGAAGAAGCAGGCTATGAAGCAGGTATTTACGCAAGCAAGTCTTATTTTCTGAATAATCTTGATCCGGATTATCTTTCTACGAAATTCAAGATCTGGCTTGCACATTATACAACACAGACGGATTACAAGGGCGATTATCACGCATGGCAGTATTCTTCTTCCGGTGTTGTCAAAGGCATTGAAACGCCGACAGACCGGGATGTGATGTATTCCCAGAAAGTGAAGTTCTCCCAGAAGCAGTTCACAATCACAGAGCCGGAGACTTCCGTGAAACCGGATCTGACAGGAGACGGACTCCTGAATTTTGAGTCTTCTGATCCGACAATTGCAACAGTTGATGCGGTAGGAAATATTTCCGGTATTTCCAACGGAACGGCAACAATTACAGCAATTTCAAGCAATGGTTCAAGAGATACGGTGCAGATCACAGTGAATCTTCCAAAAGCGTC
Source organism: uncultured Ruminococcus sp. (assembly GCA_947177205.1). Taxonomy (GTDB): domain Bacteria; phylum Bacillota; class Clostridia; order Oscillospirales; family Ruminococcaceae; genus UBA3855. Next base: position 23,280 of record CAMWTO010000014.1, on the reverse strand, counting down.
CATGCTGACTTATACAGGTCTTGTCCTGGATCAGATCGGCGCAACGGAAAAATTGGCAAATATTTCTGGTGTGAAACTTGTTTCGTCTGATGAATCTGTTGTATCCGTTTCCGGCGATACACTCCAGGCAGTGAATTATGGCACAGCGGAGATTACGGCAACGGATAGTGAGGGCAATACGGCTGTATGCAATGTGATTGTAGCAAAGCCGGAACAGCTTTCCGGTGACTGCAATGCGGATGGCATAGTGAATGCAATAGATGCTGTATGTGTGCTGAATCTTGCGGCAAATCTTGGACTTGAAATCGATGAGAAAGATTTTTCTGATTCTTATTTTGCCGTTTATGATTTCAATCAGGATGGAAAAATTAATTCGTTTGATGCAAGCGACATTCTGATGAAGAGTGCTTATGCAGGCGTAGCGATTCATTAATTTCATATTAAAAAATAACAGCAGTTGTTCTGACTGCTGTGCATGGAGCGATATCGAAGTGGTCATAACGAGAACGACTCGAAATCGTTTGATCGGTGATGAGCCGGTCCGTGGGTTCAAATCCCACTCGCTCCGCCATATATAGCCGTTTTCGGCACGTTGCCTCAAACCTTAGAGCGGTTTGAGGCAACAGTTTTTCTCGCAATTACACAGATTCTGTTTTTAATTCTCCTATATTTGTTATTTTTTCGTGAAGTCTTGCGACGCTTATTCTTTGTTTGTTTCTGTTGCTGCTTAACTCCTGCTTATGTGCAAGTTTACGCTGTGCCTTTGCAAGTCTTTTTTCATATTTTTTACCGTCAGATGTGATACACAAATCTTTCAGCGACTGTCACCACCTGTATTCTTAATTTTAATTATACCAGATTATTAACAGCTTGTCACCCTTAACCCATCGTTTAAAGCCGGTGGGTTAAGGGTGACTATATTTCAAAAAAATTGACTTTTTCAGAAGCTTATGCGTATTACTAATGAAAGCTTTCAAAAAAGGGGGGATATACCATGCAGTCATCTGAGCTTGTCAATCGTTATGGAGATATGCTGTATCGGATTTGTCTGATGTCACTGAGACACCATGCGGACGCAGAAGATGCCGTGCAGGAGGTATTCCTGAAATATCTGACCCGTTCGCCGGAATTTACTTCGGAACAACACCGCAAGGCATGGCTGATTACGGTTGCACTCAACCAATGCAGAACGATGCACCGACAGAAAAAACGTTCAATTCCGACAGAACCTGAATTATTAAAATTATCCGAACAAACATCCTCACAAGACCATGCAATTCTGGATGCATTACTGCAAGTGCCTGAAAAATTTCGGATTGTACTGATCCTACATTATGTAGAGGGGTATAAGATTCAGGAAATTTCCAGGATGATGAAAAAAAGTGAGAGTGCTGTCAAAATGTGTTTGTCCAAGGGGAGAAAATTACTCGAAGAAATTTACAGAAAGGAGTACTTATCATGAACCAGAAAGAATTACAGAATGCTGTAAAAGAAATCACATTGCCGGAGGAATCCAAGAAAAACATCATCCGGAAATTAGAACTGCTTTCCAGGGAAGAACATGTTTTCCAGGCAGAGCCTGCCAGACTGCCAATTTTCAGATATGCACTGTCCGGCGTAATGGCATGTGCAATCATTGCTGTCAGTGCAGGAGGACTCCTGCACCTTACCAGGACACCGTCAGAAAGTCAAAGTCAGTTTACACCTGGCGGAAGTATTGATTTTTATAATTCTGATCCTCAAAATCTCTCTGCTTCAGAGCAATCCAGTACGCCACGGCTCTATGCGATCTTCCCGGAATCAGAAAATCAAGATCTGAAAGTAATCCAACAATATTACAGTTTCAATGATGTTGACAACAATGTTTCACAGCATGTGATTTTGCCGGAATCAGAAGAGCAGGATCTAAAAGCAATCCGACAATATTGCAGTTTCAGTGATGCTGACACCAGCGCTTTGCAGGATGTTTTGCAGACAATCTTTGCAGATCATAATCTGGAGAACTTCAAAATCTCTTTTTTTATAGGCGGCGGTAAGAAAGAATCTGTTATCTGTTCCGAAACTAGCTGGATCGAATTTTGGAAAGAAGATGATAACATTTCTGTTTTACTCCGGCACTGGGAAGATGCAGAAATGCAGATGTACTGCATCGGGATCTCTCCGGAAGAATATGACAGGATCAAAGCCCTGCTTGCCAATCCGGTAGCCTATTTTGATCTGCCTGCTACAAATTCTGAACAAGAGATCCTGGAGTATCTGTTCCGGGAGAAAATTTCGCCGTTCGGGGATGTCTCACAGATGCAGGAAAGATTAATCTTTTCAGATTACAAACTCCAGTATCTCATTCCGACGGAAGAACAGCACGAGAAATTAGCGGAATTGTTAAATCAGGCAGAATGGAACGAAATACAAGTCGAAGATCTGGATACAAGTGCGATCAATTCAGAAGAAAACCCGTTTTTTACGATTTATTTTGATACACCGGAAGAACGTTTCACAGTTCATTTCTCGTCTCATATTACTGTCACAGGGGATAATTCCCAAAGGCTCTATCAACTCTATGACCCCTATGAAAACAGTAATCTTGCCTCACAGATCCGGGAGCTGTTCCTTCCGGCAGAAACACGCTATCAGATAGATCCTCAAAACAAGAATCTTTTCGGACAGATGTTTGATGAAGAACCCGTTGCAGTTGCAAAAATTTCGCCGTTCGGTGATGTTTCACAGATGCAGGAAAGATTAATCTTTATAGAATATTCCCCCCTGTATCTGATCCCAACGGATGAACAGCATGAGAAATTAGCAGAATTATTAAATCATGCAGAATGGGAACAGATACAAATTCAGAAGGATGATCCAAGAATCCCGACGCTGGAACAGGGCGAATTTTTCACGATTTATTTTGATACACCGGAAGAAAGATTTACAGTCAGATTCCAGATGTCTGGATTGATTGCTGAAAGTTTACAGGGATTATATTACAATCCGGAACTTGTTTCAGAAATCCGGGATTTATTTGTTCCGGCAGAAACACTCTATCAATTAAGTCCGGATGATGCACTTCGTGAATTGAATTGTGAATTAAATATAGATGAGATTTTTGAACGGATGTTTGATGAAGAACCGATAGAATTTCGTCAGGATTCTGATCTTGATTCTGATTCTAACCCTGTCACAATCCAGTTAGGAAGCACGCCTGTTTTAATCCATGATGAAAGTTTTTCCAGAGATGCACAGGGCAATTATCATGTGGAGAATGATACACAATACTTGATTTCCCAGGAACGGAAACAACAATTATCGGTTCTGGTGGCTTCACAGGAATTACAGGCAATTGTAGGATTCCCGGATTTCGAGAAAGGCGACCAGTATCAGAAATTTGTCGTAGAATTCACAGAACAGGACGGATTTCTGACTTTGGAATATGATGTGGAAAACGAGCAGTATTATTTAATTTTGTGTACGCAGATGGAAATCCCCGGTGATCCCGTAGAAACCGGAAGTTACACCTATTTTCCGGTAACGGAAGAATTTTATCAGAACTGGAATGCACTGCTTGCAAATTCAGAAAATTAAAAAGCTAAAAAAAGCCCCGGTCATGGGGCTTTTTATTATTCTAATTATTCTAATTCAAATGCACCTGTATAGAGCTGATAATACTGTCCCTTTTGGGCAATTAATTCATCATGATTGCCTTTTTCAATCACTTTTCCGTGATCAAGTACCATGATCAGATCTGAATTTCTGACGGTGGAAAGTCTGTGTGCAATGACAAATACCGTTCTGCCATGCATTAATTTGTCCATTCCGGCGGAAACAATTGCCTCAGTACGGGTATCAATGGAAGAAGTTGCTTCATCCAGAATCATCACCGGCGGATTGGCAACTGCCGCCCTTGCAATGGCAATTAGCTGTCTCTGTCCCTGGGAGAGATTTGCGCCGTTGCCCGTCAGCATAGTGTCGTAACCGTTCGGAAGTCGGCTGATGAAATCATCCGCCCCGGCAAGTTTGGCAGCGTCAATACATTCCTGGTCAGTTGCTTCCAGTTTGCCATACCGGATATTTTCCATGACTGTCCCCGTGAACAGATTCGTCTCCTGCAAGACAAGCCCCAGAGATCTTCTCAGATCTGATTTTTTGATCTTGTTAATATTAATGCCATCATAACGGATTTTGCCATCCGCAATATCATAGAATCTGTTGATCAGATTTGTGATTGTTGTCTTGCCTGCACCGGTTGCACCAACGAATGCAATTTTCTGACCGGGCTTTGCATAGACAGAAACATCATGCAGAACAGTCTTACCCTCTTCATAGGCAAAATCCACATTGAACATTCTGACATCGCCCTGGAGCTGTGTATATGTCACAGTTCCGTCCGTCTGGTGCGGATGTTTCCATGCCCATTTGCCCGTGTAGGATTCTGTTTCTGTAATTTCTCCGGATTCAGAAATTTCTGCATTCACAAGCTGCACATAGCCGTCATCTGTTTCCGGTTCTTGATCCATTAAATCAAAAATTCTTTCTGCACCAGCGAGAGCCATTACAATGGCATTGATCTGCTGTGTGACCTGGTTGAGATTGCCTGTGAACTGTTTTGTCATATTCAGGAATGCAAGCACAATGCTGACATCCAGAACTGCACCGGACAAACTGTAATTCTTCACATGATTCAGCACCATGACGCCACCGAGAACGGCAACGAGAACATACAAGATATTGCCGATATTCATAATAATTGGTCCTAACGTGTTGGCATAGGCATTTGCCCGGTAGCTGTCATGACAGAGCTGTTCATTAATTTCATCAAAATCTTTCTGTGTTTCAGATTCATGACAGAATACTTTCACAACTTTCTGACCATTCATCATTTCCTGAATATACCCCTCAGCATCGCCGATGGATTTTTGCTGACGCAGAAAATATTTTGCACTGCCGCCGCCCATGACTTTTGTCACAAGCATCATGAAAATCACACCAATGATAACCAGAAGCGTCAGCCAGAAGCTATAAGATAACATAATCAGGAATACGGCTACTACGACCGTTCCGGCTCGGAGCAGATTCGGCAGTCCCTGGGAGATCAACTGCCGGAGAGCATCTATATCATTTGTGTAATAACTCATAATATCGCCGTGTTTGTGCGTATCAAAATATCTGATCGGCAGATTCTGCATTCCTTTGAACATGGACTGCCGCATTTTATTGAGTGTTCCCTGTGTGATGATTGCCATAAACTGCGAGAATACTGTAATTGCTGTAATTGAGATCAGATACAGAACCACCAGAAACAGCATCATCGGAATAATTTCCTCGCTGGCGGCTTTCCAGTTGTCGTCTGTTTCCAGTGTGTCTGTAATAATCTTGATGACTTTCTGGATATAAATATCCGGAATAGAAGAAGCAATCGAGGAAAAAATAATACAGATAATTGTAATTGGCAGAAGTTTCGGATAAAATGCAAACATCATTTTGAGAATGCGTTTAAGAATGCCTTTTTTGACTGGCTTTTTAGGCATTTTCCTCACCTCCGTTGTTGCTGTTAGTCTGCTGTTCGTAGACTTCACGATAAATTTCACTTGTCTGAAGCAATTCCTCATGTGTTCCGACAGCACTCACAGCTCCGCCATCCAGTACAATAATCATATCGGCATCCTGTACGGAAGAAATTCTCTGAGCGATAATAATTTTTGTCGTGTCCGGAATAAAATCCCGGAAGCCCTGGCGAATGAAAGCATCTGTCTTGGTATCAACTGCACTGGTAGAGTCATCCAGAATTAAAATTTTTGGCTTTTTAAGTAATGCCCTGGCAATGCAGAGTCTTTGTTTCTGTCCGCCGGAGACATTCGTGCCGCCCTGTTCAATATAAGTATCATAGCCATCCGGAAAGCTCTGTACAAAATCATCTGCCTGTGCAAGCTGACAGGCTTCCATGATTTCTTTATTCGTTGCCTGTGCATTGCCCCAACGCAGATTTTCTTTGATCGTCCCGGAAAACAGGACATTTTTTTGCAAGACCATTGCCACAGCATTTCGCAGAATATTAATATCATAATTCCGGACATCCACACCCCCGACTTTGACAGATCCCTCTGTTACATCGTATAATCTGGGTATCAATTGCACTAATGTGGATTTGCTCGATCCAGTACCGCCGATAATACCGACAGTCTGTCCGGACTGGATATGCAGATTAATATTGGAGAGTGCAAATTTCTGTGCTTTCTCAGAGTACTTGAAGCTGACATTTTCAAAACTGATACTGCCGTCTGTCACGATCTGCAAAGGCGTTTCAGGATTGTGCAGAGTGGGTTCTTCTGTAAGAACTTCATAGATACGTTTCGCAGACTCAACAGACATTGTTACCATGACATAGATCATCGACAAAAACATCAGTGCCATCAGGATCTGGACACCATAAGTCAGCATGGCAGAAATCTGGCTGACATTCACAGAATGTTCCAGAATCGCCATTTTTGAGCCGACCAGCAAAATAAATACCATATCGAAATATAAACAAATCTGCATCAAAGGGGAATTTAATGCAATGATCTGTTCGGCTTTTGTAAAATCCTTGCAAATATCATCTGCGGAAATTCCAAATTTTTTCTTTTCATGTTCTTCTCTGGAAAAGCCCTTGACGACACGCATTGCCCGAACATTTTCTTCAATGGATTCATTCAGTCTGTCGTATTTTTTGAACACTTTCTGAAATGCAGGCATGGCATATCTGCTGATAAAAAATAATCCTAGTACCAGTACCGGGATCACAAATACAAATGCCATAGCAAGCGAACCGCCCATTTTGAATGCCATGAACACAGAGAAAATAAACATTAATGGACTTCTCAAACCCATCCGGATAATCATCATGAATGCCATCTGAACGTTTGTAATATCCGTTGTCATTCTGGTGACAAGCGAAGAAGAAGAAAACTTGTCGATATTTTCAAACGAGTATGTCTGCACCCGTTCAAACATATCATGCCGCAGATTTTTTGACAAACCAGTAGCGGCTTTTGACGCTGTGAAACCTGCCGAGCCACCGCACATCATGGAGACAATCGCCAGAATCATCAGAATAATTCCGACCCGGAGAACATCATTCATCGGTGCGGCATTCTGGACATCCGTGACAAGTCTTGTCATGATAAACGGCAAAAGTGCTTCAATTCCTGCTTCTGCCAGAATAAAAAACAGCGTGAGAAATGTAGGAAGTTTATATTCCCGCAGGCAGGATAGAATTTTTTTGAGCATAAGCATCATCCTTTCTAAATCTTTTGTGTATGTCCAGACAGCACATACAACCAGTAATTATTCTACTATATTTTGTCGGATTTGTCAATAGTTGTATAGAATTTTTGTATATTTCGTTAGATAGAAGAGACTTTTTCCGGAAAATTTACAGCTTTTTTGGTCAAAAAAAGAGAGAGCACAAAAGTAAGTAATTCCGTAACCGGATAAGCCAGCCAGATGCCTGTCATATTGCATAATTCTGACAAAATCCACGCCGCAGGAATCATAATTAATAATCCTCTCAGAAGAGAAATACTGTTGCTCTGAACCGGATTTTCTGTCGCAGACAAAAGCATTGCCGTCAGAATATTCAGTCCTGCAAAAACTGCACCTGTGAAATAATAGCGCAGTCCCTGTGCAGCATATTGTTGCAAAATAGCATCCTGTTCTTTGTTGAATAATTCTGCAATCGGATCTGCCAGCAGGAAAATGATTGTATAAATCAGGAGAAATAAACTGATGACTGTCACACACGCATAGCGATAATATCTGATTGAAGATTTTTGCTTTGCATAGGCTTCACTGACAAGCGGCTGCATGCCCTGTGCCACACCTGTCCAGACGCAGGTCACAACAAGCGAAACATTTGCAACAATGGCATAGGCGGCGACGCCTGTATTGCCTGTAATTTCCAGGATCAGAATATTCCATACAAAGATGACAATCCCATTGGACAGCTCCGCAATGAAAGACGATCCGCCAAGCAACAGAATATTTTTGATATTCTGAAAATTGATTTCTGTCAAAACAGCATGAAAATGATTCTGCTTTTTCAGAAAAAACGGCATCAAAATTAAAATACTAATGACCGGTGAAAAACATGTCGCAAGGACTGCCCCGAACATATCCAGTCCCAGAACGAAAATAAACAGATAATCCAGGATAATATTAGAAAAACTCCCGGCGAGCATTGCCGTCATGGTGCGTTCCGGTGAACCATCATTCCGGACGAAACAGAGTAAAATCTGATTCAGAATAAATAACGGCGAACAGAGTAGCAATACTTTCAGATAGATTCTGCTCATTTCAAATGTATTCTCATCCGCACCCAGCAGATTCACAATCTGATCTGGAAAGAATATTCCTGCCAGGATGAAAAAACAACCGGACAGGCTGCATAAATATAACGCATGTGTGAAAATTTTGTCTGCCTGTTGGTTCTCCTTGCAGTTCCTGTAAATCATATATTTTGCAGCTCCGCCGATCCCGAACAGCAATCCCAAGCCGTTAATCAGACTATAAACCGGAATGACCAGATTCAGAGCAGCGATTCCATCTGCACCGAGCCATTGGGCAATAAAATAAGTATCTGCGAGGATATAACAGGAAATTCCCAGCATCCCCAGAATATTCAAACTAACATATCTTGCAAATTTTTTCATGAAATATATCTCCTTTCCCTGTAAAAAATGCACTGACTCTGTTCCTGCTAAGACCTATAGGAACAAGAGTACAGTGCATATGCTTCCATCCGGTGACAGAAGCAAACTGTGATTTTAAATTACAAATTTACAAATTTCAGGCAGTCAATACAGGATACTGTGCCAGTACCTGGATGCCTTTCTGTGCCAGGAATTTCATGGCGATTTCCAATTCCGTCCTGTTGAGGACATTCCCCGTGACAAATATCAATTCATCTTCATCCGTCGAGATTGTCTTTTCTTCAATTGTTCCGAAAATTTCAGACAATACGGCAATATCTGCGGCACTTGTCCGGAAATAGTATTTTGCCGTGAATTTTGCAAAATCCTCAATGAAATCCGTGGAATTGACATTCTCCCAGGTCTGTGATGGGATTGTATCGCTGAGCTGGACTTCTTCGATCATGTCACCCAAAACAGCACTTGCTGTCGGGAATTTGCCTGCACCACGTCCGTAGAACATGGCTTTGCCAATGCCGTCCCCTCTTACCATGACAGCATTGTAAACACCGTTGACCTGGGACAACAGGTTATCTTCTTCCACAGCCATTGGCATAACTGTCGGCAGGATCTTGCCATTTTCGAGCATCTGCACTCTGGCAATTAACTTGATCGCATATCCAAGCTGACCGCAGAATTTCGTATCTTTCAGCTCCACTTCACGAATGCCCTTTGTGGGAACAGATTCCGGGTATACATGCTTGCCGAATGCCAAAGAAGACAGAATGCAGATCTTGCGGCAGGCATCATGTCCATCCACGTCAGCCGTCGGATCTTTTTCTGCATAGCCTTTTTCCTGTGCTAATTTCAGTGCAGAAGAGAAATCCATATCTGCTGTGATCATTTTATTTAAAATAAAATTTGTTGTGCCGTTCAGGATTCCGGCAACTGCGGAAAATTCATTTGCAATCAGACATTTATGTAATGGTCGGATAATCGGGATTGCACCGCCGACACTCGCTTCAAAAAAGAAGTTACAGTGATGTTCTTTTGCAGTCTGCAATAAAATATCGCCTTTGGATGCGACTAACTCTTTATTGGATGTCGCAACACTTTTGCCGGCTTCCAGGCAGGATTTCACAAATGTGAACGCCGGTTCAACACCGCCCATGCATTCTGCCACAACAGCAACGTCAGGATCATTGAGAATCACCTGGAGATCTTTCACAATTTTGTTTGCATAGGGCTTGTCCGGAAAGTCCCGGAGATCCAGGATGTATGCCATTTCCAGCTCCATGCCGGAACGTTTCTGAATCAGATCTTTATTTTTCTCGAATAATTCCACGACGCCGGAACCGACAACGCCGCAGCCAAGAACTGCTAGTTTTTTGCTCATTTCTAAAAAATCCTTTCTGAATTTAGATAATTTAAATAATTTTATAATTTTTAATAATCAATATTATTCACCGGATAATATCTTGATATCAACCACGCCGTCAATCTGCATTAATTTCTCCCGGAGCAGTCCCGGCGACTGCAGTTCGCCGCAGAGCCGGATGGAAAAATTCACCGTTGCTACGCTATCCACCGGGATATTCTGATTGACTGTGAGAATATTGGCGTCCAGGTCATAAAGTGCCGAAAGAACACTCGACAGCACTCCGGCACGGTCTTGCAGGATGGCATGAAGATTCATAATGCGCCGGGTCAGTCTGTCCTCGTAGGAAAACACACAGTCCTTGTATTTATAATAAGCACTTCGTGAAATTCCAATCCGTTTACACGCAGAGGCGGAACTTTTTTCTTCTTTGTTGGCAATTAATTTCTTCACTTGCAGTACTTTGCTGATGACATCCGGCAGGACGGAAGCATCGACAACAATCAACTGATGATCCATAAATTTACCCCCATTCTGAACAGATCCTGAAAACGTCCGTGTACAGCAGACATTTGTACTCGCAATTATAACTATAACATATATTTCCGGATTTGTCAAGGGCTTTTTGCAAATCCAGAAAAGAATATCCCAGGCTTGACAGATTTTTTCCAGTATGCTATAATAAATATTACCAGTTTAGATTTTTATCATTTTAATAATTAAATTAGATGAAATCAGATTAAATTCAGAGAGGAGCATCCGCTATGAAAATTGCTGTGATGACCGATACCAACAGTGGCATGTCCGTGCCGGAGGGAGAAAAACTAGGAATTTTTGTACTTCCCATGCCCGTCATCATCAATGAAAAAAATTTCCTGGAAGGCGTGGACATCACAAGCCAGAAACTGTTTCAGGCGCTCCGGAATGGAATTCCCGTTTCGACGTCCCAACCGTCCCCGGCATCCCTTACGCAACTGTGGGAACGGATCTTTGCACAAGGCTATGATGAAATTGTCTATATTCCCATGACAAGCGGATTATCCGGTTCATGCAGCACAGCAATCCAATTAGCAAAGGATTACGGCGGACGTGTCCAGGTGGCGGATAATCACAGAATTTCCCTGCCGCAGAAATATTCTGTCCTGGATGCGAAACAGATGGCAGATCGGGGCATGATGGCGGCAGAAATCAGGGACAGGCTTGAACAGAACGGACTGAATGCCATGATTTATATTGCAGTAGACACGCTTGAATATCTCAGAAAGAGCGGACGTGTCACAGCCGCCGGGGCGGCAATTGCGACTGTGATGAATATCAAGCCCATTCTGAGCATTCATGGCGGAAAGCTGGACGCATTCGCAAAAGTCCGTGGTATTCGGAACTGTGAGAAAAAAATGATTGCGGCACTGCGCCACGATGTGGAAACGGATTTTGCTGGATTTCCAAAAGAAAAGCTTATGATTGCAACCGCCGGGAGCTTTGAAACCAAAGAATCCGAGGAAGAATGGCGGATGTCCGTTCAGGACGCATTCCCGGAATTTAAAGTTCCCTATGAACCATTATCCTGTAGCATCAGCAGTCACACCGGGGCAAATGCAAGAGGAATTGGCGTAATTGTCAGAGATTAAATTTCTGGTAATTTAAAATAATTTTAAATAATTTAATAATTTTAATAAAGTTAGGAGCTGATTTGAGATTCATGGAAACATCCAATCAAATCGTTTCTGAGATTGATAGCTTTGTCTGGGGCGTGCCGCTGTTATTACTGATTATTGCCTGCGGGAACTTGAAAAAGCACTTATTTACATGGTGAAAGACAAGGAAAACGGGAGCAGAGAAATTTCCAGTTTTGCAGCATTATGTACAGCACTGTTCGCAACTTTCGATTGCTATAACAATTTCCGGTCTGTTTTCTGAAATATTTCTGAGAAATTCAGGATACATCAATAAAATCAATGTAATCCGCACCATGCAAAGCAATATGTTCTTTTCTGCCCTGTAAATTATCGCCCAGTAATAATTCAAATACTTCCTGCATCTGTTCGGCATCCGAAGGCATGACTTTAATTAAACGCCTTGTGTCGGGATTCATGGTCGTCAGACTCATCATTTCCGGTTCATTTTCGCCAAGTCCTTTCGATCTCTGGATTGTGTATTTTGCACTGCCGATTTTTTTCTGAATCGCCAGTCTTTCTTTTTCCGTGTAAGCAAAATACGTCTTCGCTTTTGTTGTGATCTCATACAGAGGCGATTCTGCAATATAGACGTAGCCTTCTTGAATTAGTGTCGGTGTCAGCCTGTAAAGCATGGTAAGAATCAGCGTCCGGATCTGGAATCCGTCCACATCGGCATCTGTGCAGATAATAATCTTACTCCAACGGAGATGATCCAGACTGAATTTTGCAATATTGCCTGTATTTTTCAGATTCACTTCGACACCGCATCCCAGGACTTTCAATAAATCCGTAATAATATCGCTCTTGAAGATCCGGGGATAGTCTGCTTTTAGACAGTTCAGGATCTTGCCCCGGACTGGAATCACGGCTTGAAATTCTGCATCCCTGGCAAGTTTGACAGCCCCCAGAGCAGAATCGCCCTCTACGATATATAATTCTCTTCTGGTAATATCTTTTGTCCGGCAGTCAACAAATTTTTCCACCATATTGGCAAGATCAATATTGCCTGCGAGTTTTTTCTTGATATTTAATCTTGTTTTTTCAGCATTTTCACGACTTCGTTTGTTGATCAGGATTTGTTCTGCGATTTTATTCGCCTCTTCAGGATTTTCAATAAAATAAATTTCTAACTGGTGTTTGAGAAAATCTGTCATAGCATCCTGGATGAATTTATTTGTGATGGCTTTCTTAGTCTGATTCGCATAAGAAGTTTGTGTGGAGAATGACGAAGAAACCAATACCAGGCAATCTTTCATATCGTCAAAAGATGCCGCAGATTCATTTTTCTGAAATTTATTATTCGCTCTCAGATAACTATTGATCTGAGAAAGGAATGCACTCCGGACAGCTTTATCCGGTGAGCCACCATGTTCCAGAAAACTGGAATTATGGTAATATTCGAGTAAATTCACCTGATTGGAAAAAGTAACTGCAACAGATAATTTCAACTTGTAATCCGGTTTATCCGCCCTGTCACGTCCCATCCGTTCTGCTGTCCAATACTGTACAGAAGTCATTGCTTTCTCGCCTGTGATTTCCTGGACATAGTCAGAAATGCCGTTTTCATAATAATATTCTTTTTCCAGAAAACTGCCGTCTTCCTGTTGAGAACGATAAAGAAATACCAGTCCGGGATTCACAACTGCCTGTCGGCGGAGCGTATCATGAAAAAATGCATCCGGGACAAGAATTTCTGTGAATACATCCAGATCCGGTTTCCAGCGAGTCTTTGTTCCTGTGCTTTTTCCGGAATATGCTTTTTTTTGCAAACCGTCTATGTTTTCGCCTTTTTCAAAATGCAATATATACTCTGTATTGTCTCTATGTACGGTCACATCCATAAATTCTGATGCATACTGTGTGGCACACAGACCAAGCCCGTTCAGTCCCAATGAATAATCATAAGCGTCTTCCTGGTATTTGCCGCCTGCGTATAGTTCGCAATAAACTAATTCCCAGTTATAACGCTGTTCTGTTTTATTGAAATCCACGGGACAGCCACGTCCGAAATCTTCTACTTCTATTTCGCCGTTGTTCCACCGGGTAATGATGATTTTTTCGCCGAATCCGGCTCTTGCCTCGTCGATAGAATTAGAAATAATCTCAAATATCGAATGCGCACAGCCTTCCAGTCCGTCTGAGCCGAAAATGACACCGGGGCGTTTGCGGACTTTGTCCGCACCTTTGAGCATGGTAATGCTTTCATTGCCGTAATCCTGTTTTTTTGCCATAAATTTTTATATTCTCCTCTCTGCTCTGATTTAATTGAATAAATTTCATTTTATAATATTACCATTCTAGCACAAAATACCGGACTTGTCAAATAGAAAATTTTTATCGCAATTCCGGAATCCGGCTTGACAGCTCCGTATTTTTGTGTTATGATAAAATATGTTAAACAAAATTAATTTCATTCAGGGGGAATTATTATAAAAAAATTCACAAAAATATTATTTTTATTTATAGGATTATTCAATTTTATGCAGGGCTGTTCGCTCCAGGCAGAACCAGAACAGAAAATAATTTCTGCTCCGGAACAGACAATATCCCCAGAACCAAAGTCAGAACCGGAAACGCAGAAAGCGACATTTCCGCCCAAAGAAACAACCCCTCCGGCAGAATCTGTATTAGAATCTGTATTAGAATCTGTATCAGAATCTATATCAGAATCAAAACCGGAGTCGGAGCTGTCTGAAATTCTGTATTCGGCACTTTCCCAGTATCAGGAAACTGTGCAGATACAACAAAAAATTGACCCGAATGAACTGGAACAGGCAGTGAATATCATTGAACGGACGCATCCCGAAATTTTTTGGATTTCCGGCTATTCTATGCGTTATAACAGTCAGTCCGCTGAGATCAGTTTTCAGATTATCAATCAGTACTCCTCCGATCAGCTCCGGCAAATGGCGGATGAACTGGAAAGAACGGTTCAGGAAATCTTAAAAACAATTGATCCGGCGCTGTCTGATGTCGAAAAAATCCGAAAAATTCATGATAATTTAGTGCTTTCTACAGAGTATGATTTTATTTCTGCGCAGTCTTCCCGGAAAGATATTTCCAATTCTGCCTATGGCTGTCTTGTCAGTCACAAGGCAATCTGTCAGGGCTACGCACAGGCATTTCAACTGCTTTTGAACCGACTCGGCATGGAATGCGGGATCTGTTCGGGCATTGCACGGAATCAGCCTCACGCCTGGAATTATGTTTTATTAAATCAGAAGTATTACTGGATTGATGTAACGTGGGATGACCCTGTGAAAAATGCCGGAGATCCAAGTGAGAGCGCATTCCCGGAAGATTGGATTTCTCATGATTATTTTCTGCTTGATGATGCCACGCTTCATCGGACACGGACGTTTGATGAAGATAATGTATTCATTCCGGTCTGTGATTCCCTGGAAGAAAATGAATTTGTCAGATCAGGGAATTATCTGGAATCTTACAGCTTTTCAGAAATGAATCAGAAATTTACGGAGCATGTTTCTGACGGCAGACTAGAAATCATGTTCCGGACAGAGGAAGCCTATCAGGCTTGTTTGCAGGATCTGTTCACGGAGAATCACATCTGGGATGCAGAAATATTTCAATCCGGCGGCGGACAGATCCATTATCAGCAAGACCCGGATCTGTATATTTTGAGATTTTTATTCACAGTTCATTAAATTAAAATATAAAATTTATTTTTGATCCGGCAGGAATGCCGGGTTATTTTTTGCATATTAAACAAATCTTAAGAAATCTTAAAAGATTTGCTACTTGTTTCTGAATCCGGAATCCGGTATAATAGTATTAGAAAATAAAATTAAAAATAACTAAAAATAATAAAAAGGAGAATTTGTTAACATGTCTTATCATGTGCTGATCTGCGACGACGAAAAAGATATTGTCAATGCATTGAAAATTTATCTCTCACAGAATCCGGATTATATTCTGTATGAGGCATTCAACGGCAGGCAGGCGCTTGCAATTCTGCAACAAAAGCCGATTGATCTGGTGCTGTTGGATATTATGATGCCGGAAATGGATGGCATCGAGACAATTCAGAAACTCCGGCAGGATTATAACATTCCCGTGATTCTGTTGACGGCAAAAAGTGAAGACACAGACAAGATTCAGGGTCTGAACCTGGGGGCGGATGATTACATTACAAAGCCATTCAATCCCATGGAAGTCCTGGCACGTGTCCGGTCTCAGTTAAGACGCTATACACAGTTGGGGTCTGCCGTCCCGGCTTCAGAAAAGCAGTACCGGTGCGGGAATATTTTACTGGATGATTCTCAAAAAATTGTGACAGTTGATGGCGAAGTGATTAATTTAACGCCCACGGAATACGCCATATTATTATTTTTGATCCGCTCGCCCAATCAGGTCTTTACACCGCAGGAAATTTATACGGCTGTCCGGGGGGAACTTCCTTATGGCGCAGAGGGGACAATCGCCGTCCACATCCGGCATCTGCGGGAAAAAATCGAAATCAATCCGGCAGAGCCGAGATTCCTCAAAGCTGTCTGGGGACAAGGTTACAAACTGGATCAGTTTCAAAAATCAGGCTAAAATTAATTAATTTTTTAAGTTTAATAAAATTAAAATTTAGAGAGGAGCAATCTGCATGAAAAAACCACTTCACAAAAATAGTTTCTGCAAGGCTGTTGCCATTTTGGTCTATGCTGTGAGTGTTCCGGTATTCTGTGCCGGAGCGATCGGCACAACGGGACTTCTGTCCGATGATTACTATACCAGGAGTTTCAGTACCATTCAGAAAGAGAACATGGAACGCCGTTTGAATTCTGATTTATGGAATCTGGATGGCGATTTCACGGAGCTGAAAAACAATGGTTATTTCAGTGAGACGATCTCAGAACAGCGCAAAACTGCCTTATATCAGGAAATTATGGGGCGTTATGATCCGGATAAGACAAATTTCTTTTTCTGCATCTATGACATGGATGATAATCTGTTGTTGCAGTCGGGTTCAGGTGCTTATCAGGCATCCAGGACATTCACGAACAATGAGACAATTTATCATGAGTCAGAACAGATCATGTCAGAACAGCAATATAAAGATTTCTGTTCCCAACACCAGTATGACAATGTCAAATGGTCAATGGAAGAAATCACCGTTCTCAGGGGAGAACCTGCACCGACGCTGCCGGGACAAGAACCGATTCCGGAGACAATTCCGGAAACAACGCAAGGATTGACAGAACCGGAAACAGCTCCGGAAAATACAGAATCCACGGAATTCCAGACAAATCCGGAATCCAGTCCGGAATCAGAATCAATCCCGGAAGTATCTGAAACAATCCCGATCAGTACGGAGACAATGGCATTGATGGAATTTCCGTTTGCTATTTCCGTTCATGCGAATGCCGAAGATTTGATTGAAGTAGTCCCGGAGGCAGCAGAAAATGCGCCCCTTGAAATTACGACTGCATCCGGAGACAGCTATTCTCTCCAGGAAAAGCGATTGCTCTGTGAAGCCCTGAATCTGGATTATTACGAAAATAACAATCAGCTCTGGGTAATGATTTACAATAGTGATGATTATTACGACAATGCCCGTCAGGATATGTTGTTTGAGGATTATTTTCAAAGAATACTCAATCAGCACCCGGAACTGGAAATTATCAGAATCACATCGGATAGTCTGCATTATATCAAGGATTATCACAATGAAATCCCGGAACGGATACCACTTTACCGGTATGCACAGAATTATCCGGAAGACTTTTCATATGATGTCAGCCTGAATGACAATAATTATGACACTTACTATCATGTGAAAATCTCCGAGCCGGAGGATATCTCCACGCATTATATCGTAGGTTATGTCAAGGCGGAGCTGACCGCAGATGACTATTATCAATCTGCACAGCAGTACACGGCGCTTGCATACCGTTACCGCTATGCAATTCCCGTGATGACAGTGCTTGCGTTCCTGCTCTGTATCACATGTTTCCTGTTTGCTGTTGCTTCTGCTGGTTATCACACCAATCAGGAAGAACCATCCGGGACGATCTTTGAGAAAATCCCCTATGATCTATTCACAGTCGGCCTGTTTTTTATTGGGATTTTCAGCGCACTTGTCGTGGACGAAGTCACGGGATGGGAACAGATTATCGTGATTGCCGCCAGCATTATGATTCTGAGCTTTGTTCTTCTCTGGTTCTGCATGTCCACAGCAACAAGAATCCGGACAAAGACAATTCTGAAAAATAATATATTATATAAAATTTTTGAATTGCTCCGGAATCTGTTCCGGAAATTCCGGAATCGCACCAAATATGCGCCGAAATTACTGGAGTATCTGCCATTTGTCTGGAAAGCCGGAATCTGTGCCGTTGGGGTATTTTTATTAGATTTATTCGCTGTTGCGCTGATCGCAGACGGGGAAGAATTTGGCATATTTTTAAAAATCCTGATGTGGATGGTCGGCATTGCCGGGACGATCCTGATCGTGTATCAGTTGCACTTACTGGAATCCGGTGGGCAGAATCTGGCAGACGGCAAACTGGAAGAAAAAATCAACACAAAACGCTTGTTTGGTGTATTCCAGAAACACGCAGAGAATCTCAACAGCATCAGCGACGGCATGAACAAAGCCGTTTCGGACAGATTAAAAAGCGAAATGTTTAAGACGGAATTAATCGCCAATGTCTCCCATGACATCCGCACGCCCCTGACTTCAATTATTAATTATACGGATTTATTATCCAAATTAAATATTAAAGATGAAAAAGCAATTGGATATATCAGTGTACTGAAAAAGCAATCCGCAAGACTACGGAAATTAACAGAAGATGTCCTGGAGGCATCCAAGGCGACCGCCGGGACAACCAAAACACAAAAAGAAATCATGGATATGAAAGTCCTGCTGGAGCAGTTAATCGGGGAGTATTCTGAACGGTTTGAACAAAAAAATCTGCAATTAGTCAGCAATATCACGGAAAGTTCTCTGACAGTCCTCGGAGACGGCAGATTATTATGGCGGGCTGTGGATAATCTGTTCGGGAATATCTGCAAATATGCAATGCCGCATACGAGAGTCTATCTGAATGCGTATTCTGAAAATCACAGAATTTGCATCACGCTGAGAAATATTTCCAATACAGAATTGAATATCTCGTCCGATGCCCTGATGGAACGTTTCGTCCGTGGTGACCGGTCCCGGAACACAGAGGGGAGCGGTCTGGGATTATCCATTGCACAAAGTTTTATCAATCTGCATAACGGTGAACTGAATCTGCATATTGATGGTGATTTATTCAAAGTCAGCATTAATTTGCCGGAACATGACAATTCTGAGATCCATACAGCAATTTAATTATAATAAAAACCCACAGGGAGGGCAAAGGGTGATGTTTCATGGATGATATTCTGAAAACAAACGCAATCTGCAAATATTACAAACAGTTCAAGGCTCTGGATGATCTGACAATGCATGTGCCAAAAGGTTCTATTTATGGGTTCGTGGGAAGAAATGGTGCGGGTAAGACAACACTGATCCGCATCATATGCGGATTGCAACATCCCACCAGTGGAGAATTTGAGCTGTACGGTATCAGAAATACAAACAAGGCAATTTCTGAATCACGCAGAAAAATGGGAGCAGTTATAGAAACACCATCTATATATCCTGACATGACAGCCGTAGACAATCTGAAACAGCAGTACAGAATTTTAGGATTACCAGATTTTGACGGATTGCAGGAACTGCTGAAACTGGTGGGATTGGAACACACAGGAAAAAAGAAAGTCAGAAATTTTTCTCTTGGTATGCGACAGCGTTTGGGAATTGCAATTGCGCTTTGCGGAAATCCCGATTTTCTGGTACTTGATGAACCAATCAACGGACTTGACCCACAGGGCATTATTGAAATCAGAAATCTGATTTTAAAATTAAATCGTGAACAAGAGATCACAGTACTGATTTCGAGTCATATTCTGGAAGAATTATCTAAACTTGCAACACATTACGGATTTATTGACAACGGGCGTATGCTCTGTGAAATGCGTGCGGAGGAGCTGGAAGCTTCTTGTCAGTCCTGTATGCGGATCACAGTGACGGATCTCCAGGCGCTGACAAAGATTCTGGATCATAAAAATATAACATACAGGATCATTGACAGCCGGACGGCTGAAATTGACACAAAGCTGAATATCACACAGCTTGTGCAAGAACTTTCTGAAGAAACATGTGAAATTATTTCTGTGAAAGAACAAGAAAGAAGTCTGGAAAGCTTCTATATTTCACTGATAGAAAATGCAGATCATAAGGGAAGACAAGGTGAGACAATATGAATAGATTATTATCTGCCGATCTGGCAAGGCTCCGGAAGCACATTTTGTTTCTGTTTGGTGTATCTGTTATGCTAATCTATGGCATTGTCGCACCTATTCAACAGTATTCTGAGACGGTGAAATATGCACAATTATCCAGCCCGGATAAGTTATTCGGTGGCTATATCATCCCTGTATGTATCATAACGGCTTTTCTATGCTGTGTGTTCTGTGCAGAGGAGTATGACAACGGAACTGTACGTAATAAATTATCCGTAGGACACAGCAGAGCTAATGTGTATACCTCACAATTTTTCACTTGCCTGATTGCAGGAATTATCATGTGTCTGGCGTATGTGATCCCCTCTACATTGCTTGATTTGATGTTATTAGGAGATTTTGAAAGAACTACCAGTTTGCTTGTACTGTATTTGACAAGTGGAATCCTTTGTATATCCGCATGTATTTCTGTCTACTGTATGTTGATAACCTTCATGCAGAAACGAACTGCCGGAACAGTTCTGACACTCTTTGTGATGCTGATTGTAATCTATATCGGCATCATCACCGGGCAGCATCTGAAACTCCCTGCGGAAACATTTCGTGTTATCACAGAAAATGGAGTAACCAAGCATATCTATGGAGAAAATCCCCACTATCCCAAAGGTATTTACCGTACATTTTTAGAAATATTCTATGATTTTCTGCCATCAGGGCAGGCTTGGCAAATTACCTATATGTCAGCGGAACATCTGCCCAGAATGATAGTATCTTCTTGTATGATTATCATAATATCATTTCTTTCAGGTATGAAACGACTGGAGAAGAAAGATCTGAAGTAACGGATCAATCAATAAATTAAGAACTCACAGAGATTTTTCAGATCTCTGTGAGTCTTTTTGTTTCTATCGCTTTTTTCAGTAAAATTTGATTGCCGGCATTCATGCTCCCGAACTGTTTCACGGTACAGATTACAGAACTGCAAGTCTGCATAATCTGCAATGCCTGGTTAATTTTCAAGTCTGAAATTGGTTCAAAATCCTGTTCCGTGATGACCTGCATGGCTAAAGCATTGGCTGACGGATAATCCAGATCATGCATGTGCAGAACCCCAGTCGCAAATGGAATTTGTTTTCTCTGCAACTGATGATAAACCGGAATGCCCGAACCTGCACCGCCGATGACAAAAATTTCCGGTTTTCCCTCCGGTCTGGCTAATTCCGGTGATCCCGTCAGGACGGAGTAACTCCCGGATCGGATCTGATACAATTCCCGGATGTTCTGATCCGTGAAGATCTCTTCCGGTGTGCCGATCCGGCAGGAGTCTCCGGACACACAAAGAATCCGGTCAGAGATTTTCTGTGCGAGATCCAGTTCATGCAGGGACAGCATGACAGCAAGCTGTTTTTCTCTGGTTAATTTCTGGATCAGGGCTAATAATTCTAATTTATGCTTCAGATCCAGAAACGAAGTCGGTTCGTCTAATAATAACACTTCTGGTTCCTGACAGACGGCACGTGCGAGCATGATTCTTTGTCTTTGTCCGTCGCTGATCCGGTGAAATGCCGCATGACGAAATTCTGATGCATGGACTAATTCCAGGGATTCCCGGATTTTTTCACGATCCCGGTCAGATAAGATGCCCAGTCTGCCCGTATATGGATAACGTCCGGATGCAACGACATCTTCGCAGGTCATCAGTTCGGGATCGATTTTCTGTGTCAGAAAGACAGATAGTTCCCTGGCAAGTGCTTTTTCCGGGATATTCTGCAAGTTTTCCTGGTTCAGATAGATCACACCGGCAACCGGACGGAGCTGTTTTGCAATAGTCTTTAAAATCGTGGATTTCCCTGCACCGTTTGCGCCGATCAGTGTCAGAATCTCCCCGGCATGCAGTTCAAAAGAGAGATTTTCCAGGATAATTTTTTTGCCATACCCGAAATTGACATGCTGTGCCTGTAATTTAATTTGATTTTGATCTTGATCTTGATTTAAATTCATAGATTTTTGCCTTTCTCTCTGTGCAACATGATCCAGATCACAACAGGTGCGCCGAATAATGCCGTGACTGTGCTGATGCTCAGCTCCGTCGGTGCAAACAGATTCCGGGCTAATAAATCACAGAACAGGCAGAATACGGCTCCGCCCAGGAACGTCCCCGGCAGGATGATCCCCGGTTGTGCCGTGCCGAATAATTTCTTGACAAGATGCGGTACAGCAATTCCGACAAATGAGACAGGTCCTGCGAATGCCGTTACGCAGGCAGATAACAGACTGGAAATCAGAATTAATGCCATCCGGAATAATTTGATATTCACGCCCATGTTCTGTGCATATTCTTCGCCGAACTGATAAGCATACATCGGCTTGGCGAGAAAAACAACCGGAATCAGCAGACACAGCAAAATTCCTGCAATCACCTGAATATCCTGCCAGTCCGTTCCGGAGAATGTCCCCATTGACCAGTTATGTAGATTGATGATATTTTCATCATTCGCAAAATTAATTAACAGATCCGTCAGGGCAGAACAGATATAACCGATCATGATACCGCTGATGACAAGCATTGCCATGTTCCGGACTTTTCCGGAAACAGCAAGCACAAAGCCCATGGAGAGCAAAGATCCCAGAAATGCCGCAATTATGAGTAATCCGGAAGAAATATAAATCTGATTTTGCAGACAGAAAATCATCAGGCATGCGACGGCAAGCTTTGCACTCGAAGAGATTCCCAGTACAAAAGGTCCTGCAATCGGATTATGAAAAAAGCTTTGCAGCAAAAAGCCGGAAACTGCAAGCGCACCGCCGAGCAGTAAGGCACACAATGCCCGTGGCAATCGAATCTGCCAGAAAATCTGCATTGCTGTAATATTCTGAGATTGTCCCGTGATCACGGCAAGGATTTCTGCGCCTGTCACATGACTGCTTCCAGTAAAACAATTGCAGATGAATAATAAAATCAATAATCCTGTGAATCCCATAAAGCAGAACAGATATTTTTTTCTCATTGTAATTCTAAAAATCCTCATGTATTTCAAGTTAATTGCTGTAAAAATTCGATTTCCCGGTCAGAATCTTCATGCAAAACCGCATAGAAATCCGCAATGATCTCAGCGGCATTTGTAGACTGCTGGAATAAATTCTGTCCGACACACCAGACATTGCCATTCTGGACAGCTTTGCAGTCTGCTAAAACAGGGTTTTTGTCCAGGAGTTTCTGAAGCGTATCCAGTTCATCATTGATCAGATTATTATAAATAAAAATATCTCTTTTGACATAATAGAG
>CAMWTO010000013.1 GCA_947177205.1 uncultured Ruminococcus sp. | reverse complement strand
TGCCACTCAGATCAACGTCTGCATTTTTCAATCCCTGCGCCGTGACTTCATCCACACCGACATACACACGATTCATCTTGACAACGTCGGCAATATCCACTTCGCCATCCTCATTGGCATCGCCCCAAAGAACATCTGTATTCTCCGGCTCTGTGGAATCATCAGACGTGTCCGGAATATCGGATGTATCCGGAACATCAGAAGTTGACGGCTCTGGTTTGGACTCTGTCGGAAGCGGATCTGTCTTGCCGCCTGCATCCAGATTGCTACCCTCGGAATCCGCATAGGACTGGTAATATTCCGCTGTCGTCAGACCGGAACTTCCCAACTTATGCGCATGGTCAAGACTGATATACTTGCCAGTCTCAGAAGTCTGCCACAGGGACGGTTCAAACAGGGAATATTTATCATCATCCCATGTTGCCCAGTCATACCCCAGCAGACCGCCGGTGTCGCCGGAATTCGGATTGATACACCAGAACGTATGATTGATATGATTGTCAATCATGTAATCCCGGAGAAGTGTCATCCATTTCTGATTTTCTGCACCATCCATGAACCCGCCCCATTCGCCGATTAACAGCGGCGCAATGTCTTCGGCATTGATAAACGCCCATGTATCATACCAGTAATCATCCAGGAGTGATTGCGTTGTGAAATCTTTCTGAAACCATGTCTGATTATAAACACCAGGACCATAGTCATGCGGAGAATACACAAGCTGACTCTGATATTTGCCCAGGTCAATGGGATATTCTCTCACGCCACGGAACTGACCGCCCCACCAGCCCGGATAATATGGCGGATTTGTCAGGGAATCCGGTTCACCCCAGGTATGCCCCTCTTTCGGGTACTGTTCCACACCCTCAATTAAAATTAACGCATTCGGATTTTTTTCCAGCATGGCAAGCGCACACTGCGTAGAAGCATACGCCCAGTTGTTTTCATCCGTAGAACCGTCCCATTTCGCAGCAGCCGTGCCTTCCTGACCTTTTCCATGCGGTTCATTTTTTAAATCATAAGCAATCAGGGTGTCATCATTCTTATAACGATCCGCAAGCCAAACAAGTGAATCCTGCCACATCTCTGTCGTAACTTTCGTGCCGTCCTCGGTCACTGCCATATTGTCACAGTCACCGGCTTTGGAATTATAATACCAGACATTGTAATTATGCCCGGAATTATGCAGTGCCGGACTGTGTACGTCAACCAGGACTTTCACGCCGTATTTCTTGCATTTTGCCATGATAACTTCAAACACTTCCAGACTGCCCATACCAGAACCATCCGGACGGCAAAGTTCCGGATTGAAAGAGTAATCCGGCGTATTTTTCGGATTGATCCCCCCGGCAACTGTCGCACTGTCATCCACACCATTCATCCAGTCCATGAGTAGTTCCGTTGCAATGGGGAGCCGCAGGCAGTTAATCCCATGATCTGCAATGGTAGAAATCATAGCATCCACATCCGCACTCCACAAACCATGCGGAAATCTTTCACCGCAGTTGAATCCGAACCAGTTTGCACCGGTAATCCAGACTTCATTGCCGTCCTTGTCATATAATCTGCTTCCGACGGCATGAATCCAGTCATCATTGTTGTCATCTACTGCACAAGCCGGAATACCAGCAAATCCGGAAACGGTCATACCGGCGCATAGCACCAATGCAGACACACCGGCGAGCAATTTTTTCAACAGCTTCATTCTGAAAACCTCCTGTAATAATTTATAATTGATTAATTTTATTGTAACCTATTTTTCCGAATTTGTCAATGCTTTCTCAAAAAATAATGTTTTCTCAGTAAAAAGACGGACATCACAAGCAGACAAACGCTCGGAATGACGTTCTCATTTCCTGTGAAAGAAACCTGATCCGGATTGAACATCAGAAAGACAGAAACCGCAGTATTTCCTGCCTCCACGAAATTCCACGGAATCAACCGCCCCAGAAAATATACTATTCCGGAAAGAATGATCCGAATCAGCCAGAATTTCCTTAATTTCAACTGATTCTCTGTCACAGCAGCAATTTGCAGATGCACACAAATCCCCCCGAATGACAACAACGCTGCCGCTCCTGCAAGCGTTCCGCCGTTCTGCAAATACGCCGTTACATTGCTGACTTCCAGAATGCTCCCGATCACTGCCGGGATCCGGATCAAAAACTGTTGGAAAATGCCCTCCAGAATCCCCAGGAATCCCGAAAATGCGAGTATCATTCCACAGATCTTTAACATTGCCTGCGCCGCACACTCCACGCTCTGTGTGAACACGGAGACAAACCGGGAACTTGCAGAATTCCCGGATTTTTCTGAATTTTTATTTAAATCTTTCAAATTCTCCGTATACATATCCCGGAGCAGAAACCATCCCCAAAGCAGATTCGGCACGCTGATAATCACCCAGAACAGAAGCGCCGTCTGGAGCGTCCCCCCGGCTGTGCCGAGAATGAACCCAAAACCGCTTCCCATGCAGACGCAGAGCAGATTCTGTTCCTGTTTCGGAGTAATCATGCAATTCTGGGATAATTCATGCAGAATCTGTGCGCCGACCGGATAACCGCCGACCTGCGAAAACAGCAGAATCATGCACAGCATGGCATCTCTGTGAAGAAATTTCCGGAAAAATTTCTGAAATGGCTGTGCCAGGGCGGAAAGCAGTCCCGTCCGGACGCTCAGTGATGCCAGGATGGAAAACAGATACAGGGACGGAATCAGAACGCAGACACAGCGTTTCCCTGCATCCAGGACGGATGCCGCCGCCGCCGGATAGAACAGCACAGCGCCTGCGAGGAAAAACAAAATTGCCAGATAAATCCAGAAATTTTCAAACTCCTGATTTCTCTCGTGACTTCTCATATTGCAATCACCTGTACAGGATATGCATGGATTTTCCGGCTTATGCGGATTTCAGCGCATATCTGTGCAGACTGATTCATAAAATCAAGTAATTATCAATTGATTACGAAACTTTATTTATCCGGAAAGAAGTGTGATGCTATGCGAAAAAATTTCAGACATACCGTGCAAGGCTGGGTCTATCTGGATACTTACATCCATCTCCATGGCAACGAACAGCTCCGGCTTGAAAACTGCCGGAGAATTCTCGAATATAATGATATTTTAGTCAGATTGCAGACAATTGACATGATCATTGAAATCTGGGGGACAGGTCTGCGTGTGTTTGATTACAATGACAGCAGTGTGCTTGTCACTGGAAAAATTTCTTCTGTACAGCTCAGCGAAAAGGATGGATGATTGATGAAAAATAATTCTAAAAATAATATGAAAAATAATCAAAAAATTCCCCTCACACTTCGGGAATACTGCCGCATCCGGGCATCCGGACGTTCTCCCTATCCGCTGATTAATGCGATCCGGAATAGTTCTATTTCCTGCACGGAACAATCCTGCAAAGGCGAAATCTTTTCCTGTCAGATTCTGAAATCTGATCTGCCGCAGTTTCAGAAACTTGCGGAATTCCATCACATGCATCTGGAAATCCAGGAACAAGAACGCTCCCTGTTCCGAAAACTGAAACGATACAGATTCCGTTTCGGAATCCCTCTTGGAATAATCCTGAGCGCCGGCATCCTGTTCTATTATTCCAATACAATTACAAACATCGAAATTCAGGGAAATTCCATTGTGCAGGATTCTGTCATTCTCGCAATGCTGGAAGAACAGAACGTCCGTCCCGGTACATGGATCACCGAAATTGATATGAATCACTGTGAAACACTGCTCAGAATCCAGATCCCTGAAATTTCCTGGGCAGGCATCCGTCATCATGGGAATAAACTTGTGGTCGAAGTCACCGAAGAAACACCTCAGGTCGAAATGCTTCAGGAACGGACACCCTGTCATATCATAGCCCGGTATGACGCACAGATTACCAATGTGGAAGTCTACAGCGGTCAGCTCCTGTGCCTGATCGGAGACGGCGTTGCAAAGGGGGACATCATCGTAAACGGAATGATTACAGATCCGGAAACAAATCAGCAGTATTACAGGCATTCTTATGCAAAAATTACCGGAATCTATCAACAGAAAACGGACTTTACAGAACCTTTTCTGACGTCCCGGACAGAGCTGACCGGGAATTCTGTCCGTCAAAAATGGTTCAGACTGTTCAATCTTCGGATTCCGCTTCAGTTCGTTCATCCAGAGTATTCAGAATTCCAGAGCACGGAACGGGATACCGCTTTTCAGTTTCTCGGAAAGGAGCTTCCCTGTGGGATTCTTCAAAAAACGACATCCGAAACGGAAACTTCTGTCACGGAGCGTTCTGAGGAGGAAGTCCGGCTTGCCCTGAATTCTGATCTTGTTCGTTATGAAAAAAACTTTCTGGCGGATACAGAAATTCTTGACAGAAAACTGGAATTTCAGACAACGCCGGACGGAATGCAGTGTCATGCTGTTTACACCGTAAAAGGTGAAATCGGTATGACTTCGGAATTTTTTATAGACAAAAATCAATCTGTTCCGGAAACCGAACCGGACACAAATCTTGCATCTTGAAAATCGAAAATTAAAATAAACTTAAAAAAGCAGGACAGTTCTCAGAACTGCCCTGTTTTCATTTTAAATTTTAAAATCAACCCTGATTCACTTGATTACTTGATCGGGAAATCAGTCTGCTCCAGCAGATGAACCAAAAGTTTCAGAACGTTCATGGAGTCAGCAAGTTCAATCTTGCTGCTCTGGTCAACGTCTGCATTCAGCAAGCCCTGTGGCGATACCTTATCAACACCAACGTAAACTCTGTTCATCAGGACTACGTCTCTGATATCTACTTCGCCGTCAATATTTGCGTCACCCCAAAGGATCTTGCTCGGATCAGCGGATTCATCAGTGTTATCTGACGGCTTCGGCTTCGGATCCTCGCCAACATTCGGAGCTTCGTCTTCCATGAAGGAAGATACCCATACCAGAGGTGCGTTCCAGTTGATTGTGATCTCGTTTACAGACCATGCATCGTTCTGGTCATAGTAGCACTTCTGCGGTGCAAGCTCGCCGATTTTGTAGCCTGCGCCCTGGATCATCGGGTCATTCATGGCAGAGTTCGGACCACCGGACAGACAGCCGGACGGTGCAGAAGGCCAGCCAGCCTTCATCTGCGGACACCAGTATCTGTGATGCGGGAAGTTTGTTGTTTCAGTACCCCAACCCGTGATATAGGAGTTCTCCATTGCGTTTCTGCCCATGAGGTAGTCCAGGGAAGAAGATACACCGTTGATGTATTTTACATCGCCTGTCAGATCATAAGCAAGACCCATCACAATTGCGTTGTTGGCAACCATGGAGTTAGAACCCCAGCCGTAAGCGCCGACCAGATCTTTTGTTTCCTCAGAGCTGGTGTCACCGCTGATTCTGGTAACTGTTACGGAGTAATCCTGACCCTTGTAGTTTGTACCATAACCGGATTCGTTCTCTACGTCAAGATAGAAGTCAGCAGCTGCCTGAACGGCTTCTTCTACTTTCTTCTTTTCTGCGTCTGTCAGAACATCAGGGTTCAGAGCCAGGGACATTGTACCGATTGCCTCCAGAGTACCCCATGTAAAAGAGGTCGGGTCGCCCTTGTTCTCACCGCCGTACAATGCTGTCGGAACTGTGAACGCATCCTTGTAAGCTCTCATATCTGCGCCGTATTCGTCCTTGCCGGTTGTGATAAACAGCTCAGTAGATGCCCAGTAGAATTCGTCAGATACACGAGTATCGCCGTAAGGTCCGCCGCCCTTGTTCTGTTCCAGAGGTGCGAACATGTCGTCCTTGGTGTAGTCGCCGTCAGTTTCTGTGTAAATATCGCCATACTTGGAAGAGAATGCACTCTTTGCTGCGCCGTAAGCCTTTTCAGCAAGTTCCTGATAATGTGCAGCCTTAGCAGAATCAGAATCTTTCAGCAGACGGGACAGCTGTGCCCAGGATGCTGCTGCGTTCAGGGTTGCCGCATAAGTAGCCGGCTTTACAATACGCTTCGGGTTATTGGTGGCAATATCCTTTTCGGTTGCGCCGTCTTCAATATACGGCATAACGCCCAGACCAGTCCACTTGTAGTCATGCATCTTGTGATATACCATGCCGTCAGCACGCTGCATGGATTCGAAGAAGTCAGCCTCCCACATCAGTTCGTCCAGGATGTCCGGAGTGCCGTTGCCGGTTTCCGGAATCTTGATTGTACCGGAGCCGTCAGCCCACTTTGCAGCATTGCCCTGCTTTACAGCACGTTCATAAGTATTCGCCAGTGTCCACATGGAAACACCGCCGTTTACAACATACTTACCATAGTCGCCGGCATCATACCAACCGCCTGTTACGTCAATGGACTGACTGTAGGTCGGTTCGCTAGTGTAGATAAATACCCACTCATCAGCAATGTAAGCAGTATCCGGCTTATGGCCAGCCTTACGAGCCAGTGACAGCTCACCAGTAGAATGCTGCTTGGAGTCAGAAATATACTGACTTTCAATATCCACACCAGAACGGTTCAGATAGTAGTAGTTCATAGCGTCTGTCAGCAAGCCGTCATAGATGTTATCGCCAATGCTGAACGGCAGAGATGTCTTACCGCCAACAGATACTGTATAACCGTCGCCAACTGTTTTAAACTCAGAGAAATCTATTTCCTGAACATATTCTTCCGCTGTAGCATCATACTTTGTTTCGCCAGTTGTACCGGAATATACAACAGTACCAGAAGAATCCTTGACTTCAAATGCCTGCGGTGCAGCACCCTGTGCTACTTCTGCTGTTGCTTTCTTGTCCAGATTCGGATAGAAACCAACCTGGTTCAGCACGATGTCTCTCTGTTCCTTGGGCGGTTCTGCAACATAGTCATCCTGACTGCCGTCCATGTCAATCAATGCGAGGTTATCGAATTTGATGATTGTGCCTGCCGGGAAGCAGATGGACTGTGTATACTGACCGTCACCACCGAAGTGGAATGTCCACTCAACAGTCTTTTTGCCTGTCGGATGACTGTCAATATTGTTCATGAACTGTTTGTCAATATAGAACTCGTAGGACTTTGTCACCCAGGTCTTAGCCGGAATGTCCTCAGACTTCCACTTGTCCCAGCCCTCATAATACTTGACATCCCAGTTATTCTGATCTATCGTTGTTTCTTTGCTGCTGGTTGCGTTCATCAGTGCTGTTTCCAGATCGGACTGAGACATACCAGGTGTATAGGAATTCAGGCTCAGCGTGTTACCATTGCCATGCCAGTACTCTGCGTCGTTATTGGTAACGTCACCCAGTTTTGCATAGACATGACCAGAATTCGTTGCATAAACAGAGTAAGTCAGACGGTATTTATGACCATATTCAATGGACAGACCTCTGTGACGGAACTGGCAGTCCCATCTGTCCTCACCGCCGTTGGAAGCACCACCGGGATTCTTGATCTCGATTGCGTAAACGCCGTCGTTGATCTCGAACGCCATGGATGCAGTACCGTTTTCACAGATATGCCACGGCAGACCTGCGCCGGTTTCAAATGTACCCTCGCCGGTCAGCATACCTGCTGAAGCGGTCAGGGTAGAGATAGAAGCTGCGGATGCGCTTGCAACCATAGCCAGCGCTGTGATGCTTGACGCAAGCTTCTTGCCGAATTTTGATTTGAGCATCGGTTTATCCTCCCATTTAGAATTAAAAATTATATATCACGTCAGCCAGTGCAAGCCACGCAATAGACCGGATAAGACAACAGGGAAAATCCGGAGGGATTTTTTGAGAATTCTGCGCATACAGAGAACGTCCCTGTTAGTCTTATTATAGTATATTTGTACAAAAAAGTAAAGAGCTTTTTTGAAATTTTGGCATCACGCCCAAAAAATTGACAGATTTTTGTTAATTTTGCACAATCATCCTGCCTGCATTTCCGGGAATTCCCGAAAAATCCCGGAAATTCCTGGAAATTTTATTTTTATTACGCCTTAATTGGGAAGTCAGATTGATCCAGTAAATGCACAAGCAGTCTCAAAACATTCATGGAGTCGGCTAATTCAATTTTTCCGCTCTGGTCAACGTCGGCATTTGTCAGTCCTTTGTCCGTGATTTCATCAACACCAACATACACACGGTTCATAAGCACAACGTCGCTGATGTCAACTTCTCCGTTATCGTTGGCATCACCCCAGAGGAGTTTGCCAGTTTCACCGCTGGACGGCTCTGTGCTTTCGGATGGTTCAGGAGCAGGCGTCGGCTTGCCAGGATTGTTCAAGTCTGGCGTTGTGCCATCCGGTTCTGTGCCATAAATCAGCCTATCACCGTCATACATAGTGATATAAGGCGTAACAGCTTCCGGCGATTTCAACAGATCCTGTCCGCCCTCCTGCAAACCCTGGAAAGAATAGTCATTCTCCGGATTCCACATACCAGTTGTACTCTGTCCGTTGATCTGATCCGGGATCGCAATCCGGATCTGCGCTTCTGCTCTGTGTTCGGACTGTCCTGTCGGCATGACAACTCTGCCGTCATTGAAACTTAACTTGACATAGTAAATATTCCCGTCATACTGAATCGGCTTGGATGCTGTCAAAGCCCCCTCGTCACTTGCATGTTGGTCATAACCAATGGATACTGTAATATCATCAATAGACAAACCAGCCTCCAGGATTTCACTCACGTCAAAATAATAATTGTAAGACAGATCTTTCACAACTCTTGCCGGCCATGCGGAGTGATTCATTGCCCAGACCTGAATCTGTGTATAATTTGCCTGATTCTGCTGAATGACTGCCGCAACTTCAAATTCATTCCATTTCGGTGTTTCTTGTTCCGGGAAATTTTTCAGCATCTCACCGCCGTAATCATCCATCATTGCACACAGACAAGCCGTATAACCTGCATTATAATCTATTGCAACTTCGGAGAACTGATAAGCACCAACTTCATCCGTGAAACTGCCATCCTTATCAGGACCGCCCTCCAATGCGCCATAGAGCGTATGCGCATACTCCGTCTGCCAACCCTCTGCCTCGGATTCATCCAGTCCCAGGCTCTGCCAATGGTCATCATGAATACCGGATGCCGTTCTGTGGTGGAATGTCTTAGGATTGTTCTCGCCCATGCCCTGAACATAACTCATCTTCAGCGCATTGTCGCCGAATGCATAACTCATCTGCCGATCCGCAAAATCATTGTATTTCTTGGCAAGCGTATCATCATCCGCAAAGAGCGAATCTGCTGCAACTTTCGCAAGGAATGCCGTTGTTGTGGCATGTCTCAGACTGCCCCACTGGAACAGCCAAGCCAAGCCGTCCGGCGTATAACTCACCTGCTTACCGCCGTAACCGGTCGTCCAATATTCCAGATGCTTCTTGACCTGTTCTTTCCATTTGGAATCGCCGGTATTTTTTGCATACAGGAGCATTGCCCCCTGCATGGTATCATCCCAACAGTGACCCCATGTGAATTTCATCTCATCAGACTGCTCTTCTTTGCCAAGATTGTTAATATACTCATTGGCACATTTGTCCAGATATGACTGATCTCCGGTTGCCATGTACAAGAAATTTGCCGCAAAGAAAAGATCATCATAGAATGTTGTCGGCTTATAAAATTCATGTTCTTTTTCATCATTCACACCTGTTTCACGGACGGTATCGGCACGCTTGAACAGATCTTCCGCATGTTTTAGATATGTTTCTGCTTTCTTTGCATCAGAATCCTTGAATATGATATAACCGCCTGCTAATGCCGCCGCCATCTGTGCATTGATGCAACTGTCCTCACAAGTATAGAACGGTCTTTGGTCGGCTTCTTTCATGAGCTTATATTTTCTCATGTAGACTTCGGCACTGCCCCACCACTGGTGGTCAAAATTATCGCCGATCATGTAAACAACGGAGTCGCCCAGATCACAATTGACCAGATAATCCAGACCAAATGCCAGATTATTCTTGTATAATTCCTCCATGCCGGCTTTTTTCACAGCGTCGCCGTATTCCAGATAGCCCCATGCCAACATGCTCGCCGTGTAAGCATTTGTCAATGCGAATTTAAAATGATCCCCGGCATCGAACCAACCGCCCTGCACTTCATCTTCCAGCATGGAATCTGCCCGCCAAGTAACCATGTTCCAATCGGGTAATTCGCCGGACTGCTGGACTTCATAGAAAAACATGGATTTCTGGAGTGCCTCGGCATAATTATAATCACCGGTTTCCGCTTCGACCGGGATCGACTGCATGGGAGCCGTCAATGCGGTTGCACACATTGCCAAGCTTGCAATCCATGCAATTATTTTTTTCATAAGCATTCTCCTTTCGGGTTAATATAATATATAATTTAATTATACAATCATTTTTATTATTTATCAAATTTCATTTTAGTCTTTCTTCCTTATAACTTTGCATTTCAGCTTTTGAAAGTTTACGAATTGTTATACCACTCTTGACAAGACTTAATTTCAGTACAAAGTAACGAATAATATTTATAACATCAACAATAATCACAGCCAAAAAAAGAATATATATTATAAATTTTCCCATTTTGGGATTATCCTGATATTTTTCTTTAATCTTATCATAAACAAGTATAGGAATAAACAAAGCAGTAACAATTCCTATAAACCAGTTTCCCGTTATTCCAACAAATAACCAGCACCATGATACACCAATATATACAATTAAAAAATCAGAAACAATATTAGAAACAATATTCTGCATATCAGAACTTGAATCGGTTAAAAATATAAAACCCAATGTTATAAATACTTCTTAAAATTATAGAACTAATTTTTCCCTTAACACATTGCAACTCATACAATTTGTAATCATCCATTTGATATTTGCCCTCTTTTCTGAATATTAATACTCCTTAATGATTATTATAATACATATTTTAATATTTGTCAAGTATGCCAAACAAAAAACACGCAAATCATTTTGATAACTGCGTGTTTAAAATTTTTAAATTATTTTATACTATCAACGATGTCTATGCGGTGGCTGTGGTGGTCTATGATTGTCATGATGTTGTGGTGGAGGGGATGGCGTGTGTCCGTAATGATGAGGCGGAGGAGGTGGCGGCATGTGTCCGTGATGATGAGGGGGTGGAGGTGGATTATGCCCTAAAAGACGGACTAATTCTCTTAAAATACCCATATCAAATGATTCCTTTCAAATAAAAATAATTTATATTATATTATATCATATTCCAATCAAATATACAGGTGCATAAATATAATTTTTAAGTTAGCCTAATAAAAAACAGAGAGCCAAATTTTAGCTCCCTGTTTTTTACTATTTAAATTAAAATCAAACAACGCCCTGTGCCTTCATAGCTTCTGCAACTTTCAGGAAACCTGCAATATTTGCACCTGCTACCAGATCATCACCAAGACCGTATTCCGCAGCAGCCTTTACGGAGCTGTCAAAAATATTCTTCATGATATTCTTGAGCTTTTCGTCAACTTCTTCTGCTGACCAGTTGTAACGCAGAGAGTTCTGGGACATTTCCAGACCGGAAACAGCTACACCGCCC
Source organism: uncultured Ruminococcus sp. (assembly GCA_947177205.1). GTDB lineage: Bacteria > Bacillota > Clostridia > Oscillospirales > Ruminococcaceae > UBA3855. Next base: position 15,765 of record CAMWTO010000013.1, on the reverse strand, counting down.
GCATTGACTGCCTTGGACGGAGCAACTGCAACACCCTTGGACTTCAGGAATGCGATTGCCTCGTTGGATGTTGGCATGTTGGATACTTCTACATAATATTTTACGCCGTTTGCAACGATCTGTTCAGCCTCAGCCATACCAACTTCATTCTGTGTTGCGCAAGGCATGATAATATCAGCCTTAACACCCCACGGCTTTTCACCTGCGTGAAATTCTACGCCGAATTTATCAGCATAATCCTGCACTCTGTTGCGGCAGGATGCTCTCATTTCGAGCAGATAATCTACTTTCTCATCTGTGCTGATGCCATCCGGATCATATACATAACCGTCAGGACCAGAGATTGTAACAACCTTGCCGCCGAGTTCGTTCACTTTCTTGATCGTACCCCATGCAACGTTACCGAAGCCAGATACTGCAACAGTCTTGCCCTGAATATCATCGCCGAAGTGCTTGAGCATTTCTACTGTGTAATAAACAGCACCATAGCCAGTTGCTTCCGGACGGATCAGAGAACCGCCGTATTCCATACCCTTACCAGTCAGAACGCCTGTGAATTCGTTGCGGAGTCTCTTGTACTGACCGAACAGATAGCCAATCTCACGACCACCAACACCGATGTCACCAGCCGGAACGTCTGTGTTAGGACCAATGTGTCTGCTGAGTTCTGTCATGAAGCTCTGGCAGAAACGCATTACTTCTGCATCGGACTTGCCCTGCGGATCGAAGTCAGAACCGCCCTTACCGCCGCCCATAGGCAGGGTTGTCAGGGAATTCTTGAAAATCTGTTCAAACCCTAAGAATTTGATAATACCGATATATACATTGGGAGCGAAACGAAGACCGCCCTTGTACGGACCGATTGCGGAATTGAATTCCACACGGAAACCACGGTTAACCTGTACTTTACCGTTGTCATCCACCCACGGAACACGGAAAACGATCTGACGTTCCGGCTCAACGATTCTCTCAAGCACGCCAGCTTCTACGAGATCCGGTCTTTTTTCAACAACCGGCTCAACGGACTCGAATACTTCCGTAACAGTCTGAATGAATTCCGGCTCGCCCTGGTTTCTGGTCTTGACTCTCTCCAGGAGATCAAGCAAATACTGATTCTTTAACGCCATTGTTAAGAACCTCCTACATAAATCATAAAATTCCGTCTGTGGAGAACAGTTGTCTTTTTTGGACGGTAGATTTATTATAGCATATTTTTCAAAAAAAAGCAAGTAGTATTTGCAATTTTTTCTAAGTTTTTCCGAAAAAACTTGTATTTTGTGAACTATTCACAAATATGACTGGAAATACTATCTAATTTATCAGTAATTTTTCAACACTTATGTTTCCAGATATTTTCAAAAATTATTTATCTCTATAATGTGAACCACACTGTATAATTTGAATCATTCCATCTTTTATTCGATAAACAATACGATTTTTGTCATCAATCCGTCTGCTCCAATAAGATGATAAATTATCTGAAAGTCGTTCAGGTTTACCAATACCATCATAGCCATTTCTATCAATATCATCTATTAATTTGTGTATCCGTTTTAATGTCTTTTTATCTTGCTTTTGCCAATAAAGATAATCTTCCCAGGCCTCATCTGACCACGCTTTAATCATTCCTGTTTACCTCAATATTATGAATCGTCCCACCAGTATGTTCCATTTGTTCGGCTGACTTTGCAAGACGTTCCATATTAACAGCAGAATAAAATGGATCATTGTTATTTGCAGTGACTTCAAATGGAATACGTTGTTCGCTTACCGCTTTTTTTGCAAAAATACAAATAGCGGTTGTCATTGACATTCCAATATCTTCGCAAAGCATATCAAAATCTTTTTTTAACTTTTCGTCCATTCTAATATTTAAATTTGTTTGTGCCATAGCAATACCACCTTTCTTAATTACTATTATATCATTTTTTGCGTGCATTGTCAATACAAAGTGATAAAAAATTATGAAATATTAAATTTCAGAGAAATATAATGTGAACTACCCACCGTCGAAAAACGATGGGATTGCGATTAACTATATTTCAACAGTTATTTCTTCAGATATTCTTTTAATTTTTTAATGTCATAATTTGCAACCATTTTTTCCAATAACAAAATCAAACGATACAAGTCAGATTTTTTTAATTTTATGTCGACAAATTTATTTTCACTGTGATTACCATGCTTACCATCTTTATTGTTTTTAAAATTTGTCAACCCTGCCAGATAATCCAAAGAAACATGGTAATATTCAGCCAGAATCACAGCTTTTTCCAGTGGGATATCTGTCTCACCACGTTCATATTTGCCATAATGATTGGTAGAAACTCCAATTAATTCCGCAACTTGCTTTTGCGTCAGATCTGCATCTTCTTTCAGATCTTTTAACCTTTGGTAATAAGCCACAAAAATTCATCCTTTCTATTGTAGATTATACCAAAATTATATCATAAATTCATTTTTTTATTGACAATTTAATTCTATAAATGGTATAATAAAAAAACAATTCTATAGAATAAATTTTAAAACCAAAGGAGGTAAATTTTATGTCAGAATCATCAGAATCAAATTATTCTTTTAAAGATATATTTTATGATTCGCAAGCTCGTCTTGCAGACACTGTAGATGCTCTGAAACACATTATTCTCAAAATAGAAGAGGATATGCGAATTGCTGAAGAACTCGTTATCGCAGATGAATCAGAAAACGACAATTAAAATCAATTCAATTTGATCTTAAAACAGAAAGAAAATTTATAATTTTTCATATTTTAAGTAGAATTTACACAAAAAATCCGGCAAGCTTTTCATTTGCTTGCTGGATTTTTTATATTTCTGTTCTAGAGTTTATCTATTTTATTCCATGTCCCGAAATCCGCAGACGATTCAAGGCTCTCTGTAATTTCAGATTAGCACGTTCTAATCTGTCAGGCTCATTCTGGAAAGCTTCAATTTTCGCCATAGCGTCTTGACGGGAACGTTCTGCCCAGTCCGGATCAATCTCGTCCGCCCATTCCGCAGCAGTCACCATGATAGACACTTTTTCATCTGAGACTTTCAGCACACCGCTTGCAATTGCCGCCTGCTTGTAAGTATTGTCCAGGAGTTTCACAGTCAGAGCACTTGTCTGGAGCATTGCCACATAACGGATATGTCCGGCAAGAATCCCGACATCGCCCTCTGTCGTTCTTGCAGTCACCTGAATCGCCTCATCATCAAACAGGATCTTATCCGGTGTGAGGATCACCAATCGGAATGTATTCATAAAAAATCACCTTATTCCTGAATGGTCTTGGCTTTCTCAACTGCATCTTCAATCGTCCCGACAAACAAGAATGCAGATTCCGGCAGATCATCATGCTTACCCTCGATAATCTCCTTGAAACCCCGGATTGTCTCTTTCAACGGCACATATTTGCCCTGCATTCCCGTGAACTGCTCCGCAACAGAGAACGGCTGTGACAGAAATCTTTGCACTTTTCTAGCTCTTGTTACAATGCGCTTATCTTCTTCAGACAATTCATCCATACCCATGATAGCAATAATATCCTGCAATTCGTTGTATCTCTGCAAGATACTCTGGACGGCTCTTGCCGTCTCATAATGTTCCTGTCCGACAATTTCCGGATCGAGAATCCGGGACGTACTCTCCAACGGATCAACCGCCGGGAAGATTCCCAGAGAAGAAATGGATCTGGATAATACGGTCGTCGCATCCAGATGCGCAAACGTCGTCGCCGGTGCAGGGTCAGTCAGGTCATCCGCCGGGACATAAACTGCCTGAACGGATGTGATTGATCCCTTCTTTGTGGAAGTAATACGCTCCTGTAATGCCCCCATTTCCGTGGCAAGCGTCGGCTGATAACCTACCGCAGAGGGCATACGTCCTAACAAAGCCGAAACTTCTGATCCTGCCTGCGTGAACCGGAAAATATTATCAATAAATAATAACACATCCTGTCCCTCGGTATCTCTGAAATATTCCGCCATAGTCAAGCCGGATAATGCCACACGCATTCTGGCGCCGGGCGGTTCGTTCATCTGACCGTAAACCAGAACCGTCTTATTTAAAACGCCACTTTCAGTCATTTCATTGTATAAATCATTGCCCTCACGAGTTCTCTCGCCGACACCCGTAAAGACGGAAATTCCGCCGTGCTGTGTGGCAACATTGTTGATTAATTCCTGAATCAGAACCGTCTTGCCGACACCTGCACCGCCGAACAGACCAATCTTACCGCCTTTGAGATACGGCGCAATCAGATCAATAACTTTAATGCCAGTTTCCAGGACTTCATTTGCCGCCGCCTGTTCTTCATAACTTGGCGCTTCTCGGTGAATTTCCCATTTTTCAGCCGTTTCCGGAGCAGGTTTTTCGTCAATCGCCTCGCCTAACAGATTAAACATTCTGCCGAGAGTTTCCTTGCCGACCGGAACACGGATCGGCGAACCGGTGTCAACAGCATTCATGCCACGGACAAGCCCGTCTGTACTGCCCATAGAAATACATCTGACAATGTCATCCCCGATATGCTGGGCAACTTCAATCACAAGCGTTGTGCCATTGTGATCGACTGTAATTGCATTGAGCAACCGGGGCAGCTTTTCTTTTGGAAAACGAACGTCCACAACTGCGCCGATAATCTGCACAATTTTACCAATATTCTGCATAGCAAAACCCTTTCCATCCAGTAATTTTTATAATAAATAATAATAACTTATAGTTTAAAAATATTATTTTTCATGCACAAGCTTTCCCGTCATGGATTCTATCTGCACTGCAAGCAATTCCAGATTTTCCAGATATTTTTCCATCGTCCGGAGCACTTCCTGTTCCGTGGGGTAATATTTCAGTCCCAGTAATTTCACTTTCTCCCGGATCAGCTCCGGTTCTGTCAGGATTTCTATTTTTCCAAAAATAATGACACTCCGGACGTAATATGCCCAATCGCCGGATTTTTTGAATCCCTGTTCCAGAACAGTAAAACAAACTTTGGGATTCTCCCGGATAGCATCCAGTTTATGTCCTGCTTTCGCAGAATGCAGATAGATGACATGTTCTGCTGTATCATAATAAAAATTCACAGGAACAGCATAGGGATAGCCAGAATCGCCGTGAACGGCAAGAATCCCACGTTTTTCAGATTGCAGGATTTCCCGGCATTCGGATTCCGGAATTTCCTGCTTGTTTCTTCTCATTTCCCTGAACATAATTTCCACCTGTATTTATTTTATGATATTTACTGCTGTGCGCTTGCACCGCCGACAATTTCGATGATTTCCTGTGTGATTGCGCCCTGCCGTGCACGGTTATATAATAACGACAACTGGTCAATCATTTCTGTTGCGTTGTCTGTTGCATTCTCCATTGCTGTGCGCCGGGATGCCTGTTCAGATGCGAACGATTCCACAATTGCGCCGTATAATAAACTTGCAACGTATCTGGGGACAAGCTTTTCAAACACAGCTTCCGGGGATGGTTCATATTCAACCGCACAGCGCCGGGACGGATTCCCGGCAAGTTCTTCCAACGGAATAACTTCCATTTTCTGCGCCACTTGCAGAATCGGCGAAACATAATTTGTAAAGATCAGCTCCACGCTCTGCAAGGACGAATGTCTCTGATATGTCCGGATGATTAGATCTGCCATATCCATTGCCAGATAAATATGCATATGCTCTGCCACATGATCATAAGCCTTGAGAATCTTAATCTCTTTATTTGCAAAATAATCCACAGCTTTCTGTCCGATCGGCATGACAATCACATTACCGCCCTGACTTCTGACTTCGTCAATCCGGGTCTGCGCCAGACGGAACACATTCGCATTGAATCCTCCGGCAAGCCCCCTGTCTCCGGCAATCACAATCAGTAACACAGCAACTTTTGCACCTTCCGTGCGCTTGTGCACATATTGAGAATCAAAATAATGATCTTCCGTGGCAATTTCCGCCATTAACTTGTAAGTCGCTTCAAAGAACGGCTTTGCATGCTCAGCACGTTCTTTTGCCTTTCTTAATTTGGAGGATGCTACAAGCTCCATTGCTTTTGTAATCTGCATCGTACTTTCTACGCTGTGCATTCTGCGCTTAATATCTTTCAGATTTGCCATGACACGCTCACTTTCCGTCTCAATTCATTCTCAGTTCAGATACTGCTGATTGAAATCCGTCAGTGCCTGACTGAGAATTTTCTCGTCATCCGGAGACAAATCTTTTGTTTCAATGATAGTATTTAATAAATCAGCGTTTTTTTCTTTCAGATCCGCAAATAATTCTTTCTGATAATCCCGGATTTTTTCTACAGGAATCTGATTTAAAAAGCCCTTTGTTACGGCGTAGATAATACAAACCTGCAATTCCACAGGCAAAGGCGCATTGCGATCCTGTTTCAGAACTTCTACGATCCGCTCACCCATCGCAAGCCGATTTTTGGTATCTGCATCCAGATCCGAACCGAATTGGGAGAATGCCTGCAATTCACGGTATTGCGAATAGGATAATTTCAGAGAACCGGAAACTTTCTTCATTGCCTTGATCTGTGCGGCACTGCCCACACGAGACACGGAAATGCCCGGATTTACCGCCGGACGGACACCGGCATTGAACAGATCTGTTTCCAGGAAGATTTGACCATCCGTGATAGAAATCACGTTTGTCGGAATATAAGCCGACACGTCACCTGCCTGTGTCTCAATAATCGGCAATGCGGTCAGAGAACCACCGCCGTAATTTTCGTTATAACTGCAAGCCCGTTCGAGTAATCTGGAATGCAGATAGAAGACATCTCCGGGGTATGCCTCACGTCCCGGCGGTCTTTTCAATAACAAGGACAATGCACGGTAAGCGACAGCATGTTTGGAAAGATCATCATAAACACAGAGCACATCTCTGCCCTGATCCAGAAAATATTCACCCATTGCACAGCCGGAATACGGTGCAATGTACTGCAAAGGCGCTAATTCGGATGCCGTTGCCGATACAATGATCGTATAATCCATTGCACCCGCTTTCCGGAGCGTTTCCGCAACATTTGCCACAGTCGAACGTTTTTGTCCGATGGCAACATAAATGCAGATAATGTCCTGTCCTTTCTGATTGATGATCGTATCCAGCGCAATTGCCGTCTTGCCGGTCTGCCGGTCGCCGATAATCAATTCACGCTGTCCCCTGCCGATCGGAATCATGGAATCAATGGCTTTAATTCCTGTCTGCAAGGGCTTATGCACGGATTTTCTGGTGATGACACCGGATGCCACTTTTTCAATGGGCGCACGCTGATCAGTATGCAATGCACCGCCGCCGTCAATCGGTTCTCCGAGCGCATTCACGACACGCCCTAATAACGCTTCACCAACCGGAACGGACATGATCTGCCCTGTCCGTTTTACAGTCGATCCTTCTTTGATATTTTCATCAGATCCCAACAGAACGGCACCCACGCTGTCCTGTTCCAGATTCAGCGCCATTCCGTAAGTGTCATCTTCGAACTGGATCAATTCGCCGGACATGCACTTTTCTAATCCATGAATATTTGCGATACCATCGCCGACAGTGATGACTGTTCCGACGTCAGTCAGATTGATCTGTGCATGATAATTTTTAATTTGTTCTTTAATAATACTGGATATTTCATCCGGACGTAAATTCATGTCTTCGCCTCTCTTTTACTCAGTATTTTAGTGCTTGGAAACCTGCTTTGCAAATTCCTGCATTCTGCTTTTTACAGAATTATCCATCCGGGTGTCGCCGTACTGCACAATCATGCCGCCGATGAGCGAGCTGTCCACAGATTCTCTCAATATAATATTCTTGCCTAATTTCTCATGCAATTTCTGGAGCAGCTCCTCCCACCGGAAATCTTCCAGGGGAACAGCCGTTGTCACAAATACTTCTGCAATATGGAAATGCTCATGATACAGCATATTGAAAGCATTCCGGATTTCTGCGAGTCTGCCGAATCTGCGTTTCTCAACCAGCAGACACAGGAAATTTTCTGTGATACCCTGTTCTTCCCCAATGATCTTTTGCAGAATCGAAATTCTTTCTGTCATGTCCAGTGTCGGCACATCGAGCAGTACAACCAGATCCGGGTATTTCTGAATCAGATCAGCGATCTGGTTCAGCTCTTCATAGATCTTCTTTTCCTGGTGTTCCTCCTGTGCGAGCTGAAACAAAGCCTCTGCATAGACTTTCCCGACTGTCTGCGTCATGATGCATCACCCAGTTCTTTCAGGAAGTCATCAATCAGACGTGCATGATCTTCCGGCGCAATTTCTTTCTCAATCATCTTCTGTGCCAGTTCTACAGCAAGCCCGGAGATTTCTCCCTGCAATGCCTGCCGGGCAAGAATCTTCTCCCGCTCTGTTTCCCGGTTTGCTTTTTCACGGACTGCCTGTGCTTCTGCTCTTGCTTTTTCAAGCAGGGATTCACTTTGCTTCTGCGCTTGTTTTTCTGCACGGCTGAGAATGCCGGATGCTTCTTCTTTGGCATTGGCAATTGCCTGTGCATATTTTTCTTTTTCAGAATTCGCACTTGCCCTAGCATCTTCTGCCGACTGGTAAGTATCTGCGACTTCCTGCTGACGTTGTTCCAGAATAGCATCCACACGCTTGAACAGAATCAGTTTGAACGCCAGAAAAATCAATCCCGTGTTAATCAGCGTGAACAGGATCGTACCAACATCAATCGTTAAAAAATCCAAAATTCATCCTCCATTCTGATTGCTCAGAACAAATCTGATCAGCCATTGAGTTTATTCAGAAACGGATTGGCGAACATCAACAGCAGAGCGATCAGCAGGCTGTAAATACCTGTGGATTCTGCAACGGCGCAGCCGATGAACATGGTTCTTGTGACAGCACCGGAACCCTCCGGCTGTCTGCCGATGGCTTCACAGGCTTTTCCGACAGCGTAGCCTTCACCGATACCAGGACCAACACCGGCAATCATTGCCGTGCCAGCGCCGAGTGCGGATGCGCCCAGGACAATTGCTTTTGCAATCAATTCATTGTTTTCCATGTTTTCCATAGTAAAATCCTCCAGACTTGCAATTTTGATTTTGATAATAAAATATAATTAAAATAAATTAAATTAATTTATTAAAATTATGCTTCTGCGTTGGCATCTGCATTGGAAATATAGACCATTGTCAGCATAATGAAAATAAATGCCTGCATGAATCCGCTGAACAGGTCAAAATACAGGGACAGCACTGCAGGGATGCCGATGGTAAATAATGCAATGCCGATTTTTTTGGTAATTGCCGAAAGTGCAAAATATAATAAACTCGTGATAATCATACCGCTGACGATGTTCCCGAAATGACGGAGACTCATGGAAACAGGTGTGGCAACTTCGCTGAGGATGTTCATAGGGAGCATCACCGGAACGGGTTCAGCGTAGCCTTTAAGATAACCGCCAAAGCCGTGTGTCCGGATGTTCGTCCCGTGAATCATCACGAATGTAATCAATGCCCAGGTAAGCGGCACATTGAAATCCGCCGTTATGCTCCGGAGTCCGAGCATACTGATCAGGCTGCCCAGAATCGAAAATGTGAACAATGCTCCGATATAAGGCGCAAACTTCCGCCAATGTTTCCCCATAGAATCTTCCACAAGATTGTAAACCGTCTGAACAGCCCATTCTGCAACAGCTTGCTTTTTCGAAATATGCTTTGTTTTCATGTCGCTTGTCAGCCAAAGCAATAACAGGAAAACGCCAAGGACAATCACCCAACTGAGGACAACCGTTTCCGTGAGATTGATGGTAATCCCGAACAGTTCAAACGAGGCAATCAGTTTCGGACCACTGACGTTGACCCCATCCGGAGAACCTCTTAAAAAATCACTGATCTGCAAAAGAATTCACTTTCCTTTCGATAAAATCAAAATTTAAATCTATTTAAATTTATAAAATACACCAAAAATTAATTTTGGGTATAGAAACGGCAAAACAACCGTGAGCGTGTTCACATCCTCAGAAAGCAAACTGATCATAATTGCAACAGATGCCACCAGACAACGGAGCAGATAGCCAGTCCAGTCTTTTGTCTTGCCGGAACGGACTGCATGCAGAATCGTTCTTCGCAACAAAAACAGATTCAGAATCATCCCGGAACTGCCAAGAATCAACCCAAATAATACATCAATACGAAATCCTGCAAGAAACAGCGAAACAATCCAGAGAATCGGATCTAGAATACCCGTGCAGATGACGGCGAATTTCAATTCCCGGTGCAAATCTTCCTGCATAAGCAGTCCCCCTGATGATAATTAACAAAATTTATTCCGGATGATCCTGCAAAAAAAGCTGACTGTATCATCCCTACAGCCAGCTCCCTTGCATTTTATCTAATTCCGTAATTATTATAGCATAATTTTTAAATCTTGTCAAGTAGTTTTTGAAAAATTTTAAATTTTTAATTTTCCTTTTCGTTTGACATACAGCATCCTGTCACGGATTTCCCCGACAGCCGGCGTCAATGCCTGGATGATATATTTTGTATCATAATCCAGTTCCGGCAGATCAAAAATTTCTTCAATCAATTGCAGTTTACCGCCTTCTTCGCCGTCCGTCACAAGCGTACTGTAAAAATGCGGATTCGGAATCATTGCACCATTCGAGAGCAGAGCCACTTCCGCACGTCTCTCATCCGGGGCATGTTCCAGAATCAGTACGCCGTCTTCATCATGTTCCACATGGACAAATCTTGTTCCGCCCTGTTTCTGGAGATTTTCCACACTTGACGCAATTTGCAGATAAACCGCCTCCGTGTTTTCACGTCTCGCATTAATCTTGTTTTTATATTCTTCCAGACGTTCTTTGAGTTTTTTATTTTCCGCTTGCAAGATAGAGAACTGCTGTTCTTTTATCCGGACTTGTTCTTCTAATTCTTCCTGCTGTTTTTGATTTTCTTCCTGAATCTGTTCATTCTGATCCGCCAGGGATTCCAATTCTGAACGCAAGTCCTGATTCTCCTCATGGAGTTCGTCCAGTTGTTTTCTTAATTCTTCAGATTGCTCACTCTCAGAGACGATAACCTGCATATCCGCAATTTCTTCCCGGAGCTGTGCATTCTGATTCCGGATGTTCTGGATTTCAGAACGGAGCTCCTGCGATTCATTCACAGCATCCTGCAATTGTTCCTGGATTTTCGCCGTCTGTGCGGCAGCATCCCGGAGCGCCGTCTGTGTCTCTGCATTCTGTTGCTCCGCAATTGCTAATTTTTCCTGCAATGCCTGTTGATCCTGCTGTTGCTGTTCTTCCTGGGTTTTCTGACTGGAGAGTTCCACACGGAAATTTTCCACATTTTCAAGCGCATCTGTAAGCTCTCTCTGGAGTGCCTGATTTTCCTGCAAAACGGCATTTTTTTCTTCATGCAGACGTTTTAATTCATCCTCTGTTGCTTGCATCTTGAATTCCACATCAGCAAGCTTTTCCCGGAGTGTATTTTGTTCTTCGGATTCTTTCTGTAATTTATGAGACAATTCAATCCGGAAATCCTCAATCTGCTGTTCTGCATCACCGAGTTTCTCTCTTAGGACACTGTTTTCTTTTGCCACTCTGTCCAGATTTTGTTCTGTCTTTTCCAATTTTTCCTGCGTAATAATATACTCTGCATTCTGCATGGAATGCTGTGTAACACCCGAAGCTTTTTGTTCTGCCTTGGCAAGTGCATCCCGTAATTGGAGAATCTGCCCGGCAGCAAGTTTCAATTTCTCACAATATTCCTGATTCTGCCCCTGGATCTGTTCCAGTTCCTGCCGGAGTGTTTCAGATTCCTGCTGTGCAGCATCCTGCAACTGAATTCGGGAGGTTTCCTGTGCATTATGGAATTCTTCTTGTGCTCTGTGTAATTCTATCTGCGAATTTTGTAATTCTGCCTGCAAATCCCGGATCTGATCTGCCGAGTGATCCAGTTCTTCCCGGAGGGAATTCCGTTCTGCCTCGGTATCTCTCTGCTGTTTCCGGATCTGTTCCAATTCTTCCAGAGATTTTTCAGATTTCTGTTTTTCATTGTGCAAAGCGGATTCCAGAGCCTCCTGCATCGCCGACAATTCCGAAGACAATTCTTCTTTTTCGTCCGACAATTTTTCATATTCTGATTCAGCTCTGTCGAATTCTTCCCGGAGCGATTCCAGTTCCTGGACAATTTCGTCATATTCTTCCACCGGAATCATACTGCGGACAGTTTTTTCCAATGCTTCCTGGAGCTGTTGTTTCTCCTGGGATGTCATTTCCTGTTCAATCCGGATTTTTTCCAGATGCTGTGTCGCATCAATTAATTTTTCCTGATAATTCTGGCTCTGTTTCTGGAATTCTTCCAGTTCTGAACGCAGAACATCTTCGGACTGTGCAGAATCTTTCAGGACAGCAATTTCAGCACGGAGTTTCTCCACCTGCCGGGCGGCCTCAATCAGTTTTACACGGAATCTGGAATTTTCCTCTGCGAGCTGTTCGAGTTCCGCACGGGTTTCCTCGGAAGAAACAACATTTCTGGTTTCTTCAAGTTCAGCCCGGAGCTCTTTTACCTGTTTCGCCGCCTCTGCAAGTTTCGTCCGGAACAATTCATTCTGAGCGGACAATTCCTGCATCTGTTCTGACAGATCCTGATTTATTTCAGAATTTTCCAGATTTTCCGGATTTGTCACCAGACCGTTTTCCATTCTTCTGCATTCTGCCTTGGCAGCAGCAAGATGATCCTGGAGCTGTTTTTTCTCCAGCCGGAGCTTGCCGCAACTGTGTTCGAGTCTGTCAATGCGATCCTGCATTTCCCGGCGTTCAGGATCTTCCAACGGTTCCTGCAGTGCAGACTGTTCGGGATCTGTCACAGGCACATCATTCTGAAAATTCTCAAGTTGCTGATAAACTTTGTTATATTTTTTCTGTAATGCCTGATGTTTTTCTTTCAGAGCGGCAAGTTCCGCAACAGCAGCCGCCTGCTGTGCATCATCCTCATAATTTGCCGGCAGATCGGCAATACTTTCCTGACTGCGTTTGAGCTGTAATTCCAGTTCCGTGACCTGCTGTTCCAGTTCTGCAATTCTCTCTTTTTCTTTTCCTGCATTTTCCTTGACGGACTGGACAAATCTCTGATTTGCCTGGACGCTCATCAGCAGAAAGCCAATCACAACCATAAGCAATGCAACGACAACAATCAAAAAAACTTCCAAAATTTGCTCCTTCTAGATTTCAATCATCTCATAAATTTAAATTACTATACTATTATACAGCAGTCTGTAATACGATCCTGCCTTTTTCTGTCAGCTGAATTTCTCCGTCAATCTCCTGAACGCCTGCCGGCTCAATGGATTCCAACTTGTAACGAATCTGCCAGTCATCCTGGAGTCCTTCCATTTCAAACAGGGATCTCAACGGACGAACACTGCTGAGTGTTTCCTGACCGGTCAGAAAACCTTTGTAAAAATGTGGATTTGGATAAGCAAAATTCCCGATCACAACAATCGGCGCACCCTGTGCCGGCATTTCCCGAAGTTCCACATTTGTGCCCATCAGCAGAACACTCAGGAATTTTGCATCCGGATTCTTGTCCACTTCTTCAATGGATGTAGATAACTGGAACGCCTCCGCCGGACGGAGTTCCGGTGCATCCGGGACATCCGGCACAAGTCCGGTATCTGCCGGCACAGACGGTATCGGAGAATCAGTGGAAATGTCCACAGCATCCGTACCGAGCTGAATCTTTAATCTGGAAATTTCCTGCTGTAATGCTTCCATATCCAGTTTGAAACGCTCTTCCTGCATCATCTTCTGCTGAATCAACTGTTCTTTCTCAATCCGGAGCGCATCCATCTGCTGCTGCATCTCATCATAATTAATGCCCATTCTCTCGAATTGCTCCTGAATGGTCGGCATATCAGATTTTTTCGTTTCCTTGGACGCCTTTTCCAGATCGTCATTCTGCTTTTGCAGCCATTTATTTTTTGCAATCAGTTCATTGCATTTCTTTTGGAGCATGACAGATTCCTTGCTTTTTTCTTTCATTTGGGTGAGCTGTTCTTTTAACTGCTTATTGACATTTTTTAATTCGTCGACCTGATCTTCCAGACCCTCTTTTTCCTCAATCAGTTCTTCGAGTTCTTCATCAATATCCATATCATCATCGTCTGAACGCATTTTCCGGGCGGAATGACTTTCCTGGATGTGTTCCATTTGTTCTTTTAAAATCTGGTTTTCTCCCCGGAGATTATCCACTTCTTTGAGAAGTTTCTCGTTCTTTTCATGCAGTGCCTTGTTGACTTTATTCTGTTCCGGCTGTTTCTGCTGTAATTCTTCCAGCTGCATTTTTAACTGATGATTTTCCGCATTCAGATCATCAATTTCCACAGCTAATTTTTCCTGCGCCTCACTGGATGCATTCTGTGTCCGGATGGTCTCAATTTCGGATTTCAGAGAAGCAACTTCGCTGCGCAGTCCGGCATTTTTCTCCTGTAATTCCTGATTATTACGAGTTAATTCCTGCTGTTCCGCAAGCATCTTCTGGAGCGTTTCATCGTTTGCGCCCTGTTTGAGTGTATCAAGCTGTTCCTGAATCTTGGATTTTTCCTGTTTTAATTTTTCTGTTTCTTCTTTCAATTTATCCTGCTGTGCGTTGTCTTTTTCCAGTGCTGCTTTCTGATCTGTATAAGCCTGATACCATCTGTATGTCTTGGCTTTTTCATTCTGGAGCTCTGCGGCACTGGCATTAATACTTTTCTGCATTTCCGCCATTTTCAGCTCACACTGTTTGACATGCTTTTCATAAGTACCTGTCAGATTCTTCCATGTCTGCAGCTCGCCGTAATAATCCCTGGATTTGTTGCTTTCCTTGAACTGGTCCGTATAGAGCTTGACGAGTACATTATACTGACCTTTTCTGTCCTGTTTTTCCATGATTCCGAGGCACTGTGCCGCCATCGAGTGAATCCGGTTGATTTGATCCTGTGTCAGTTCCATAGTAAAATCCTTTCTTTTCCGTGCGCAGGCAAGCGCAGCCTTAAAATTTTAAATAAAAATAATAAAAATCATCACAAAACAATCAAAAAATCATTGCACAGCCTGGGAGAATTTACAAAATGCTTTTGTAAAACTAAGCCGCAAGCTGTGCAACAGCATTTTTCTTGATACTCTCAGATTTGAACGGGACTGCCCGGAAATATTTTCAGCAATTCCTAAGATCAGTATAACACATTCTAATGGATTTGTCAATGTTTTTTTAGATCCCGATACGGATTTGTGAAATTTCACAAGACAGATTCTGAAAAATTGGTATTTCTGATATGCGAATTCTGGAAGTTCTCAGAATTTTCTAAAAAATCAAGGGCTTTTTTGTGTTTTCTCTGAATTGTCCGCAGATCGAAGTGCATTGCCTCGGCAATCTGTGCCATAGTCTGGCAGGCAAGATATTTCCGTTCCAGGATAGCCCGCAGTTCCAAATCCGGGATTTGTGCAATTTTGTCAGAAATTTCCTGCCGGGTGCGTGCAAGCTTTAATAATTCCTGCTGTTTGAATTTCTGGAAATCCTGATAATTCTGAATTTTTTCAGATTCTTGCTCCTGATGATTTCCAGATTTTTCTAATTTTTTTAATAATTGCAATAATTTTCTGTCCAGTTCCTGCGAATGCTCCAGTGCTTTCATTAATAATTCCGCCTGCCGGGCACGTCTGAGAAATTCATCCATTTTTTTCTCTGATACTGTCATAACAGAAACACTCCTTTTCAATTTCATTTAAAAATTATTTCTCATAAAACACAGAATTTTTA
>CAMWTO010000012.1 GCA_947177205.1 uncultured Ruminococcus sp. | reverse complement strand
AATTAAAATATTTAACAATGCTGACGCAGATAAATCCCTTGTTTTGCCCATATCTTACAAATTCTGAAAAATTTGAAAAAAACTCTTGACAAAATGCGGCGTTTAGGCTATAATAAGAGAGTATGAAAAATACAGCATTTTTATGATTTATGTATGAGAGGAGGCGTTTTGTGTGAAAAGAACTTATCAGCCGAAGAAACTGCACAGAAAAAAGGAACACGGCTTCATGAAGAGAATGTCCGATAGAAACGGCAGAAAGGTTTTAGCTCGCAGGAGAGCAAAGGGCAGAAAGAGACTTTCCCATTGACGAGTCAGACCACAAATTCGCATTTGTGGTCTTTTTGTTTTACGAAAAGGCGGTTGGTGCAGAAGATGGCTTACTTATATACAGAGATTCTTAAAAATAACAGAGATTTTCAAAGCTGTTATCAAAGGGGCAGACGGGTGGTGTCACGGCATGTGATTGTCTATGCCCGGCAGAATCGTCTGCCTTGCAACCGTCTGGGGATTACAACAAGCAAGAAAGTCGGTAATGCGGTCTGTCGGAGCAGAGCCAGACGGATCATCCGGCAGGCATGGCGTGAAGTGGAGATGACAGCACCGGTGGGGCTGGATCTGGTGATTGTTGCCAAATCCAACATTACGGAAATTGATTGCCGGGTGCTTTGCAGATGGTTGAGAAAGTACGGCATCCCGGCATTGCATCAGATCCACGCAGGGACGTATCAAGAACCTGTCCGGCGGATGGCAAAATGATTTGAACCTGCATTTAGATTCAGATTTATTATAATTATTATTTAATATTACTTATGAAACAGATTTTGATTTTTGTTATCCGGTGTTATCAGAAGTTAATTTCTCCCCTGTTTCCTCGCTGCTGCCGGTATTATCCGACATGTTCCAGCTATGCAATCACTGCCATTACACGTTTTGGTGTCCTGAAAGGGCTTGTCCTTGCCGGAAAGAGACTTCTCCGCTGTCATCCCTGGGCAAGGGGCGGTATGGATGAAGTGCCGGGAGAATGTTCCTGGAAAACAATTTTTTATCCGGCTTCCGGTTCAGAAAATAATGATTAAACTATTTTAGAATAAAAAGTATTTTAAAAAAAATATTTTAAAATAATAAGTAAAATAAATGAAAAATCAGAACTTGTAGAATGATTTAGATTAAAATAATTTGGATTAATTAGATTAGAATGAAAGAATTGAGGTTTCACTTTGAATTTTTTGATTAATTTGATTGCATCCCCTTTGGGATGGCTGATGAAGTGGATTTATCATCTTGTGAATAATTATGGTGTTGCGATTATTTTGTTCACGTTCGTCACAAAACTGATTCTGTTTCCGGTTTCTTATAAACAACAGAAAAGTTCCGCAAGAATGCAGTTGCTGAATCCCAAAATCAAGAAGTTGCAGGAACGCTATAAGGACAAGCCCGAAAAACTCCAGATGGCACAGATGCAGCTCTATCAGGATGAGAATATTAATCCGTATTCTTCCTGTCTGACGGCGTTTATTCCATTAATTCTGCTTTGGGGCGTGCTTGCAGTTGTCTATCAGCCAATGACGCATATTCTGGATTACGATAAGGCAACCATTGAAGAAGCAAAATCCATTGTTATTTCTATGGATGAAGATCCTGAATCCGTGGAAAATGCACTTGAAAAAAATAGTATGCGGCAAGAGTTAATCATTATGGAAAGATTGCTCCGGAATCCGGATGCGTTCCGTGAGATAGTCGAAAACGGCGAGTTCACATTCGTTGATGTGAAAGATAATCAAAATAAACTCCTGAAACAGGTAGAATTCATCAATTCCGGATTTGTGACGGAAGTAACGGATTTTGCAAAAACGTTCACGCTTGGCAGTGTGAATCTGAGTGAGACGCCAAGCACGAAGATTTCCGAAAATTCCAGCTTTTTCCTGTTCCTGATTCCGATTTTTTCCGGACTGCTCCAACTTGCATTCACGATTTATAATCAGTGGATGCAGAAAAAACGCAATCCCGATATGCCTAACATGGGGAGCATGAATCTGATGCTTTATGCAATGCCGCTGTTCTCCGTCTGGCTTGCATTTACCGTCCCTGCCGGTGTCGGCTTTTACTGGATGTGTTCTTCCGCATTTTCGTTCCTCCAAAGTGTGATTCTCTTTGCGTGGTTCAATGAGGAACGTGTCGAAAAAATCGGTGAGGCAGAACGCAAAAAAGCAAAAAATTCTAATCGCCGTCCATCTATGATGCAGAAACTGATGGAACAGCAGGAAGAACTCATGCGGCAGCAGCAGGCATCCGGGAATGCTACGGGAATGCCTGCTAACAGAATCCGTTATGCGGACAGTTTGCAGGAAGAAATGAAATTATCCCGTTCCGAAATGAAAGAATATAATACAGCTGTCATCCGGGAGGCTCGCAAACGAATGGCGGAGAAGTACGGCGACGGGACATCACAGGAGACAAATTCTGAAAATCAGAAAAATAAATAATTTAAAAACAAAGCCAACAGGAGGCGTAATTAATACCTATGACACAAATTTTTACAGCTAAGACAGTCCAGGACGCAAAAGCATTGGCGGCACGGACATTTGGTGCAGAAGAAGACAAAATCCGTTTTGAGATTCTGGAAGAACCGAAAAAGGGGCTGCTCGGCATTTTCAAAGGCGGAGAAGCAAAAGTAAAGGCTACTTATGTAGAAATTTCCGTACAGGAAGAAATTCCGGCAGAAAATGCGCCGGAAATTCCAGAAGAAGTTTTGGAAGAAATCCCGACAGAAGACCTTTCCACACCTGTGGAAGATTCTGTTGAAATTCTGACTGAAGATATAGAAAATATAGAAAATTCGGAGAGCATGGAAGAAATAGCACAGACAATCCCTGAAACTGTGCCGGAAATTTCAGAAAAAGTTCCGGAAGAAATCTCGACACAAGAAATTTCCACATCTGTGGAAATTTTGCCGGAAGATTCTTTGGAAGAAATTCTGGAAGAAATTTCAGAGACAAATCCGGAAAATTCCGAAGAATCCGGCAGCATCCTGGAATTGATTTCCGGTGAAGCATCGGAAGAATCGCTCCAGAAAATTGAACGTGCCAAGAATTATCTTACAAGTGTCCTCTCTGCTATGAACATTCAGGCGACACTCCATGTGAAAGCCGGTGCAGAAAGCGTTTTGATTGATATTGAAACTAAAAACAGCGGTGCTGTGATCGGCAAACATGGCGACACGTTGGATGCGCTCCAGTATCTTACATTTATGTCTGCTAACCAGGGCGCAAAAGAATATTACAGAATTATTCTGGATACGGCGGATTATCGGGAACGCCGTCGGAAGACGCTTGAGGAGCTCGCCGCTAAGATTGCTGCCAATGTGCTTCGGACAGATCGTCCCCGGACGCTCGAACCGATGAATCCCTATGAACGACGGATCATTCATTCTATTATTGCTGACACGGCTGGTGTGATCTCTCGAAGCGTCGGTGAAGAACCTTATCGGAAAATTATGATCCTTCCGGAAAATTATTCTGAACGTTCCGGACGGCGGAATGCTTCTGATCGGCATAACCGCCAGCGCAGAAATTCCCGGCAGATTCCGGCAAGGTCTTCCGGTTATCGTTCCCGTTCCCGGTCTGACCGCAGGGAAGAAATGCCGTCTGCTAGAATCTCTATGGATTCCATGAAAACGGATTTTGAAAAAGGATATCGCAGACCAAGACCGGAAGACGAACTCAACACCGGGCTTTATGGTAAATTAAATTTTGATTAATTTTAAATTTCAGGGCTGAATGTCTGTCATGTTCAGCCCTTTTATGGAGAATATTACATGAATCCTCAGACTGATACCATTGCTGCCATTGCCACGCCGTCCGGTACTGGCGGAATTGCTGTGATCCGGATTTCCGGGTCAGATGCCATCACAAGGGCAGAGCAGATCTTTTCACCCGTCCGTGGAAAATCCCCTTTGCATATGGACGGCTATACTTGCAGTTATGGCTATATCCGGCAGGACGGAGAAATCCTTGACGACTGTGTGTTGACGATATTCCGTGCGCCTTATAGTTATACCGGTGAGGACGTTGTGGAAATTTCCTGTCATGGCGGAAGATACTTGACACAAAAAATTCTCCGGACGGTTTTGTGCAGGACAGTTCGTCTGGCGGAGGCAGGAGAATTCACAAAACGGGCATTCCTCAATGGCAAACTTTCTTTAACACAGGCGGAAGCCGTTGCGGATCTGATTTCTGCATCCGGTGAAAATGCTGTGAAATGCGCCCGGACACTCCGGGATGGTGCGACATTTCGGAAAATTTCAGAATTTTCTGTGAAATTGCTCGAAATTTTGTCCTCTCTTGCCGTCTGGGCAGATTATCCGGACGAGGATATTCCGGAAGTGAACGCTGAAACCCTGGAACAAAATTTATCATCCCTGATGTTCCACATGGAACATTTATTAGAAAGCTATGATTATGGCAGAATTCTCCGGGAGGGTCTGCATACGGTCATCATCGGCAAGCCGAATGCCGGAAAATCTACATTATTCAATGCGCTTGCCGGCTGTGAACGCAGTATTGTCACAGAAATTGCAGGCACAACCCGTGATGTGGTGGAAGAACAGGTCAGAATCGGTGATGTAACACTCCGATTATCAGATACTGCTGGTGTGCATGAAACTTCCGACCGGATTGAACAGATCGGCGTAGAAAAAAGTCTTGCCAATATCCGGCAGGCTGATCTGATTCTTGCTGTGTTCGATCAGTCAGAACCGTTTTCTTCGGAAGATCAGACCGTTTTGGAACAACTTCTGCTTGAAAAAACAATTCTGATCGGCAATAAGAATGACAAAGCGCTCTGTTGGGAATTTTCTCAGGTTCTTTCCACGGATTCTGTAGATCCGGCGGCTTTTGTAGGGATTTCAGCGAAATCCGGACAATTTCCGGAATTGGAACAGGCAATAGCAGCGTTTGCATCCCGCAAAGCTGTCCCGGCAGAAGACGGCATGATTGCCAATGAACGCCAGAGAGATTGTCTTCGGTTTGCTGTGGATGCTGTTCACGAAGCACTTGAAGCACTCCGGATGGGAATGGCTTATGACGCTGTCACAGTCAGTTTGGATGCGGCGTCAGATGCTTTGTTACAACTGACGGGCGAACGTGTGACAGATAAAGTCGTTGACATGGTCTTTGCAAGATTCTGCGTCGGCAAATAATAAATTTATTTCTGATTTATTCAAACATTAATGTTTAGTTTTTCAATTAGTGAGTGATGTGCGTGAAAAATACTTATGAAATGGGATGCTATGATGTCATTGTCGTCGGTGCTGGTCATGCCGGCGTGGAAGCGGGTCTTGCTTCTGCCAGACTCGGCTGTCAGACACTGCTTCTGACAATTTCCCTTGACCAGGTTGCGAATATGCCTTGTAATCCATCTATCGGCGGCACGGCAAAAGGACATCTCGTCCGGGAAATTGATGCGCTCGGCGGCGAAATGGGAAAAGCGGCAGATGCTTGTTTCATTCAGAGCAGAATGCTGAACCGGGGAAAAGGTCCGGCGGTTCACAGTCTCCGTGTCCAGGCAGACAGGGTGAAATATCATGATTATATGAAACATGTCTGCGAACAGCAGGAAAATTTGTTCCTGAAGCAGGGAGAGGCGGCTGAAATTCTCATTGATCCGGAGAATTCCCGGATTACCGGCATTGTGACAAAGTTAGGTGCTGTCTATCATGCGCAAGCTGTTGTCATTGCTACCGGGACTTATCTTAAGGGCAAAATCCATATTGGTGAAGTTTCTTTTGAGAGCGGTCCGGATTCGGCACTCCCGGCAAATGCACTTTCAGAAAGTCTTAGAAATTACCTGCCTTTGCGAAGATTCAAAACCGGGACGCCCTGTCGTGTTCACAAACGAAGCATTGATTTTGAACAGCTTGAAGAACAGCCGGGCGATATGGAAATTACACCGTTTTCTTTTGAAAATTTTGATCAGAATTTTCACAATCAGGTTAACTGCTATATCAGCTATACCAATTCTGAAACACATGATGTCATTCGGAAAAATCTCCACCGCTCTCCGCTTTATGCCGGAAAAATTGAGGGTGTTGGACCCCGGTATTGTCCTTCGATTGAAGATAAAATCGTCAGATTTGCTGAAAAAGAACGCCATCAGTTATTCATTGAGCCAATGGGTCTGACAACCGAAGAATATTATTTACAGGGCATGTCTTCTTCACTCCCCGAAGATGTACAGCTGGCATTCCTCCGGACAATCAAGGGCTTGTCTCATGTGGAAATCCTCCGTCCTGCCTATGCAATTGAGTATGATTGTATTGATCCGACTGCACTCAAACCCACACTGGAAACAAAAGCCGTTTCTGGTTTATTTGGCGCAGGACAATTCAACGGCAGTTCTGGTTATGAAGAAGCCGCCGCACAGGGACTTGTTGCCGGCATCAATGCTGCTCTTTCCGTTCAGGGAAAACAACAGATCATTCTGGAGCGCTCCGGTTCCTATATCGGCACATTAATTGATGATCTTGTCTATAAAGGATGTAGCGATCCTTATAGAATGATGACTTCCCGGAGCGAATACAGACTTGTTCTCCGGCAGGATAATGCGGATTTCCGGTTGATGCCAACCGGACGGGAAATCGGCTTGCTGCCAGAAGAACGCTATCAGGCAATGTTAAAAAAATATCAGCTTGTAGAAACAGAAATCCAGCGTGTCCGGAAAATGAATCTTGCGCCAAGTCCTGCATTGAATCAGATGCTTGCCGCATCCGGCACAGCACCATTGCAGACAGGTTGCAAGCTTGCGGATTTGATCCGCAGACCGCAACTGCATTATCGGGATCTTGCCGCATTTGATCCGGAACGTCCGGCACTGTCTTCTGAAATCCAGGAACAAGTAGAGATCCAGATCAAATATGAAGGCTATATTTCCCGTCAGAATGAATCCATTGAAAAAGCCAGACACCTGGAACAGAAAAAATTGCCGACGGATCTGGATTATACCACAATCCGGGGGCTTCGTCTGGAGGCTGCCGAGAAGCTGAACCGGCATCAGCCTGTCAATATTGCGCAGGCATCCAGAATTTCCGGCGTTTCGCCGTCTGATATTTCTGTATTATTGATTTGGCTTTCCCGGAAATAATTTTAAATTTTTAAAATTAGGAGTGAATGACATGGCTTTGCTGCCGGATTATGTACAAGCAAGCGAATTGTTTCAGAAATTTAACGTAAATGTTCCACATGGAACATACAAGAAACTGGAATCTTATGCGGAATTCTTAGTAGAATACAATCAGCATGTCAATCTGACAGCTGTCACGGATGGTGAGGGCGTTTTAAAAAAGCATTTTCTTGATAGTTTCTTATTGCATGAACTGGCACGGGACTGCTTTCCACAGTCGGCGAAACTTCTCGATATTGGCAGCGGTGCAGGTTTTCCCGGTGTGCCGCTTTCCCTGATCCGACCGGATTTGCAGATTACGCTTCTGGATAGTCTCCGGAAAAGAATTGTATTTCTGGAGCAGTTAAGAGAAAAATTGGATTGTCAGTATACCGCAGTACACGGACGTGCAGAGGAATTTGCAAAAGATCCAGATTATCGGGAGTCTTTTAATGTAGTAACTGCCAGGGCGGTTGCTGCTCTTCCTGTACTTGCAGAACTATCGCTCCCTTATGTCAGAATAGGCGGCTATTGGCTTGCCATGAAATCGCACGAGGAAATTCATCCGGCATTGTCGGCAATTCGTTTGCTTGGTGGGGAATTATTCGATACGATTTCTTATCAGCTCCCCGATGGCGATGCAAGAAATCTGTATCTTGTCAGAAAAGTATCGTCCTGTCCTGAAAAATTTCCACGTAAATTTGCACAGATCAAACAGAAATCACTCTAAAAATCTGTAAAAGAATCCGAGAATCCGGATGTTCCACGTGGAACATTCGGATTTTCCCGAATTTTTTCATATCTCTGATTAGAAAAATATCGCCCTGTCCGACAGAATTCTCCTGCAAATTTGCACAAATTCAGCAGAAAGTAGGATAAGAAACAGCTTACCTGTCCGGAAATCCGTTATTTCCGCCGGAAATAACGGATTTTTATTATTGCAATGATTTCCAAAATCTGTTATGATGAAAATTAGAGAGAGGTTCAGAAAAAATCATTAAAAATTATCAGAAAGCTGAACACCAGAAAGGAGAACATTACATGTCCGGAATGTTTGCACCCCCAAAAGAAATTTTCAAAGAGAATTTTCAAAAAAATTTGAAAGGAAATCCTGAAGAAAAATTCAGGCAGGAAACCATTTCTCCAATGGAAGAACAGAAGATTCTTTACTTACGCATTGAGGACATCCGTCCCAATCCTCATCAGCCCCGAATGCTGTTTCAGCCGGAAGAACTTCGTTCCCTTTCAGAAAGCATCCGTCAGAACGGAATTTTGCAGCCGCTGACCGTTCGGCAGTGTGGCTGTCTTTATGAATTGATCGCCGGAGAACGCCGTCTGCGTGCTGCCAGGCTTGCCGGTCTGCGTTGTGTTCCCTGTTTGATTATGGAAATCAATGACCGGCATTCCGCCATTCTTGCCTTAGTAGAAAACATTCAGCGGCAGGATCTGAATTATTTTGAAGAAGCCGCCGCATTGGAACAGTTGATTACTTATTATGGAATGACACAGGAAGATGCAGCCATTCAGCTTGGAAGGGCACAGAGTACAGTTGCGAATAAACTTAGACTGCTTAGACTGACCGACCTGGAAAAAAAGTATATCTTGGAAAATCAATTGACAGAACGCCACGCAAGGGCACTGCTGAAAATTGCCAGTCCGGAAGAGCGCATGAAAATTCTGGAAAAAATCACGAAACTTGGTTTAAATGTTGAGAAAACGGAACGTTTGATTGAAGAACAGCTCGGAAGAGTCCGGGAACAGGAAAACTTTCGGAAACGGCGTGTCCTGTTCCGGGATGTCCGGTTGTTTACAAATACGATCCAGAAAGCAATAGAAACGATGCAGGCGGCAGGAATTCCGGCGGATGCGCAGAAGACACAGGATGAGGAATTCATTGAATACCGGATCCGGATTCCGCTCCAAAATAGTTTTCAATCCTGAGTCTTTGTGTGCTTTTAAGCATTCTTGTTCATTTTTGAATGCTGTCAAATTTTTTAGGATTTTCGCAAATTTTATTTGAAAATTTCCCGGAATTGTTCTACATGGAACATGTCCTAGCAGAATTTCTGGAAATATTCAAAAAAATTTGTGAAAATTCTTTACAAATCCTGGCAGACATGATATAATAAATAGGAAGTCTGAAAAAAGAAAGGAGTTTGATGGCAAATGAATCAGATTATTGCCGTTGTTAACCAGAAAGGCGGTGTCGGAAAATCCACTACAACTGTGAATCTCGCCGCTTATCTCGGCACAAGAGGGAAAAAAATTCTCTGTTTTGATCTTGATGCACAGGGAAATGCGACAACTGGCTTCGGAATCCGTAAAAGAGATCTCACCTGTTCTGCTTATGAAGTCCTTACCGGAAAAGCTTCCGTGAAAGATGCTGTTCTGACAACGGAATTTGAAAATATTTCCCTTGTTCCGGCAGATGCGGATCTTGCAGGGGTCGAAACGGAACTTGTTCACATGGAACAGCGTTTTAATCGCCTGAAAATGCAGCTGCTGACTGTCCGAAAGGATTATGATTATATTTTTATTGACTGTCCTCCGGCACTTGGTCAGCTGACGATTAATGCCATGACGGCAGCGAATGAATTGTTGATCCCCATGCTTGCGGAATATTATGCGCTGGAGGGTCTGACGCAGCTTGTCAATACAAGGGATCTTGTCCAGGCAAATTATAATCCGAAACTGAAAATCGGTGGTATTCTCTTCACAATGTACGACAACCGGCTGAATCTTTCCCGGCAGGTTGTCGAAGAAGTGGAGCGCTATTTTCCAGGGCAGGTTTATCAGACAAAAATTCCCCGGAATGTCCGGTTATCAGAAGCACCCAGTTACGGCAAGCCGATTTTCTATTATGACAAGCACTCCAAAGGGGCTTTGGCTTATGAGATTTTCGGAAAAGAATTCCTGGGTGAACCGCTCAGCGGTCTGACAAAACTGCGGATGAATATTGCAAAATAAAATAATTAAAAATTATTTCAGAAAGGGTGATTCCATGGCAAGAGGAGGTCTTGGCGGCGGACTCGGTTCTCTGTTTGAGGATAATTCCGCAAAAGTACCTACGAAACGCACATTACGGATTTCCGAAATTGAACCGGACCGCAAACAGCCGAGAAAATATTTTGACAGTACTGCCATTGCAGAACTCGCAGACTCCATCCAGGTGCATGGTATTCTTCAGCCGATTCTCGTCAGACCGCTCCCAGGCGGCGGCTATCAGATCGTAGCAGGAGAACGCCGATGGCGAGCCGCCAGAATTGCCGGTCTTGAAGAAGTGCCGGTCGTGATCCGGGAACTGACGGAGTTGGAAACAGCACAGATTGCATTGATTGAAAATTTACAGCGGGAAGATCTCAACCCGATTGAGGAAGCTTTCGCATTCCAGAGATTGCAGGAAGAATTTCACATGACGCAGGAAGAAATTGCCAGTGCTGTCGGCTGCTCCAGAAGTACAATTACAAACATCCTGCGTTTGTTGCGTCTGCCCCAGAGAATTCAGGACATGATTATGAATCAAGAAATTTCACGGGGACATGCAAAAGTACTGCTTCGGTTTCCAGATGAAAAGCGTATGTGTGAGCTTGCTGAGAAATGTGCAAAAGGGGAGTACACTGTCCGTCGTTTGGAACAACTTGCGAATGAAGCAGAGGAAACAAGGGAAATCATGACACAGTCGGCTGTAGATCTGCCACTTTCTTACTATGGAGAATTAGAAATGTCTTTACGAGAGAAACTCGGCAGGATTGTAAAAGTTCATGCCGGGAAATCCACCGGCGGCAGTCTGGTATTTCCATTCTACAACGAAGAAGATCTGAAATCTCTGTTGTACATGTTATTTCCGGATTAAAAATTTTAAAATGTTCCACATGGAACATTTTAAATAAATTTAAATTTATTTCAATTAACTATTTATTATTTTTTGCAGAAAGGAAAGAAAATTATGTTAGATAAGAAATTTTTACGGGCAAATCCTGAACTTGTCAAGGAAAATATCAGAAAAAAATTTCAGGATGAGAAATTGCCCTTAGTGGATGAAGTTATTGCACTGGACAAGGAGTTCCGGAATGCCCAGCTCCAGGGAGATCAGCTCCGTGCAGAAAAAAAAGCCAAAAGCAAACAAATTGGTGGTCTGATGGCGAAAGGCGACAAAGAGGGTGCAGAAGCACTCCAAGCAGAAGTTGTAGCAATTAATGAGAAATTAACAGCACTTAAAAATCGTGAAAAGGAAATACCAGAGGAAATCAGAAAAATTATGCTTGTGATTCCAAATATCATTGATGTATCTGTGCCGATTGGTAAAGATGATTCTGAAAATGTCGAATTAGAACGCTTTGGTGAACCTGTTGTGCCAGATTTTGAAGTGCCTTACCATGCGGATATTATGGAAAAGCTAAAGGGTGTTGATTTTGCTTCTGCAAGAGAAACTTCTGGAAAAGGATTTTATTATCTTTGTGGCAATATTGCAAGACTGCATTCTGCTATTTTGTCCTATGCAAGGGATTTCATGATTGACAGAGGATTTACCTATTATATACCGCCGTTCATGATCCGGAGCGAAGTTGTCACGGGTGTGATGAGCTTTACTGAAATGGAAAATATGATGTACAAGATTGAGGGCGAGGATTTATATTTGATCGGCACAAGTGAACATTCTATGATAGGTAAATTTATTGATACGATTATCCCCGAAGAAGAACTGCCACATACGCTGACAAGCTATTCTCCCTGTTTCAGAAAAGAAGTTGGCGCACATGGTATGGAAGAACGTGGCATTTACAGAATCCATCAATTTGAAAAGCAGGAAATGATTGTGGTCTGCAAGCCGGAGGAAAGTATGCAGTGGTTTGATGTTCTCTGGAAAAATTCTGTGGATTTCTTCCGCACGCTGGATATTCCGGTGCGGACGCTGGAATGCTGTTCCGGTGATTTAGCAGATCTGAAAGTTAAAAGCCTGGATGTAGAGGCATGGTCTCCACGACAGAAGAAATATTTTGAAGTCGGGAGCTGTTCCAATCTGGGGGACGCACAGGCAAGACGTTTAGACATTCGTGTGAGAAAAGAAGATGGCACAAAATATTTTCCGCATACGCTGAATAATACAGTTGTCGCACCGCCGAGAATGTTAATCGCATTCCTGGAAAATAATCTGAATGAAGACGGCAGTATCCGGATTCCAGAGGCACTCCGTCCTTACATGGGTGGTATGGAAGTCATTCCTGTTGCGTAATCATGGATTCAGAGGATTTACAGGCATATTCTATCCCGGAATTAGAACAGATCTGCCGGGAGCAGAAAGCATTATATACACCGGAAGAACTGGAGCAGAGTCACTTCTCAAAATATTGTTTCAGTGCAGTGATCTGTTCCCTGATGCTAGGGATGCTGTTGCTGACAGGAGGTTTTCAATTCTAGGATGTCTAATGTTCCACGTGGAACATCAGCATATAATATTATGAAATGCTATTGATTATAATCTGCAAAATGCCAGAATCAGCAGCATCACGCCCCCAAGCCATGACAAGTTGATCTGTTTCCGGCAGGATGTACCGACCCGACAGCCCAGGACTGTCAGGATAAATCCGAACACAAAGCTTAGTCCCAGACATATTGGAATCCGAGGTGCTGTAATCCCTGCACCCAGTCCGCTTGCCAGGGAATCCATGGAGAGAGCCGTCGCATAGGCGGCGGCTTCTTTCATGCTGATTGTTTTAGAACCATCTGCATCCGCCAGCGTTTCATCAAAACAAATATCAATTACAAGTCCCAGTGCTTTCCAGTTCCAGTGCGGTCTGTGCTTCTGGAACAGCACTGTCAGGATTTTTTTCATCAGTTGTGTACTTCCCAGTAAGAACAGAATGGCAAATCCGGCATACCGGAATACAGATTCCGGAAAAATCCCATGCAGGAGCTGTGCGCAGAACAGGGAAATGCTCAGAAAGACCGTTCCGACAGTACTAATCAGTAATGCACAGCGTTTCGGAATTGTGATGCCATTCATACTACAGCTGACTGCTCCCCAGAATGTATCCATACAGACCGCCAATGCAAGCAGACACGCTTGAAACATTGTCCATGTCACCTCCAGAAGTTACTCCTGTATTCTATGCTGGAGGATATTTTGTGTGCATGGATTTTAAAATTTAGAAATGAAAATTATAATTTATAATATGATTTAAAATAAAAAGGGGAAATTTTTATGAATCTTAGGGAGTCCGTTCTTTCGGCACTGTTGTGTGCGGAGCATTATATTTCCGGTGCAGAACTTGCCGCAGACTGTCAGGTCAGCCGGAGTGCCGTCTGGAAAGTCGTGGAACAGCTCCGTGCCGAGGGATGTGAGATAGAATCCGTTCCGCACAGAGGCTACCGGCTTGTCTGTCATCCGGATCTGTTCTGTGAATCCTATCTGAAACAGGCAGTGCGTGAATGCCGTACGGACTGGCAGTTCCAACATTTCAAGGAGCTGGATTCTACAAATAATCTTGCAAAGACACTTGCTGCCCGGAATGCGCCGTCCGGAACGGTTGTCATTGCCGACCGGCAGACAGCAGGCAAAGGCAGGACGGGGAAAAGTTTTTATTCTCCGGCAGGAAATTTATATTTTAGTATCATTGAGAAATTGACACTTCCGATTTCGGACATGATGAGTGTAACTGCCTGTACAGCGGCGGCGGTTTTCCTTGCCCTGAAACAATTCGGCATTACAGCGCAGATTAAATGGGTAAATGATTTATTTCTGAATCAGAAAAAAATCTGTGGTATTCTTTCAGAAGGTAGTTTCAATGCGGAACTGCTCAGTATGGATTATTTAGTGATCGGGATCGGGATTAATCTGCGTCACGATCCGGATCGTCCGGAAGAATTGCAGTCGATTATCACAGATTTGGAAACAGAGACAGGGAAATGCATCAACAAATATGATTTATTAATAGAAATTTTAAAACAACTAGAGATCTTACTAGATGGGATTCCGTCGCACAGTTATCTGGAGATCTACACAAAAAATTCCTGTACACTGGGGCACAGAATCCGGACAGATGACGGAATGGAGGGAATAGCGACTGGCTTTACGGAAGATGCGGGACTGATCATAGAACTTGCAGACGGAACAAAGCGAATTTTGCGGACAGGCAGTGCAATGATTGTAAATTAAATTCGAATGCAAGAGATGCGGAATGTTCCACGTGGAACATACTAATTGTAATGCCATGATGAGTTGCAGGGCATTTATTTTTTAGTTATTGCATTTCTGAACAGGTAATCTGTTATAATAGAAATATAGCTATGAAGTTAAAATTATTGATAAAACTGGCGGTGCGTATAGATTACTTGGAAATCAAACTCAGGATGGCAGTTTCTTATGGGAGGTTTTTGAAAAAACACACAAATGATTATTTACGACTTGATTCAACGAGCATCTACAGAGGATGTACTTAATTCAATAAAACTTTATTATGGTACTAAACATATAAATGAGATCAAGGATTTTTTAATTAATCTGAAAAATACGAAATTACAAGTATGCGAGTTGGTTTTAATGATTACGATCAATGCATATAAAGAAGTTGATGATGAAGTAGAATATTTGGAAACTTTTGACGAAAATGATCCAAATGTTATCTATGATGTGATCGCTTATGATAACAATTCAGATGAACTATATTCAATAGAAGCATCTAAAGCTGAGGATTTTCTGAATTATAAAATTTCAACCGAAACAGAGAAAAAATATTCAGAAACAGCGATATTAGCGCATTGTTTATGGGATATAACAGCTTTCTTATTTAATGAATAGCACAGCAATTAGTTATACTTCAAAAGATCAAACAAATCAAATGGTTTTCAGAACCGTATCCGGATAGTAATGCGCCAGAATTTCCCGATAGTCCGAGCCTTGCAGTGCCATTGCATTTGCACCGTATTGACTCATGCCGACGCTGTGTCCGTAACCTTTTGTGCGGAACGTGAACGTTTTGGATTTTTTATCGTAACTGATCGTAAAACAGGCAGAACGGAGTCCCAAAATGGAACGGAGTTCTTGTCCGGTAAAAATGCTTGTACCAACAGGAATTTGCAAAATTGTCCCGGCATCCGAGCAGACCGGTTCGCCGAACCAGTTCGCTGTATCCGTTCCGAGGAGAAGTCCGGAATGTGCAGCGGAAAGCATTTCCTGAATCTGTTCGGCGGAATAGGAGCAGTCCTGTTCATAACTGGGTGCATCACAGTCCGAACTGCTGTCAACGGATTGCAGATAAGTAATTGCACTGCCCCAGACGTTCTGGGCGGATTCCGTTTTTCCAGTAGAGATGGCATGAAAAGCAGCGATGATAGGTTCATCATCATAGCAAAGAATTTCCGGAAGGACGGCATCCACAGCATCAGAGATTTTCTGATAATAGAAAGTGAAGTTGTCGCCGTAGAGTTTCTGAAGCTGTTGCTGTGTATGAAATGCCTGATACTGATCCGGGTCATTGGAGAAGTCAGCGCCTTGCAGATCAGAGCGGCTTGTGGCAAGTAATACCTGTCGTTCTGCGTAAGTATGTGCCGCAACTGCCTGTGCCTTGAGGGCTTCCGGTTCAAAAGATGCCGGCATTTCTGCACCAACAGCGCCAATGAGATATTCCCGGACGGGGACTTCCAGAATTTCATTGGTTGTGATATCTAATACATGATAGACCTGGAGATCAGAAGAATTTTCAGAAGTTTCTAATATTTGGGAAGATATGTCATTTTCTGTATTTTCAGAGTTTTCCGTGATTTCAGAGATTCCGGGATTCTCCGGTGCAGAAATTTCCGTTGAGAACAGCATAGCAGGGATAATGGGCATCAAAGTCAACAGCAGACAAAGAATGCTATAGACGCAGAATTTTTTTTTCATATCGCATACTCCTTGTGATTTTTATGTAAGTTAATTTTATTTGTTTTATTAAAAATAATTGGAAACGAGTCAGCAGATAATTGAAATTGTTGAAGAATTGCTGAAGAATTGCAGGAATGCAGATTGCACTTGACTTGCCTGTGAAAAAATGTTATAATAGGGATATCTTAAAAAAATAACAGAAAGTGAGGCAGTTTACAATGAGCAAAGTATTTTCCAATGCTGATATGCAAAATTTATGCGACGAACTCAAAAAAAATTCCGCCATCGATCAGCAGTTATATCAGAAATTTCATGTCAAGAGGGGTCTTCGGCGAAGTGATGGGACAGGTGTTCTTGCCGGAATTACCAATATTTGCAATGTGCATGGCTATGTTGTCAATGAAGGAGAAGTGGAACCGATCCCCGGTGAACTGATTTATAGAGGCTATACAATTTATGATCTGGTGCACAATGCAGAGAAGGAGAACCGTTTCGGCTATGAAGAAACGGCATATCTGTTATTATTCGGCAAACTTCCGACAGCCGACCAGTTAGAGGCATTTAATCATTATTTGTCCATGCACAGAGAACTGCCATCCGGTTTTGTGGTGGATATGATGATGAAAGCGCCATCACAGAACATTATGAACAAACTGGCAAGGTCTGTCCTGGCATTATATTCTTATTATGAATCAGAATGCGAAAACATGAATCTGGAGCAGGAGCTGAAAACAGCGATTAATTTAATTGCAAAACTGCCGATTATCATGGTCAATGCGTATCAGGTAAAAAGAAAGCATTTTGATAATCAAACATTGTTCATGCACCCATTGAGAGCCAACGAGAGAACAGCAGAGACAATTTTATCTATGTTACGTCCGGATCGTCAGTATACCAAGGAAGAAGCCCAGCTTTTAGACTGTCTGCTGATGCTTCATGCGGAACATGGCGGCGGCAATAATTCCACATTTACATGCCGTGTGCTCACGTCCTCCGGAACGGATGCGTATTCTGCATATTCTTCGGCGATCTGTTCCCTGAAAGGTTCACGACACGGCGGGGCAAACATCAAAGTATCCGCAATGCTGGAAGATTTCAAAGCCAATGTCAAGCACTGGGATAACGAAGGAGAAGTAGCGGACCACATCCGGAAAATTCTGAACAAACAGGCAAACGACGGGAGCGGTCTGGTCTACGGCATGGGACATGCTGTCTATACGCTTTCTGACCCCAGGGCAGTGATCCTGAAGAAAAAAGCATTTAAGCTGGCAGAAGGAAAGGACATTGAAGCAGAATTTCATTTGTTGGATACGATTGAGAGACTGACACCTGTACTCATGAAGCAGGAACGGGGAATTGACAAGACTGTCTGCGCCAATGTTGACATGTATTCCGGACTGGTGTACCGGATGTTAGGCATTCCGGAGGATTTGTATACACCATTGTTTGCCGTGTCCCGTATGGCAGGCTGGTCAGCACACCGTATGGAAGAACTGCTGACAGGCGGCAGGATTATCCGTCCGGCATATAAAGCACTGCCAAAGAAGAAACATTATGTTAAAATTGCAGAAAGAAATTAAAAAATTTAACAAAATTAAAATTTTATTTTGTTTGATTCTCTGCTGTACGTTTTGTCTCTCGGGGTGTTCCATTGGGATTAACGTGGATACCATGCTCACGCCGCCGAAACTCAGCGGTGAACAAGAACAGATCTATCAGGCACTGCAGAATGCTGCCGGAACAGGCATTCGTTTGAAATATCCTAAGAGCGGCAGTTATCTGTCAGCGTTTATCATTGCGGATATTGATGCGGATGACAGTGACGAAGCGATTGTATTCTATGAAAAAAGTAATATGACAGGAACGGATGGCGGACTTCGGATTAATATTTTGGATAAAGTCAATTTCAGATGGCAGTCTATCTGTGACCGGAGTGCTGAGGGATCTGAAATTGAAAAAGTAATCATTTCCCGGCTCGGCGGCAGTGACAAGATAAATATCATTGTCGGGTACAGCACAGCGAATCAGTCTGAAAAATATCTTTCTGTCTATGCCTATGAAAATCATTATCTGGAACAGACGCTCACGCACAGTTATGCACTGTTCGACGTGGCGCAGGTCGATCCGCAGCAACACCCGGATCTGGTTGTCCTGGGTGCTGTGAGTACCTCCGAACAGGCATATGCGGCAGTCTACTGCCTGGAGGAAGACCGCAATTATCATGAATATAAATACCGGTTCACGGACAATTATACAGATTATCATCAGTTGATTTACGGGAAACTTCCGGGTCAGCGAACAGCGCTGTATATTGATGCCGCAACAGGGACAGCGAACATTCAGACGGAAATTCTGTGCCTGGAAGAATCCGAACAGAAATTACAGTTTGTGAATTTATTGCAGCGATGTGGAAAGAGTGCAGAAGAAACCGTCCGGAGAGCAGGGCTTTCCTGCATGGACATTGACCGGGACGGCGTTCCGGAAATTCCTGTGCAGACGATGTTTCCCGGCTATGAGAATGCCGCAGAACCCGAGCAGATCCGGCGGACGGACTGGTTGATGATGCAGGAAAATTTGATTTTCACGGAATATTTCAGTTATTACAATGCGAATGACGGGTATGTATTTCTCTTGCCCGAGATCTGGCAGGGAAATGTAACCATCCGGAAAGACACTACCGAGAACGAAATCCAGTTCTGTAACTACAGGCAGAAAAATAATCCGGATTATCAAAATAATCCAGACAATCCGGATCATTCCAATCAGACAGAACAGACCGGAGAAGAAATGCCGGTACTTCTGCGGATTTATATTGCATATGATGAGGCAGACAGGGAAGATCATCTGGGCAGTGGCTATGCACTGCTTCACACAAAAGGAAGTGCCAGTTATCTTGTCAAGCCGGAATCCGGCGAAGAACTGTCTCTGACACTGGGCGAAATCTTTTTGAATTTTAAATTTCTGGATTAATTTATTTTTAATTATTTTTGATTTTTCATCAGGGGTGATGAGTTTATTATGAGACGTATTTTAGTCTGTGAAGATGAAGATGTCATCCGGGACTGTATTGTGATTAATTTGAAACGTGCCGGCTATGATGTGACGGATGTCAATTGCGGGGAACTTGCCCTGCGGAAATTTGAAGAAGAAAATGGCAATTTTGATATTGTTTTGCTGGATATTATGATGCCCGGCATTGACGGCTTCACGGTCTGCAAGAAACTCCGGGAAAAAAGCCCCACGCTTGGCATTATCATGCTGACGGCAAGGACGCAGGAGATGGACAAGGTCAGCGGACTGATGATCGGTGCGGATGATTATATCACAAAGCCGTTTTCTCTGTCAGAATTAACGGCAAGAGTGGATGCGATCTATCGGAGAGTGTGCATGAGTTTCACGCATGATGAAAAAAGTCCCGTTCTGGAATCCGGTCCGTTCACGCTGAATCTGAAAAGCCGTGTTGTTGCCAAGAATGGCGAGCCGATTGATCTGACACAAGTAGAATATCAGATTATGGAGTATTTCATGAATAATAAAAACACGGCGCTTGACAGAGCAAGCATTTTAAATCATATCTGGGGTGAGAATTACTATGGCGATTACAAGATCGTGGATGTAAACATCCGGCGAATTCGGCTCAAGATCGAGGATGAACCCTCTAATCCGCAGTATATTGTCACCATCTGGGGTTATGGCTATAAATGGAATGATAAAATTTAAACATAACAGTCAAAATTTCATTCCTGATCCGCCCAGGCGGAAAACCATCACGCAAAGATGGCTGACCAATCATTTTGCTGTGATTGTCCTGATGATGCTGACTTTTTCGCTGATCCTGATCTATGCCGTCCAGAGTTTCTATTATTCCAGTGCCAGGCAAACCCTCACAGGGGAACTCACTTCCGTGGTGAATTTATTAAGCCGTTATGCACAGGATTCTGAAACGAATTTATATTCTGAAATGCGCAGTACGTTTGAGAGTTTCTCAGCAAAAGACCAGATGGAGCTGATGGCAGTCAATTCTAAAGGCTGGGTGATTTTAACGTCTTCCGGGTTTTCGCCGTCGTCGGAAACGGCAATCCCGGATTATGAAAATCTGCTTGCCGGCGGTGACGGCTATTGGATCGGAAAAGCTGAGAATCAGGAAAAAATTATGGCAGTCTGCATGGATATTTCTGCATTCAGTACGGAATATCCTGCCGTCCGGGTGGTCTGTTCCTTGACAGAACTTGACCGGAGCATTCATATTATGATTATTTCCGTGATTGTCGTCTGTGCCATTGTGATTTTATTGTTAGTCCTGACAGGGATCTATTTTGTCGGGAGTATTGTCAAGCCGATCCGGCAGTTGAGCAACACGGCTGACAGATTTGCCAAGGGGGATTTCTCCTTCCGGATTCGTTATCATAATTCAGATGAAATCGGCGATCTGTGCAATGCGATTAATCACATGGCGGATGAACTTTCCACGGCGGAAGAAATGAAAAATGAATTTATTTCATCCGTTTCGCATGAATTAAGAACACCGTTGACAGCCATTAAGGGTTGGGCGGAAACGATCTGCATGGCAGAAAATGATCCGGAAACTGTCCGCAAGGGCATGAATGTCATTGTGAATGAAACGGCGAGACTGTCCCGGATGGTCGAAGAATTACTGGATTTTTCCAGAATGCAGAACGGACATTTCACGCTCCAGAAAGCAACAATGGATGTGTTGGCGGAACTTGGCGATGCGGTGTTAATTTACATGAACAAGAGTATTCAGGAAAAAATTACAATTTCTTATGAAGAACCGGAAATGCTCCCATTTGTCTACGGGGACAAAAACAGAATCCGGCAGGTATTTATTAATATTATTGACAATGCGATCAAATATTCTGATACCGGGGGACATGTCAGGATTACAGCGCAGGAAGTCCGGGGTAATGTCCAGGTATGTGTAGCAGACAATGGCTGCGGCATCAAAAAATCAGATCTGCCTAAAATCAAGACAAAATTCTACAAAGCCAATCATACAAGACGAGGGTCGGGGATCGGTTTGGCTGTTGCGGATGAAATTGTCACGGCACATGGCGGAACGCTTGCAATTACAAGCGAAGAGGGAAAGGGAACAACAGTGACTATCACACTGCCGCCGGAGAACGGAAAGCATACAAGAAATTAATTTTTTAAATATTTCAAACTATTTAAATTTTCTGAAAGAGAGGCGAAATTTCGGGACATGAGTGAAAAAAAACAGGCAGGTTCTCATAAAAGCAAAATCGGAGGTCAGGCACTCATTGAAGGCGTTATGATGAAAGGCGTTTTCAAAGGCGCAATGGCTTGTCGTCTTCCAGATGGTTCGATTGATGTGGAAACCTGGGATCTGAATACCGGCAAAAAGAAGCCTTGGTATCGAAAAACGCCAATTGTCCGTGGTGTCTACAGTTTTATCTTTTCCATGATTGACGGTTACAAATGCCTGATGAAATCCGCAGAAAAGCAGATGACAGAAGAAGAACTCGAACAAGAACAGGAAGAAAACTCAAAATTAGAAAAATTCCTTGAAACCCATTTCACAGAAAAAACTGTTGAAACAATTATGATGATTGGCATGGTTCTTGGTATTGTCTTTGCAATGGCATTGTTCCTGTTTCTCCCGAAGTGGCTTGTCGGTCTGATGAAGCCCCTGACTGCCAACAGATTATTGCAGTCATTCTCCGAGGGAATTCTCAAAATTATTATCTTTATTGCTTATATGGCACTGACTGGCATGATGAAAGACATCCGCAGGACCTATGAGTATCACGGCGCAGAACACAAGACAATTGCCTGTTTTGAAGCCGGACTCCCCCTGACAGTTGAGAACGTCCGGAAGCAGATCCGGTTACATCCGAGATGCGGCACAAGTTTTATCTTCCTGACACTGTTCATCAGTATTCTGGTGATGTGTTTTGTACCGTTCACAATTCCCTGGCAGAGATTTTTATGTAGTCTGTGCCTCTTTCCGCTGACAGTCGGCTGTTCTTTCGAGTGTATTCAGTTTGCAGGACGCAGCAACGGTTTGTTTGCCAGAATGATTTCATTTCCGGGTTTGCAGTTGCAGAGAATCACAACCAAAGAACCGGACGCATCTCAGATTGAAATTGCCATTGCCGCACTGATGCCGTGCATTCCGGAAAATCTGGAGGACGATCAATGGTAAATAGTGTTTTGGAATGTAAAGCAATCCGAATGTTCTACGTGAAACAATTCCGTAGTGCCGGTATTCTGGATGCAGTGTTTGAAGTCAATTGTATTCTGGAACAGGTCACGGGGATGCCGTGGCACAGCATCCGGCAAATTTCTCCCGAACAGCACCAGAAAATTAATTCTATGATACAGCGGCGGATTTCCGGCGAACCATTGCAGTATATCCTTGGAGAATGGGAATTCTATGGCATGAAATGTTTCGTTGGTAAGGGTGTTTTAATCCCCAGACCAGACACGGAATGCCTGATTGATCTGATTGCACAGAAATTCCGGCGTTCAGAAAAATTAAACATTCTGGATCTCTGCACCGGATCAGGTTGTATCGCACTGGCATTAAAAAAAATATTCCCCGATGCAGAAATCACCGGAATGGATTGCAGTCCGGAGGCACTTGCCTATGCGGAAAAAAATAAGAACTATCACGGACTGGATGTGCAGTTCATCCGGGGGGATGTCCTGAATACAACGTTTGCAGAAAATTTTGATGTATTTGACTTAATTGTCAGCAATCCGCCGTATCTTACCAGTCAGGAAATGCAGACGCTCCAGACGGAAGTATCCCACGAACCAGCAACAGCATTGCATGGCGGTTCGGATGGGCTGGATTTCTACCGGAATATGACAAAAATCTGGAGGACAGCGTTAAAATCCGGTGGAATGCTGCTTTATGAAATCGGGGAACAGCAGGGAAAGGCTGTTTCTGAAATTCTGGCATCACAGAATTTCCGGAATATTCAGATCACGCAGGATCTTGCACACCGTGACCGCATTGTTTCAGGTGATAAAATATAATTGCATGCAATTATATTTTAAAT
The DNA here is from genome assembly GCA_947177205.1 of uncultured Ruminococcus sp. GTDB lineage: Bacteria > Bacillota > Clostridia > Oscillospirales > Ruminococcaceae > UBA3855. The sequence continues at coordinate 5,265 of CAMWTO010000012.1, read as the reverse complement.
TATATTTTTATAATATTTTACTATTTTTTATGATTATTGGAGGGTTTTCAGATGGCTACAAAAGCAAAGGCAAAAACAGAAAAGAAAAGTACAGGATTTCAAGCACCGGCAACATCCGAAGAAAAACAGGCGGCTCTTGATCATGCCATTAAAATGATCGAAAAACAATTCGGACAGGGCGCTGTTATGCGTCTTGGTCAGCAGAGCAAAATGGATGTGGAAGTCATCCCTACTGGCTCTATGACGCTCGATCTTGCGCTTGGTGTCGGCGGTGTGCCCAGAGGACGTATTATTGAATTATATGGCCCGGAAAGTTCCGGTAAAACAACCGTTGCCCTGCATATCGTCGCAGAAGCACAGAAAATGGGCGGTGAAGCGGCATTCATTGATGTCGAACATGCACTTGATCCGAAATATGCGAAGGCGCTTGGTGTCAATATTGATAATCTACTGGTCGCCCAGCCGGACAGCGGTGAACAGGCACTTGAAATTGCGGAATCTCTCGTTCGTTCCGGTGCCATTGATGTCATTGTGATTGACTCCGTTGCCGCCATGACAACAAAAGCGGAAATTGATGGCGAAATGGGTGACAATCACGTCGGACAGCTCGCAAGGCTGATGTCCCAGGCAATGCGAAAACTCACTTCCATCATTTCCAAGACAGGGTGCTGTGCGATTTTCATTAACCAGATTCGGGAAAAGATCGGCGTTCTGTATGGAAATCCCGAAACGACACCCGGCGGACGTGCGCTGAAATTCTATGCAACGATCCGAATGGATGTCCGCAAAGGAGAAGTCCTGAAGGAGAACGGCGTTCCGATTGGCAACCGGATGAAAGTCAAAGTTGTTAAGAACAAAGTTGCGCCGCCGTTCCGGGAATGTGAATTTGATAATATCTATGGCAAGGGAATTTCCCGGACGGGTGAAATCATGGATCTTGCCGTTGACCTGGATGTGATCCAGAAGAGCGGTTCCTGGTTCAGTTACAATGGTCAGAAACTCGGACAGGGACGTGATAATGTCAAACAGCAATTGTTGGACAACCCGGAATTTATGAAAGAAGTCGAAGAAAAAATTCTTGCGATTATGCGAGAGCAGGAAGAGGAGGAAACGGACGACAGTGTCGGAAATACTGGCACAAATCCAGCCGTCTATTCCGGATCAAAGACGGAAGATTTTTCATCTATGAGCATTGACATTGAGGCGGATGATGATTTTGACGAATTTGATCCGGCAGAATCATAATCCTGAAATAAAATTATGAAATGGATCAATTATTCTGAAATTGAAAAAAAAATATCGGAATCCGCAGAAGAACTGCCTGGATTTCGGACAGCTTACGAGAAAGCCTGCTGTTTGCTGGATGTCCGGGAATACTGTTATCAGGAACTGTATCAAAAATTGCTGCGGAAATATCCGGATGAAAATTTGTGCCAAGCTGTCATGAAGAAGTTAGTTCGTTGTGATGCTGTGAATGACAGGCGCTATGCGCAGCGTTATGCAGAATATCTTGTCCGGCGCAAGGGTTACGGCATCCGGAGAGCGGAACAGGAAATGCGGCACAAGGGTCTGAACAGGACGCTGATCCGGGAATTTCTTGCGGAACAACAAAAAGTCGCAGATGAGAATCTTCCACGGATTCTGGTGAAGAAATACAGCAGACATTTGCAGGATGCAGATGACTATCGGGCAAGAGAAAAAGCTGTCGCCGGGATGGTACGGCTAGGGTATGATTTCCACGCTGTCCGGAATGCGATAGAAGATTATTTTGCAGAACAGGAAGAAGATTAAAAAATTTAAAAAATAAAATTTTAAATTTAAAAATGTTCCACGTGGAACATCTTTGCGGATTCTATCCCGGAATGTTCCACGTGGAACATGTAGTATATTTCAAGATTGAAAAAATTTAAAATATAATATAAGGAGTCGTCGTTATGGCTGTTAAAGTAAGTATGGTGTCCCTCGGTTGCAGTAAAAATCTTGTGGACTCCGAAAGAATGCTGTTCAAACTCAGAAAACATGGGTATGAACTCGTGACAGAATTCGGAGAATCTGATGTCGCAATTGTCAATACATGTGGTTTTATCCAGTCCGCCAAAGAAGAAGCGATTGAAACAATTCTGGAAATTGGCAAACTCAAAGAGGATGGGACTGTAAAAAAGTTAATTCTCACGGGCTGTCTGACAGAACGCTATCAGCAGGAAGCCGCCAAGGAATTCCCTGAGGCAGATGCCGTAATTGGCATTAGTGATACAACAGATATTGTGGATATTCTGGATCAAGTATTACACAATCAGAGAATTGTAAAATTTTCTTCCAAAATGCAGGCGGAGCTGACTGGGGGAAGGATCATTTCTACACTGCCGTTTTTTTCGTATCTCAAAATTGCAGAAGGGTGTTCTAATTGTTGTACCTACTGTGCAATTCCCATGATCCGGGGAAAATTCCGGAGTGTCCCCATGGAAGACGTTCTGGAAGAAGCACGGAAATTGGCGGATTACGGTGTGACGGAACTGAATATTATTGCACAGGATACAACAAGATATGGTGAAGATTTTTCAGAAAACGGAGCGTCTCTGCTCCCGGAATTATTAGAGAAATTATGTGAAATTGAGAATTTAAAATGGATCAGAGTATTATACTGTTATCCGGAAAGAATCAGTGATCAATTAATTGATGTGATGGCAAAGCAGGATAAAATTGTGAAATATATAGATATGCCGATTCAGCATTGTAATGATGAAATTTTAAAACGGATGAACCGGCAGAGCACGAAACAGCAAATTATTTCTGTGATTCAGAAATTAAGAGAAAAAATGCCGGGGATTGTGCTCAGAACAACACTGATTACAGGATTTCCGGGAGAATCAGAAGAACAGTTTACAGAATTGTCAGAATTTGTGAAAGAAATGAAATTTGAAAGACTTGGCTGTTTTGCATATTCTCAGGAAGACGGCACAAAAGCAGCAGAATTCCCGGATCAGATTCCGGAAGAAATCAGGAATCAGCGTGCAGAAATTTTGATGGAACAACAAGCGGATTTGAGCGCAGCCTACAATGCTTCTCAGATTGATCAGGTCAAGACAGCAGTTGTGGAAGGCTTTGACCAGTGGGCAGAATGTTATTTCGGACGGACGGCAAATGATGCGCCGGATATTGATGGCAAGATTTTTTTCAATTCCGGGAAAAAACTGCATTCCGGTGATTATGTACAAGTAAAAATTACAGATGTTTTGGATTATGATCTGCTTGGCGAGGTGATTTCCGATGAATCTGCCAAATAAATTAACATTATTGAGAATTCTGTTAGTGCCGGTATTTCTGGTGTGTATGTACTGTAATTTTTCATGGCATTTCACAGCGGCATTGATTCTGTATGCCATTGCATCCATTACGGATGCACTTGATGGCAAAATTGCCAGGAAGTACAATCTGATTACGACATTCGGGAAATTTGCCGATCCGCTTGCGGATAAGATACTTGTATTAGCAGCGTTTGCCGCACTTGCGGACACAACGGCATATCCGTTCCCGGTCAATGGGATTGTGATTACAATCATTGCGGCAAGGGAATTCATGGTTTCCGGATTGCGGCTTGTCACTGCTGAAAAAGGCGTTGTCGTTGCCGCTGGGATCTGGGGAAAATTAAAAACTGCATTTACCATGATTGCCATTGCTATGATGTTATTATGGCTTGCTGCCTGGGAATGTTTCAGCAACGGCAGTGAAGCCTGGTTTGCCGCCGGCGGTTTGATGGGCATAGTATTTCACATACTGGTCTGGATTTCCGTATTATTAACGATCATTTCCGGGGGGATTTATCTGAAAGGCTACTGGAACTATATTGACATGAAATAATTTGCAGACAGATCGCTTTGGCGGTCTGTTTTTTCGGGATTTGGTGAATATTTGATGAAAATTATTTTTCACTATTGACAAGTGATATTCCGGTTTGTTATAATAAGAATACCAGATGCTTACAGAAATCAAAAAAGCATCACAGGAAAGGACAACGGTTTTGTATAGGAAACATAATCGGGAACAATATAAGCATATGATTGCATTTTTTTCAGATCTGCTGCTATTGGGAATTCTGACACTCCAGTTTGCGCATACCTGGTATACACATTATTTGAATGTGTTGGTTCTGCCGTTTTTCCGCCGGGGGAACTGGGCTGTCGTTGCCATCTATGCTGTTGTGATGTTCCTGTTTTTTAAAATCTATCATGCTTTCAAAGTAGGATATCTGCGCAAGACAGATGTTTTTTTCTCTCAGATACTATCCGTCTGCGGCGGCAATCTGATCACCTATCTGCAAATCAGTGTTATCCTGAGAAAATTTGCCGAGATTGCACCCCTGCTGCGATTAACGATCCTGGAATTTTTTTCGCTCATGTGCTGGACGTATCTGACGCAGAAATTATATTTTGCGCTGTATCCGCCAAGAAAATTAATTATTGTCTATGGAAGTGCTTCTGCAAAAATGCTCGTCATGAAGATGAGTTATCGTGTGGACAAGTATATGATCTGCGAGAGTGTCAGTGCAGAGACAGCCTATCCGGAGATTACAGAAAAAATCCGGCAGTATGATGGCGTGATTCTCTGTGATCTGCCTGTGAATCTCAGAAACAATCTGGTGAAATTCTGTTTTGCCAAGCAGCTGCGGGCTTATATTGTCCCGGAAATTTCTGATATTATTCTCCGTGGTGCGGATGATCTGAGATTATTTGACACGCCGTTGTTATTATGCCGCAATTACGGACTGAATTTTGAGCAAAGATTCTGTAAACGTGCATTTGATCTGTTGTTCAGCATTCTGGTGTTTATTCCGGTGTTGCCGGTGATGCTTGTCTGTGCGCTTGCTGTGAAACTCTGCGACGGCGGAGAAATTCTTTACAGACAGAAACGTTTGACACAGGACGGAAAGGAATTTGTGTTATACAAATTCCGGAGCATGATTCCGGATGCTGAGAAAAACGGCGCAAGACTTGCGGAAAATCATGATGTCAGAATTACGTCAGTCGGAAGAATCCTGAGAAAATACCGGCTGGATGAACTGCCGCAATTATGGAATATTTTAAAAGGCGATATGTCCGTTGTCGGACCACGTCCGGAACGTCCGGAACTTTGTGAAGAATATCAGAAACAGTTTCCGGAATTCCGATTTCGGCTGAAAGTCAAAGCCGGATTGACAGGATATGCGCAAGTAACAGGCGTTTATGATACAGTGCCATATGACAAATTAAAAATGGATCTGATGTATAT
>CAMWTO010000011.1 GCA_947177205.1 uncultured Ruminococcus sp. | reverse complement strand
GATAAAGACAAAAAAGGCTGTCCGAATTAACGTTCTTGCCAGAAAATTGACGTTCCTGCCAAAATGCTTTTTTTTATCAGAAAAATATTGTATAATTATACAAAGAATCATTTTTTATCAATGCGAAACAAATCGATTTTTAGAAGGAAAATTATTTTGAAAACCGGAAAAGATATTATTTTAACACAGGATAACATGTTGGTTCGCAAATCCATTCTTACTATGTTTCCCGCTACCTTTGTCGCCTCTTTTTTGATGACGTTTCAATTTATGGTAGACATCACGCTTGCCGGTGTTTTTTTCACGCCTGACCACATAGCGGCAATCGGCACCGCAACACTGGTCATGCTGTTTGCCTTGGCTTTCATGAATGCTATTTCGGGGGGGGCAAATCTCCCGTTTTTTGACTACTGCTCTCGGCAGAGGCGATAAGGAAGCCGCCAACCGTATGTTTTCATTGGGAGTGTCCGGACCGTTTGTGATTGGAATCTTATTTGTAGCAGGAATTGAGATCCTTGCTGAGCCGCTGGTTGCCCTTTGCGGTGCCCGGACACCTGCACTTACACAATATGCAGTGTCGTATCTGCGTTACTATGCTCTGCTCATCCCTTTCAGCGGTGTCAATAGAATGATAGGTTCTGTTTGCAGCACATATGGCTATATCGGGAAATATATGGCGGAGTCAATAACAGGCATAATAACAAATATTATCTTTTCCGTACTGTTTATCAAAACTACGCCTTTGGGAATCGGCAGTCTTGGTTTGGGAAGTACCGTTTCGGGTGTTATCAATATAGGAATTAGCTGGATCATCATACATCAAAGTCATATTCCCCTGCGCTTGAAGATTTACCATTATCAAATAAAAGAGCTGATTTCGACATTAATTCATGGACTTCCCGGCACAACGGATTCACTGGTTGACAGCGCAGTTGCAGGTATTATCAATAATCTGATTGTTTCCAGTTTCGGCGCAGCGGGGCTTGCGATCCAATCCGTAGTAAAAAGTATTTTTAATATAATAATTGTGCCGATCATGGCTACAGGAACGGCAACAGGACCGCTGTTCGGTTTGTTTTACGGTGCACGTGACAGGAGAGGATTGAAAAAAACAATAGGGAACGGTCTTGTTATCGGAATCATTTCCACAATGGTGTGGGCGATCGTATGTATCGCTGCACTGCCTCTTCTTTTAAAAGTCTTCATGAAAAATGCGGTGGGTATTGAAAACGCAGAGCCGCTTATACGGCAAGGCATTTACATCATGCTGATTTTTGTTCCTTTCAGAACCTGCGCCGTGACTCTGGGGCATTTTTACGAGGCGACGGAACGCTTTCAGCAGTCCTTGTTGATCTCAATCATTCCGGATTCTTTGATATATCCCGTTTTGCTGGCTGTTCTGCTGCCGGATCTGGGATATACTGGGCTTTGGATCGCACAAGGCGGCAACGCACTTGTCTTTATGATTATTATATATCTGCTTCATGCAGTGATCAAAAGAACATGGAAAATGTCAGCAGAAAATATTCTGCAATTTAATCATAAGATAAACACGACAGTGCCGATGTTTGATGTAAGCATAGGCTATCATAACACTGATGTCACAGGAATATCCGGCAAAATACATCATTTTATGCTGAAAGAATATGGTACAGAACGGACAGCTTACTTGACTGCGCTGTGTCTGGAGGAGCTGATGGCGGACTTTATCGTACACAGCCAGATCACCAGGGAAAAAATAAAGGACGGTGGAGCTTTTACCGATGTAAAGCTGTTTTCCGATCCGGATGCATTCCGCATTATTATCAGGAATGCCGCGAAACAATATGATCCACTTGACTTTGAATATGATGACAAATCCTTTTCAAAAATCGGGATCAGAATGGCACAGAAATTTGCCGATCGAATTGATTATTGCTATGTTTATCGTATGAATATTGTTACGATTTATGTAACCAAAACCAATAATCAATTAAGCAATAATTCTATAATTCTATGGAGGTAAAAACATATGAACATCATTAAAACTTCAGAGGGAAAGACGCTGAGCATCGTTCTTGAAGGCAGACTCGACACCACGACCGCCCCACAGCTTGAAGCGGAATTAAAGCAGAGCATTGCTGATAGCAGTGCGCTGATACTGGATTTCGCAAAGCTGGAATATCTCTCTTCCGCAGGACTTCGGGTGCTGTTGGCGGCACAGAAAGTCATGAACAAGCAAGGCAGAATGGTCATCCGTAATGTCAACGACGTGATTGCAGAGATCTTCGAAGTGACAGGCTTTGTGGATATTCTCACAATTGAATAATGCGTGAATCTTATGGAGAAACAGCTATTTCGCAAGGCGAGCATTGACAGGATTTCTTCTCCCGAACAATTGAACGACTATGTGCGAGTATCGAACCTAAGCGTGTGGATGATACTGATTGCAGTTATCGTGTTACTCATTGGTATATGTGTATGGGGAATTTTCGGACAGCTCGAAACTAAAATTAACACAGCGGGAATCTGTGAAAACGGTGTTTTTATCTGCTATGTTACTGAGGAAAAAATTGGACAGATCAAGTCGGGAATGACAATAAATGTGGATGGCGAGAGCCTTTCTGTTTCCGGAATATCCGCAAAGCCTACTGCTGTAACCGCAGAAACCGATTCCTATCTGATGTATCTCGGAGGATTTTCAAATGGTGAGTGGCTATATGAGATAACGGCGGATACAATGTTGTCGGATGGTACATATAAGGCAGAAATCGTAACGGAAAGCGTTTCTCCGATGTCATTTATTCTGAATTAAGATTACCTATGAAAAAAATGATGATGAAACAGCCTATAAAGAATGGTACTGCATCCAAAGCCCGTGTGGCAAAAGTTCCGGTTGTCATGCAGATGGAGGCACTGGAATGCGGTGCGGCTTCTCTTACTATGATACTTGCATATTACGGAAAGTGGATTCCATTGGAACAGGTTCGTGCGGACTGCGGTGTTTCCCGGGATGGTTCTAATGCCAAGAACATCCTCAAAGCGGCACGCAGTTACGGACTGACAGCCAAGGGCTATCGTTACGAACCGGAAGATCTAAAAAAGAATGGGATGTTCCCCTGTATTATTCACTGGAATTTCAACCATTTTGTCGTACTTAACGGCTTTAAAGGGAATAAAGCCTATCTCAACGACCCTGCAAAGGGCAGTTATTCTGTATCTATGGAAATTTTTGACAAATCGTTTACAGGAATTTGTCTGATGTTCCAGCCATCCGAGAATTTCGAGCCGGGCGGAAAACCCAAAAGCGTTATGGCATTTGTGAAAAAACGCTTAAAAGGCACCGGAACAGCTGTTGCTTTCGTGGTATTGACATCAATTATTACCTCGCTTATCGGAATCATCTCTCCCGTGTTTTCAAGAATTTTTCTGGACAGACTGCTGACAGGCGAAAACCCTGAGTGGTTTATGCCCTTTATTTTTGCGTTAGGGGGACTTGGAGCAGTACAGCTTATCGTGGAGTGGATACAGACAGTGTATTCGCTGAAAATTAACGGCAAGCTTTCTGTTGTGGGCAATACTGAATATATGTGGAAGATTCTGAGAATGCCTATGGAGTTCTTTTCTCAGCGCATGGCGGGAGATATTCAACAGAGGCAGACAATGAATGCATCAATCGCACAGTCACTTGTGCAGACTTTTGCGCCCCTTGCGTTGAACACTATTATGATGTTTTTTTATCTGATTGTTATGATACGTTATAATCTTGTTTTAACGCTTGTGGGTATTGCTTCGTTACTTATCAATATCGCAGTTTCAAGAATAATTTCCAGAAAGCGGATCAACATCACCCGTGTGCAGATGCGTGATGCCGGAAAGCTTGCAGGAGCGACCGTTGCAGGCATTGAGATGATAGAAACCATTAAAGCAAGCGGTGCAGAAAACGGATTTTTCGAAAAATGGGCAGGTTATCAGGCAAGTGTTAATACACAGCAGGTAAAGTTTCAGAAACTCAACCAATATCTCGGAATGATACCATCCTTTGTTTCGTCTCTTGCAAATATCGCCGTGCTGATCCTTGGCGTTTATTTCACAATGAACGACAAATTTACAGTTGGTATGATTATGGCATTTCAAGGGTTTCTCAGTTCCTTTACTGCACCTGCGCAGACGCTTATTTCCGCAGGACAGACCTTGCAGGAAATGCGCACACAGATGGAACGCATTGAAGATGTAATGGAATATCCCACGGACATAAATTATGATAATGACGAGATTGACGAGAACGCAGAATATGACAAGTTATCCGGAAATGTGGAGCTGAAAAACGTCACATTCGGATATTCCTGGCTTGCTGAACCATTAATCAAGAATTTTAATCTGACGCTGAAAACAGGCAGCCGTGTTGCATTTGTGGGAACGTCAGGCTGCGGTAAATCCACGCTTTCTAAATTAATCTCCGGCTTGTATCAGCCGTGGAGCGGTGAAATCCTGTTTGACGGAAAGCCGATTCATAAAATTGACAGAAGCGTTTTTACGGGTTCGCTTGCCGTTGTCGATCAGGATATTATCCTGTTTGAAGATACAATCGCAAATAATATCAAGATGTGGGACAGTTCCATAGAAGATTTCGAGATGATTATGGCGGCAAGAGATGCACAGCTCCATGAAGATATTATGCAGCGTGACGGCGGTTACAATTATAAGATTACCGAGGGCGGTAAGGATTTTTCCGGCGGTCAGCGGCAGCGTATGGAAATTGCACGGGTTCTAGCCCAAGATCCTACGATTATTATTCTGGATGAAGCCACTTCTGCGCTGGATGCCAAAACAGAATACGAAGTTGTAAAGTCCATAAAAGATCGTGGAATCACTTGTATTGTTGTGGCACACCGATTGTCAACCATCCGGGACTGCGATGAAATCATCGTGCTTGATAATGGAAACGTCGTTGAACGGGGAACTCACGATGAGCTGTACGCACAAAACGGCGTATATACCGCACTTATAACAAATGAGTAAGGTATTCCGTTGCTACAATTTGAACGGGGGGAAACATCATCATGGGTTGGTTTGATGAACAGATAAAGCAACGCAAGCAGAATGACAATGACGTTTTTGCGGACTCCTTTGTCAATATTGCAGGGGCAGTCATGGGAAACCGGATTTCTGCCGATAAACGGCAGCTCGCAAAAAACGCTTTTGATGAGATCCTGAAATTTTATCATGTCAGAACACATGAAATTCCTGACAATATCAAGGACAGAAACGAGCAGTTAGAATATCTTCTCCGTCCGTACGGGATCATGCGACGCACAGTAACGCTTTCAAAGCACTGGTACAAGGATGCGATAGGCGCAATGTTAGGCATTCGTAAAAGTGACGGAGAAGTTGTCGCACTGATCCCGACAGGATTTTCAGGGTACAGCTATACTGACACGGAAACAGGAAAACGTGTGAAAATTAATCGCAAAAACAAAGGACTTTTTGAAGAAGCGATCGCATTCTATAAACCCCTGCCGCTGAAAAAGCTCGGAATCCCGGATTTGATGCGCTATATTTCAGAAACACTCTCCCTCGCCGATTTTGTGCTGATAGGGATTTCAACTCTTGCAGTAACGCTGATCGGCATGCTGTCGCCTAAGCTGAATCATCTTCTGTTTTCAACCGTTATTGAAGAGGGAAGCATCCGGCTGCTGCTTGCCATAACTGTATTTATAATATGCGTGACATTAAGTTCCCTAATGATAAACGCCGTAAATCAGCTGATTATGGCACAGATTAATACGAAAATGAGTATCTCGGTTCAGGCGGCAACCATGGCAAGAGTGCTGTCACTGCCTGCGGATTTCTTCAAAAATTACAGTTCGGGTGAATTGTCTGCAAGGGCGCAGTACATTAATTCGCTATGCGATATGCTGGTGTCAACATTTTTGTCAACGGGGTTGACCTCGGTTTTTTCACTGGTATATCTATCACAGATTTTTGTGTATGCACCTGCACTTGTCGTGCCGTCGCTGATCATTACGCTTGTAACAGTAGCATTCTCGGTGATTTCCGCATTTGTGCAGATGAAAATCAGCAAACAAGAAATGGAATTGTCCTCCAAGGAAAGCGGAATGTCCTATGCACTTGTTTCGGGCGTGCAGAAAATAAAGCTCTCGGGTGCAGAAAAGCGTGCGTTTGCACGGTGGGGCAATCTTTATGCGGAGCAGGTGCGGCTTCAATATGATCCGCCTGTTTTTATCAAGATAAACAGAGTCATATCTACGGCAATCTCGCTTGTGGGAACGCTTGTGATGTATTTTTTCGCAGTGTCATCAGGTGTTTCGGCGGCGGATTACTATGCGTTCAATACTGCTTATGGAATGGTTTCGGGTGCATTTATGTCACTTGCAGGAATCGCACTGACTGTAGCACAGATTAAGCCTGTCATGGACATGGTAAAGCCAATTCTTGACACTGTTCCTGAAATATCCGAGGGCAGACAGATGGTGACACGGGTGTCAGGAAGCATTGAATTGAACAATGTTTCATTTCGTTACAACGAGAATATGCCGCTTGTGGTGGATAATCTTTCTTTAAAAATACGTCCGGGGCAGTATGTGGCGATCGTAGGAGCGACAGGCTGCGGAAAATCCACGCTGATGCGGCTTATGCTCGGTTTTGAAACACCGCAGAAAGGTGCAGTTTATTTTGACGGCAAGGATATTGCAACGCTCGATCTGAAATCTTTAAGACGTAATATCGGCGTTGTCATGCAGAACGGCAAATTGTTTTCAGGGGATATTTTCTCAAATATCACGATTTCCGCACCGTGGCTCACAATGGACGACGCTTGGCGTGCAGCAGAGCTTGCGGGCATTGCGGATGACATCCGGCGAATGCCTATGGGCATGCATACGATCATTTCTGAGGGTTCGGGCGGCGTTTCGGGAGGTCAGCGGCAGCGGCTTATGATTGCCCGTGCAATCGCTCCCAAGCCCAGAATCCTGATGTTTGATGAAGCGACATCCGCACTGGACAATCTCACGCAGAAAACCGTTTCGGAATCGCTCAACAGTCTGAAATGTACGAGGATCGTCATTGCGCACAGACTCTCTACCATAAAGCAGTGCGACAGGATTATTGTACTCGACAAGGGCAAAATCATGGAGGACGGTAAATTTGACGAATTGATAGCAAAAGGGGGATATTTTGCGGAGTTAGTCGCAAGGCAAAGACTTGACAATACGGCAAAAGCCGGCGCATAATTTTTAACAAGGAGGAAATTTTTATGGCAGATTTTGAAAACACGGCAGGAATGCCAATTGATGACGAAGAACTGGATCAGGTTGCAGGCGGTGTTACATGGGATGCACGGCCTGAACGACCTTTTGATGAACTCATCATCAGACCTGGCGAAATGAAGGAAATTATTGTTCCTGATCTCACTCCGGAACAGGAAAAAGAAATAGACATGATGAACAATTTGTTGCATAATTCGTCTTCACTCGATCTCAATCCCAATCTCCAGCTTGACAGCAGTCCGATTAATATGAACTATCTGAACTCGCTGAAATAATTTTACTGAAAAAACTGACGATACGGCGGAAACCGGGATTTGCAATTTTTCCGATTCCGTCTGTATTGGATAGAAAAAACTATAGGGGGTAGTTATGGAAAATAATTTCACACCAGAGTTACTTGGAAAAGCAAGGCAAACCCAATCCGTTGCGGAGTTAATCGCTCTTGCAGAAACAAACGGCATCACAATCACGCAGGATGAAGCAGAGAATTATTTTACACAGTTACAGGAATCCTGCAACCAGTCCGGTGAACTGTCCGACGACGAACTCGACAACGTCTCCGGCGGCGGTTGCTATTACGGTGACGGACGGCTTGTTGTGACGTGCTGTTACTATTGTAAGCATTTTAAATGCAAAGTATGCGGAGAGGAATTTTCGCCGAAATTCACGGAGTTGCATCGTTGCACCGGCGGACTGTTCAGTTCGCAATGCGCTCAGTGCGCCTACAAATCCAACAAAGGCATGCGGATGCTGTGCAATCATCCGGAAAATTACAAGAAATGAGATGATTATAAAAATGATGGAAGATAATTTCACACCGGAGTTGATCAAAAAGGCAAGGCAAGCAAAATCCAGTGAAGAATTGCTCGCTCTTGCAAAAGAGAACGGCATTGTACTCAGTGAGGACGAAGCAAAGGAATATTTCGAGCAATTCAACAAGACCGGCGAGCTGTCCGACGACGAGCTTGACAATGTAAGCGGCGGCGGGTGTCAAACCAAGGTAAACGGCAAGAGTTATACTATCGTAACTTGCTACTGCAAATGCTTTACAGGTCGATATGAGCCTAACAACGGACGACGCACCGATCATTCGAATCTCAGAAAAATTTGGAGTGAGGACGGTATGACAGGCAGGCTTTGCGGAGATTGTGTACATCTCGGCTTTAAAGTCGCTACGGGCTACTGTGAAATGTCCGCAAAATGAAAGGAGGAGTATAGTATGGAAAACAAATTGACACCGGAGCTTATCGAAAAGGCAAGACAGGCGGAATGCACCAAGCCAGATGAGTTGCTCAATGAGGAACTGGACAATGTAAGCGGCGGTGTGGGTTCTGTTGCAAGGATAAGCGATATATTAAAAGATCCGCCAAAGGGGAGTTACTGCCATTACTGTGGCACAAAGCTCACCAAGATAGGTCTGATAAATGCAAACTACCGCTGTTTGAATTGTGGTGCGGAATATTAAGGAGTTTTGTATGGAAAACAACTTCACGCCGGAGCTGATTGCAAAGGCAAGACAGGAGAAATCTCCCGAAGCGCTTCTGGCTCTTGCAGAAGCGAACAACATCACACTCACACAGGACGAAGCAAGGGATTATTTTGCACAGCTCCATGAACAGTGCAACCAATCCGGCGAGTTGTCGGATGACGAGCTTGACAACGTTTCCGGTGGTGGGTGCTATTATGGGGACGGTCGGCTTGTTGTCACCCTTGCTTACTATTGTAAGCGATACAGATGCAACCTGTGTAATCAAGAATTTTCGCCCGGAGTTTTAGACTCGCATTGGTGCATCAGAGGAAGTGTTAGCTCCAACTGTAGCACTTGTGTATACAAAAGCAATAAGGGTATGCGTATGCTGTGCAATCACCCTGACAACTACAAGAAATAAAGGAGGGGTTTTATGGAAAACAACTTTACGCTGGAGCTGATCGAACAGGCAAGACAGGCAGAATCTCCCGAAGTAATTTTAAATCTCGCCAAAGAGAACGGCATCACACTCACCGAGGACGAAGCAAGGGAGTATTTCTCAGAACTCCACGGACAATCCCAAAAAACCGGCGAACTGTCCGATGATGAACTGGACAATGTTTCCGGTGGCGGATGCTATTACAAAGATGGTCGGCTTGTCGTGACCTGCGGATACTCTTGCAAGTATTATACTTGCAAGATATGTCATGGAAAATTTACACAAGATCATTACTGCCCAGGACTCGCAGGACTCGATGGTACGAAACTCCAAAATACATGCGGATCTTGCGAATACAGAACCAATAAGGGTTTGCGTATGTTGTGCAATCATCCTGACAAATACAAGAAATAATGGAGGTTTTATTGATGGAAAACAAAGAAAACAAATTAACGCCGGAGCTGATCGAAAAGGCAAGACAGGCAGAATCGCCCGAAGTAATTTTAAATCTTGCCAAAGAGAACGGCATCACACTCACCGAGGACGAAGCAAGGGAGTATTTTGAACAGCTCAACCAGTCCGGGGAGCTGTTCGACGAGGAGCTTGACAACGTATCGGGCGGCTGCGGAGGCGGTCAGAATATCGACCCTTCTCGTGCCCGACATCCCTCTCATACCTGTGAGTACTTTCAGTGCCGTATTTGCCATAATGCAGATTCCAGTAAGTACAAGCATATATGTCTTCCACAGCATTTGTATCCGGAATTTTGGGCTTGTTCCATATGTATGAACTGTGTGTCTTATTCGGAAGAAAATTCTCCTTTCCCTGGTTATGGCGTATGCAGCAATCCCGCCAGCAAGAAACAATAAAGGTGAGGAAATAAATGAGCCGATATATCTTAAATCCGAATATTGCACTGCGTTCCTGGTGGTTTGTGCCGTATGCCTATTACATCAGGAACGTGCGGGATGCAAAGGGACTGAAAAAGGAAGAATTTGAATTTCTGTTACAGTGCGACGGAAAGACAGAAATTGCAGATACTCCGCTTGCGGAGAGATTCTTGCATATGGGGTTTATTGCACCTGCCAGGGACGGGGATGCATTGTCTGAATGGCAGAAACATCTTGATTGCAACAACCGTTATTTTCCTGCAATGGAATATGCAATCACAGGGAAGTGCAATTATAATTGCCTGCATTGTTTCAATGCCGCCGACAATGCACCGGATATGAGTGAGTGGACGCTTGACGAAGTGAAAACAATGTTGAAACAGGCAAGAAAATGCGGTCTGCATGCGATAACTCTTACAGGCGGAGAGCCGATGTTACATAAGAATTTTTTTGAAATCGTCGAAGAGATCTATAAGCACGGAATGTATGTCGGTGAAATTAATATTAACGGGCATTTTATCAACCAAGCCGCATTGGACAGACTGAAAAAACTGGGCTGTTATCCCATTATCAAAATATCTTTTGACGGGATCGGTCACCACGATTGGCTGCGAAACCGGAAGGGCGCAGAAAAAAATGCACTTTCGGCACTCCAACTGTGCAAAGAGAACGGTTTTGAAGTCTGGGCGCAAACGAATGTTCATAGACAAAATATAGATACAATACTTCCGACTGCAAAAATGCTTGACGAGATGGGAATTGACAAGATGCGTATCATCCGAACATCAGAAAGTCCACGCTGGAAAGAAAATGCAGGCGATTCTTGTTTGAGTGTGGATGAATATTATAACAAGATGTATGAATTTACTGTGGAATATAGCAAAGAACCGCACAGAATGGATATTGACATCTGGCAGTTTCTGACGATTTTCCCAGGTAGTAGGACATTTCGGGTTCGCCCCGTGGAGTGTGCCGAGGGGGAATATCGTGACAGTCTGCCCGTTTGCAGAGGAAACCGGGGGAAAGTTGCCGTTGCCGCAAACGGCAATGTATATCCTTGTCTGCAACTTTCCGGATTATATGATAAGAAAAAAGATTTTCTGGGCAATATCAAAACCACCGATCTTCAGACATTGCTTCAGGGCGGAAAATATCTTGATGAAGTATGCACGACAGTAAAAACACTTGCTGAGAATAATTCTAAATGTGCCGCCTGCAATTATTTCAAATACTGTGTCGGAGGATGCCGAGCACTTGCATACACGCTTACGGATGATAAACTTGGGAGCGATCCTGCAAAATGTGTATTCTTCAAAAAAGGCTATTACGAGAAGATCACAGCATTGCTGGATGGCTGGAACAACCTTGCGCCTATTGGGAATAAAAGCATATCAGAAAAGGATTGAATGATTTTGGAGCTGAAACAAAATGAGCAATTCCTCAAAAAAGCATATAACAAAGCCCTCATCCCCTGTATCCTGTCTGTACTGAGCGGCAACATCAACATACTTGCGGACGGAATACTGGTAGGACAGCGGCTTGGAACAAACGCACTTGCGGCAATCAATTTCAGTCTGCCCGTGTATCTGGTGTTGTGTATTATGGGTTCTTTTGTCGTGTCCGGCACAGCAATCTGCGCTTCGGACGCTATCGGGAATAATCATACCGAAAAGGCGAAAAATCTTTATCGTACGTCGATATTCTGGTGTACAGCTGTTTCGGTTTTTATCACTATTTTGGGTCTGATTTTTCTGAAACCGCTTTCGGTGTTTTTGTGTTCTGATGAGAATGTTACTGCACTTGTGGCGGAATATACGGGAGTAACAATTGCCGGAGCACTTCCGAAAATCCTGATCTACATACCGTTCTGGTTTTTGCGGCTTGACGGACGTAACGGACAGATTACATTAATGATGCTGATCATGGGCGGCGGAAACATTGTGCTTGATGTCCTGTTTCTGTACGTGCTGGAAATGGGTGTATTTGGTACAGCCTTAGCAAGCGTTCTGTCGACTGCCGCCGCCTGTGTTTTCGGATTTATACGACTGTGTGACAAAAAAAGCAGTTTTCCTTTCGGATTTTGTGTAACATCCAAGGACATAAAATTTGCAGATCTTGCCAAAGCCGGAAGTCCTTCTGCTATGAATAATCTTTTTCAGACACTGCGTGTATCTGTGATCAATGCACTTCTGCTTCGTTATTGTGGCAGCAGCATGGTAGCGGCATTTACGGCAGTGAACTGCATCTCTGCATTCGGAGAGAGTGTAACAAGCGGTGTTCCACAGGCGGCATCTGCAATGCTTGGGATTTACAACGGTGAACATGACAATGAAAGTATACGGCTTTTAATGGTGCGGCAGATCAAAAGCGGTATTCTGTACAGTCTGCTGTTTTGCGTAATTATGATTCTCAGTGCCGACCTGATCGCAATGGCATACGGATTGGATCTGTCATTGCGGTTTGCATTGCTATGTCTGTCACTGGGAATGTTCCCGGCATTGATCAATTGTGTCCTGTCAAGCTATTACAATGTTTCAGGACGGACACTGTGGTCAAATATGATTATTTTTTTGAGAGTGTTCGGAATGTCCTGCATGAGCCTTTTTACATTGCTTTCTTCCGAACATGATCCGTGGCTGTTTTTATTTTTCGGAGAAATTTTAACATTGCTTTTCTGGTGGATCACAACAGGGATATTACATAAAAATAATTCCCGGTTTCTGCTTCTGGATCAGACGCTGGAACGATCGGGAAATGTGATAAATTTTTCCGTCAGCGGAAACGCAGAGAATATCTGTGATGCAAGCGGCAGGATTACTGATTTTTGCGAAAAAAACGGATTGTCTCCAAAGCAGATAATGCGCATCAGTCTTGCAATGGAAGAAATTATGACGCTGATCGTCGATAAAAATGAGGGCAAAAACGAGAGCGCAGTCCAGTTCGATCTGCGTGTATATTCATTGCAGGGCGTTATCGGGATACGCATACGCTATGGCGGAAATGACTTCAATCCGCTTGCTTATGCTGACGATGATGAAGCGTATATGGGTATTCGGCTTATCCAGAATATATGTGAACAGACATTATATCAGCGAACATTTGGCACGAACACTGTGCGGATTTTTGTGGAGGGAGGAACTGCGTGAAAACTGATTATGCGGCATTGGGAAAACAAGCATTGAATCGGTTAAGATTGACCTGCGAAAATGCGGACGAAGTTCAGCATGAAATGCTTTTTGAACTGCTGTACAAGAATCAGGATGCGGAATTCGGCAGAGAATATCATTTTTCAGATATAAAAAGTATTGCGGATTTTCAAGGCAGAATTCCCATTTCTGATTATAATGATTATTCTGATTACATTTTCAGGATAATAAACGGCGGGGAAAACATTCTGACTGTTGAAAATCCGGTATATTTCTGCATCAGCTCGGGAACAACAGGCATGGAAAAATATCTTCCGCTCCATGAAACGGACATTATGCTGCAATATTTATATACATATGGTACAGTTTTCGGAACAGTTCGTGAATATTACAAGGAAATCAGTGATGAGGAACTTTTCGGGAAAATATTTCAGATCGGTGAGTTTGCAAAAACGCATATGCCGGATGGCAGGATGAGTGGTATTCGTTCGGGCTGTGTCTATCAATGGCTGGACAGAGACGACGGATTTGATGCGTCCGATTATTGTGTTCCGAAGGAAATTCTGTTTCCGGATACACTGGAAGATCTGCTGTATACAAAAGTACGGTTTGCGCTTGCCGAACGTGATCTGACTGCAATCCACGGTGTTTTTGTGAACCGTGTCGCAGGTGTCATGGAGTATATTCTTCACAATTGGGAATTACTGCTGAACGATATGGAATATGGTTCGGTAAGTACTGACATTGGCGAAGAACAAAAAAAATATCTTGTCGAAAAGCTGCCGCCAGATCCTAGACGTGCAAAAGAATTACGAAGTATCTCCTGTGAAAATCTACATGCAGGAATGATAAAAAAAATCTGGAAAAAAATCAAATATATTCTGACAATCGGCGGTGCGTCGTTCTCCTATTATACCCAGAAAATATTGGAATATGCGGACGGAATTCCCATTCATCATTATGCCTATGCGGCTTCGGAGGGTGTTTTCGGTATTTCAGAAAAAATGGATGTGCCTGACAGATATATTTTATTTCCGGAGGCAGGATTTTTTGAGTTTCTGCCAATCAACGCTAAAACTAAAATTCCGATTTTGCTGTGTGAAATTGAAATCGGTAAAAAATATGAAATAATTTTCACAAATCACTCCGGGTTGTATCGTTATCGGCTTGGAGATGTCATTGAAGTAGTCGGTAAATTCAAAAAAGCACCCGTGGTAAAATATTGCTACCGGCAAAATCAAGTGCTGAGCATAGCGGGTGAGAAAACCAATCGTGAACAGCTTGCGGCGACGATCAAACGCTTTTCGGAGATGACAGGAGCGGATATTGCAGGTTACTGTGTTTGTGAAGATCATTCAAATCTGCTGCCGAGATATTTGTTTTATATCGAATGTGTCAATTATGATGCCATTGAAAATGCCAGAGAAATACTTGAGGAATGTATGAGAAATGCAAATTTCGATTATCGTTCCTGTGAGAGCATGAACGAAATAGCGCCGTTAAAGCTTTCTTTTTTGCAAACAGGCAGCTTTCGGAAATATGAACAAAGGCTTGCCGAATCCGGCAGGTTTATGGGACAAAGTAAGCTGCTGCATTTCCTTGATACAGAAGAAAAGAAGAAATTTTTTGCAGATCAGACGATAAAAGGAGATGAATTATGAAAAATCTGAGGGGAATTGCCGGAAAACTTACCCTGGGTGTCATTGTTTTTGGTATATTACTGGGAGCGGTTTGCAGCGTGATGGGATATCGAGAATTCACTGCCGTGCTGGAGCAACAGTATAATGATTCTGCGTATGAAATAGCAGAAGCTGCCACAGCATTTCTGAATCCTGATAAATTCGATGAATATCTCTCCACGGGGGAAACAGATGAAGAATTTGACGAAATACAAAACAGACTGGATATTCTTGTGAACACGACAAATGCCACGCTGATTTATGTTGCAAAAGTCGACACATCAGATTACCAAACACTTACTTATATTTATGATTCCGTAAACGAAAGCACTGGTTTCGGTCGATATCCATTTGGATATACAGCAATCGGCGTGGACGAAAAATATATTAATAACGTCCGCAACATGATCACAAAGGGTGAACGTGCTACGGAATATCTATACTCTTATTCTGAAGAATCCGGAGCGCATACAACGGCGGGGCTTCCTGTGTATGATTCGAGAGGAAACGTCGTTGCTGTCATCGGCGTGGAGAAGGCAATGACACGCCTTGAAAATGCACGCAACACCTA
Source organism: uncultured Ruminococcus sp. (assembly GCA_947177205.1). Lineage (GTDB taxonomy): Bacteria > Bacillota > Clostridia > Oscillospirales > Ruminococcaceae > UBA3855. Next base: position 13,271 of record CAMWTO010000011.1, on the reverse strand, counting down.
CGTTCTGCATGTTATTTTGTGGACACTGGCAGCTATCATTCTGTTTGTTTTAGTGTATACAATGATTTTGCGGCGCAGTATTATCAAGCCAATTCTTACTGTGACAGACGAGGCGAACCGCTTTGCCGAAACAAATACGACATCAGATCATCTGCTTGCGATTCAGCAAAAGGATGAGATCGGTGTCCTTGCTCGGGCAGTTGGAAAAATGGAACAGGATATTGTGGAATATACCCAGAACCTCACCATGATAACTGCCGAAAAGGAACGTGTGAATACCGAGCTTTCCATTGCTACACGCATTCAGGCGAATATGCTGCCAAGTATTTTTCCTGCATTCCCGGAACGCAAGGAGATTGACATCTACGCTATGATGAACCCTGCGAAAGAAGTGGGAGGAGACTTCTATGATTTCTTTATGGTGGACGAACGTCATCTTGCGATTGTTATGGCGGACGTTTCGGGAAAGGGAGTTCCTGCGGCGTTGTTTATGGTGATCGGCAAAACACTGATAAAGGATCACACACAGTCCGGCAAAGATCTGGGCGAGGTGTTCACCGAGGTGAATGAGCTGTTGTGTGAATCAAACAGTGAGGGCTTGTTTATCACTGCATTTGAGGGCGTTCTCGATCTGGTAAGCGGAAAGTTCCGCTTTGTGAATGCAGGGCACGAGATCCCCTATATCTGCAAAAAAGACGGCAAATTTGAGCCGTATAAAATACGTGCAGGATTTGTTCTTGCGGGCATGGAGGGTATGCGCTATCAATGCGGCGAAATGCAGTTTGAGATCGGCGATAAGATATTCCAGTACACGGATGGCGTTACCGAGGCAACTGATAAAGATAACCAATTGTATGGCATGGAGCGTCTGACAGCGATTCTGGAAGAAAATTCCGCACTTCCGCCAATGGAGCTGTTGCCTAAGATCAAAGAGGATATTGACAATTTTGTAGGAGAAGCACCGCAGTTTGATGATATCACAATGCTTTGCCTTGCATACAAGGCAAGAATGGAGAACTAAAATGAAAGAGCTAACGATAGACGCTACCATCGATAACATTGCCGTCGTGACAGCGTTCGTGGATGAACAATTGGAGCATCTCGGCTGTCCGATGAAAGCGCAGATACAGGTGGATGTCGCAATTGATGAACTGTTCGGAAATATTGTGCATTATGCTTATCATCCGGATGTCGGAGCAGCTACAGTGCGCATAGAAGTCAAAGAAAATCCTTTAGCAGTAGTAATAACATTGATTGATAATGGAGTTCCCTATGATCCGCTTGCAAAAGCCGATCCCGATATCAAGCTTTCCGCCGAGGAGCGAGAGATCGGTGGATTGGGTATTTATATGGTGAAAAAATCAATGGATGATATTTCGTATGAATACAAAAACGGGCAAAATATTTTGCGGATCAGAAAAAATATATGACAACAGTGAAAATATTCTTGTTTTGATTTTGATAATATGCGAAAGGAGAAGAAAGCTTGAAAAACATCATAAAAGCAATATGCGGCGTTCTTCCGTTTCTGATTGTGTTCTCGGGCTGTCAAAGTAAAACGACGGATTGCAACACGCTCTATGAATCGGCAATACATGATGCAGCATTCGCCGATGAGGAAGAAATACTGCCACTGGTATCGCTTGTGGAGAGTGATCCGATGACTACCTGGCAGGACGGCAAGGTGTTGCTTCTCACCTGGCACAACTATCCCGACAGTTATCCCGAGGGAGAAAATATAACAATCGGATAGGGTCCTGTGTGGACTTTTACAGATAAAGAAATAGCCTCCTACGGTGATGCACTGCGCAGTGCTGACAATCCCGAAATGCGTCTCACACAGCTTATCGGGTTTGCGCCTGATTCTGAGCATTCTACGGTAACGGGTTTCTGGGTTGATCCCAAAGACGTAAAGGGTCCTGCTTATCAAAGCAATCCGACAATCGGGGACATGACAACAGATTTCGGAGAGAGCACAGACAAAGAATATAAAAAATGGTTCGACGAAAATATTCTCTGGTCGTATTATTACGGTGAATATCCGTGGACAAGACTCGGATATACTTATGACTGGGCGGACAACGGCACAGAATATGGAATGACGGAATTTATTGTGGAAAGCGGTGCAGAGGTAAAAGTAGAATTCACCGAAACCACGGACGAGTTTCTTCATAGAATTACGAATGGTTAAAAGGAGAGAAAAATGATCACTTTTATTTGTGCGCTCGTCATTCTCTTTCTGGGATATTTCCTTTATGGAAAGCTCGCAGAAAGGGTATTTAAGCCAGATGACCGTCTCACCCCTGCAATGGAACGCCCCGACGGCGTAGATTGTGTTCCGATGAAAACATGGCGTGTTTTTATGATACAACTGTTGAACATTGCAGGCACAGGACCGATATTCGGCGCACTTTTGGGTGCTGTCTTCGGACCAGTGGTATTTTTATGGATCGTTTTCGGCTCGATACTCGGCGGAGCAGTTCACGACTATATGAGCGGTATGATATCTGTCAGAATGAACGGTGCGTCCTTGTCCGAAATCATCGGAAAATACCTTGGCGGAGCGGCTAAGCAGTTTATGCGGGTGTTTTCGGTGTTTTTGATGATCCTGGTGGGTGCGGTTTTTACAAAAAGTCCTGCGGAGCTTCTTGCAAGAATCACTCCGTCATGGGCGAATACGGCGTTCTGGATTGCAGTAATTCTCGTTTACTATATTCTGGCGACATTGCTGCCAATTGATAAGCTGATAGGAAAATTTTACCCCTTATTCGGCGGAATGCTGATTCTTATGGCTGTGGGAATTGTGATAGGATTGTTTGCCGGCGGCTATCAGATTCCCGAAATGCAGCTTGCAAATCTCAATCCGAAAGGTACATCAGTGTTTCCGTTTATGTTTGTCACTGTGGCTTGTGGTGCTATTTCAGGGTTTCATGCGACACAGTCTCCGATGATGGCACGGTGCATTCAGTCCGAAAGACAAGGCAGACGAGTGTTTTACGGTGCAATGATCGTTGAAAGTATTATCGCTCTTGTATGGGCAGCAGCGGGCGTTGCGTTTTACGAAACGACGGGAGGCTTGCAGAATGCTTTGGCGAATTTGGGGCAGTCCGGAGTGGTATATGATATTTCCATAGTCTTGCTTGGAACGGTCGGAGGTGCATTGGCAATTATTGGCGTGGTTGTATGTCCTATATCCACCGGAGATACTGCATTCAGAAGCGCACGGCTTACTGTAGCGGATTGGTTTAAGATAGATCAATCAAGGTTCATAAAGCGATTTGCAGTAACGATACCGCTTGTGGCAGCAAGCACAGCGCTTACCCTGCTTAATGCGGAGGTAATATGGAGATATCTTTCCTGGTGCAATCAAACTTTTGCAGTGTTTACGCTTTGGGCAGAGGCTATGTACCTTGTAAGGAATGCAAAAAAGCGTTGGTATTCCTTGATGTGTGCGCTTCCTGCGGCATTTATGACATCTGTCTGTACTTCATATATTCTAATGGCTGATGAAGGCTTTAAGATCTCCTCAGCTATTGCTTATCCGATTGGAATATCCCTTGCGGCAGTCTGCATGGTATTGTTCACGGTTAAGTCTATTAAGGCTGTACGGAAGGTACAGCAGAACAATGACACTTGATAGATTTCAACTCACACGCCTGCGAGAGGCGTGACCCCGAAGTATACATTTGTCTATGCGGATGCGACATTTCAACTCACACGCCTGCGAGAGGCGTGACCACATAGCCGATCTTGAACCGATTCAAGGTATCATTTCAACTCACACGCCTGCGAGAGGCGTGACCAGTATCGTTCTGGGTTTCTGGCGATCCTTCGGATTTCAACTCACACGCCTGCGAGAGGCGTGACACAGTGCCACAATTATTTCTTTAGTATCAAGATATTTCAACTCACACGCCTGCGAGAGGCGTGACCTGAAACTGCAATTCATCTGCCTAGTTAGGTCATGATTTCAACTCACACGCCTGCGAGAGGCGTGACATTGCGAGAATCAGCGAGAAGCGAAATCTCATCGCAATTTCAACTCACACGCCTGCGAGAGGCGTGACACTTAGCCAAAAAAACACTTTTACCAGCACCTGGATTTCAACTCACACGCCTGCGAGAGGCGTGACATTGCGAGAATCAGCGAGAAGCGAAATCTCATCGCAATTTCAACTCACACGCCTGCGAGAGGCGTGACCCCGTTGTGATCCCTCTTGCTGTCTTAGCGTCCTGATTTCAACTCACACGCCTGCGAGAGGCGTGACTACTTTGCTTTAGAAATCGCATCATGCAGTAGCTGTTATTTCAACTCACACGCCTGCGAGAGGCGTGACCCTAGATATTGTGCCTAAGGATCATACTATCTCAACAAGCGGAATAATTATTAGGAATAAATACTTTTTTGTTCATGTTTTATTCATAATAAGTAATTTGTTTGTTGCGAAGTGTCCCCAATTTTTATATTATTTGGGGTTCGCAAATTAATGTTTGTATTTATATTATGATTACCCCTTCAGGATCATATGTTTCTTTCGTTCCATAATGTTCAATTTTCCTTTTCCAATTATTTCCCAGATAGTAAAATCTCAAACTATCAGATTTATCATCTATCAATTTTAAAAGATTGTCCTTTACTCTTAAAAACGTGCCATAATCCACATCTATTTCAAAAACAGAATTTTGCACACGCTGACCGTAATTTTGACATACTTTTGCAACTTTACGCAGACGTTTGCATCCTTCGCTGTTTATTGTAGACACATCATAGCTTACAAGTACCATCATATCTATCACCTATTTCAGTAAATAACATGGATATTCTTCGATTTCGCCTCTTACATATTTGGCAAGCAATGAGCTTTGTACAAATGGCAACAATCCAAGTGGAATTTTTTCATTCAGATATGGATGTACAATTGTGGTGCGTTTTTTTTCCTGCCAGGCTGTAAGTACTTTTTTTCTGCCCTCAGCATTTAGATAGACAGCACCACTTTCCTTCATTTCAAAATCGTGGATATTCAATTTTTTCAGATTAATCATAGTTATGACAAATCGTTCAATGATACATCTTGTTTCCTCTATCATATCACATGACAAGCTGCTTCTACCTGAACGGAGTGCATGATAAAATCCATAACAACTGTCCAAACCGACGCTTTCAAGAGCCGAAGTATATAAGGTTGTCATATTAGTATAGAGAAATGAAAGGATTGCATTGATGGGATCAAGAGGGGGTCTTTTGGTGCGTGTGTGCATATGAAAATCTTCTTTCTGATGTAGAATCAGTCTGTCAAAAATATGAAAATAAGATTTTGCACAGACACCTTCTATGCCCATAATGACATCTTTTTCAGTAATATGGTAAACCTGTTCAATTCCGTTTTCAAGATATGCAATGCACTGACTAAGCGCACCATCATCATCAAGCTGAGGATAGTCACGCATGGAGCGTCTGATTAAATATCTTGTATTGGAGAGTTTGGCTGCAACGGTATTCTGTGCCAGAATAATCGGCGGATTTGCGAATTTTTCAAATTGTGCTTTTCTGAGAAAAATATTTCCTTTTGTTTTTCCTTGAACTTTAGCAAGAAATTCACCACCAGGACGAAAGAAATTGACATTGATGCCATGTTCCATACATTTTCCCATCAGTGCTGGGGAACATCCTCGAAAATTGAAACAATAAATATCTTCAATATTAGAAAATGGCATGCGGAAATTTTCTTTATCCTCAAGCTTGCATACGATATTTTCACCATCCAGAGAGAGCCATGCAGATTCGTTTGTAATATATAAGGAGTTAAGTAATTTTCTCAAGACAAACTCACACCTTTCATTGACATAACAATATCTTTGACATTGTACTTTTTTTCTTTGGAAAAACAGATATCTGAAAGCGAACAACCGGAACATTTTTGCCCTTTTTTACGTGTTGGAATTGTATGGCTTTCCATAACAGCACGCATTTCACTTAAATATTTTTTCAGCAGAGTATCATAGAGTTCATAGGATTCATCAAATGGTAAGACAATGCGTTTCCGTGTATTAGCATAATACAAAACTGCCTCGCTGTTGCATTTCCATACAAAGTCTGCACAAATTTTCTGTGCAAATACCTGAATAGCATCTGTTTCATGAAACGCTGCATCCTTAGGTGCTTTTGGTTTATACTCTACAATACGAACTTTGTAAGTTCCCTCAAGTCCATTGATTGCAACACCGTTTTTATTTCTGACAAATTCTACACAATCCAGAATACCATATAAATCATATTCTGGCAGGTTATTATAAACATCAATGGAACTTCTGACAACTTTCTGATGATCTGAAAAATGATGACTGCCATCATGAACATGTTCATGTATCAGCTCTGCATTCACTACAAAAGCATTTTCGTTCCAGTCCTTGTTGATTTCAAGTAATCCAAAACGTCTTGGGCAGTACATATAATGCTGAATTGCTCGAATATTCATAAAATTATACTATACTTTCTTCAGAAGTGTAACGCCTTGCGGCATGATTTCGTCGATGGCAATTGTATAATCATTAAATTTGCGTGGCACAACAACATCCGTATTTTTCTCTGCTTTGATTTTATCAAAAAGCACATGTGCAGGAGCGTTGCCAAATGCAGAATCATGTTTGAACGCATATAATTTTCTCAGACACATTTTTCCTCTTGCCGCACTCCGGTCATTTTCAAACATGTTAATGATTGCTTCCCAAAGAAGTTCCAGATCATCCTCGCTGAATCCTGTTACTTTTTGTGCAAGCAGAGCAGAAACATAACCCTCCGCACGATAGAGACCGTAGGGGATAAAACTTTTCTTCCCCATTTCCGTGCCACCATCTGCTTGTCGGTCTTCCGTCGTTTTTGCCTGCCGTGTAATTGTAATATCCTGTACAAAAACAGGATCAATACTTTTAGCAAAATTAATTTGCACTGGACCTTTTACAATCCCACAAGGATCATTGCCTGTACTCATGACTGCACCAAATGTACGAACATCATAATAATTTTTACAAATATATGCCTGTGCTTTTTTAACATCATCGGAATTTTTCCCTTTTTGGTTGGTTGCAAGATTCTGTTCCTGATAAGCATCCGTAAATTTAGAGTTCAAAGAACGGTCAGATTTGATAAGAATGTTAAATCCGGGTTCGTTCTCTTTGGCAAGTTCCACAAAATTTCTGATCTTTCTTTTCAGGCATACGTCTGTCACAATGCCGATAGAGGTTTCAGGATCAGTTCTTGGCATATTTCCGGCATCGGGATCCCCGTTGGGATTGCCATTTTCCACGTCAAAGAATAGGACAAATTCGTATCTGTTTTTGATTGCATTTTCCATGATTTTCTTCCTTTCAATTTTCTGATTTATCTGATTCAGATTTATGAGATGTGTAGAGCATTTTATTCTGCTGATAATAGCCTACAATAAATTTACCTTGTGAATCAAGATTAAGGGTCTGTGGGAATGCTCCTTCAAGACCATCCATGATTTCAGCAATTAATTTATTATAGTAGATTTTAATTTTATCTTCCAGCTTTCTGAGATGATTCTGTGCAAGCTGTGAAAGCTTTGTCATAATCGCAGACGGTCTTGCGCAAGCAGATGCAAAATAAGAATCCTTGATTGTTCTGTTGAGGTCACCTCCAGAAGAATCCTGCTGTATTTTTTCATAGACAGCAAAAAGTCTGCCGCAAAGATATGCCGGGTCTTTGTTTTCGGGATTCAGGGACATTGTAATTTCCTCCTTTTTGCCTGCCCTCCGTTGTTTCCGGTTGAGACATGCTTTGATGATGCCCGCTCGTGTGCGGTTCAGCTTGATAAAAGGCTTGTTTTCCGTGTCGCTGTCTGTCTTGACACGTCTCACGACCGTTTCAAGAAGTGCATTTGGATAATCCGTGCCATTCAGTGCTGATATGAGAATGCTTGTCATTAATGGTGGCGGAACTTTATCTTTGATTGATTTGGGCGAGATCAGTTCTTTGTTGATCCATGAGAATTTGATCTGCTTATTTTGTTCTTCCTCAATTTGCAGATCTCTCTGGTGTTGTACCAGATTATCAATGATTTTTCCGAATTTGTCACGATAGATAAATTTCTGACAAATCCGGGAAGCATTGGAAGTCAGTCCTGCAACATAAAACAGAACATTTTCGTCTATCTGAATATTTGTATCCCCAATAGTACCTCTTTTGGCTTTATGGAACATGCTTTGCATAAATTGTTCTATGTCAGTGGGATTAGAGAATGAATCTGAAAGAAAGCTCCACAGCATATCACATTCATTTGCATCATCGGCTTTCATGGCAAAAAAGAGAATTACCATATTATCAATTATGACTCTATGTCCGGGATCAGCAAGTAATTGATTCAGTATGGAGGTATATTTCTTCATTGCCTGCTCGGAAATATTACTGTTATAGGACTGTGTTTTTCCATAGGATTCAAATGCAGATTCTTTCATGCCCACAAGAACACAACCTGTTGCATTTCCACCAGAAAATTTAATTTTATCATGGATTCTTGCAACGGGTAATTTTTCTCCAAGTATACCACAAGGTACTAACGGTGTATCTTGCGAAACGAGTGCATTTTTCTTCTCTGCTAAGAGGTTATTATATTTTTCAATGAATTGTTCATCTTCATCAAGAAATCCTTTGCAGCCTGTCAGTGCAAAACGGAAGCTTGCAGTTTGGTAATTTTTTGCGATTTTTAATAATTCTGGATTTTCTGTTTCAGCTGCCGGGTTCCACGTTGTTATAAAATTTTTATAAGCACAGCATATTTCTGAATCCAGTCCTTGAAAAAAATTCAGTTCATGTTTTATAAATGCACGATGAAATTTTTCAGATAATACAAAAGCATTTTTTTCGTATTCTAGACCAAAAATATATTTTCCGCGTTGCTCAATGGTCTCAGAAAATACACCACTCCGACTTTTCCTTTTTGGCAAAATGACTTCTGTGGGTTTGAATACGACTTTTTCTTTTTTATTTTTCATTTTTATGATTTCAGGTTCTCGGATATCATCAATACTGACAATCTTGCCGTCTAGAGAGAGGTTAATCTTAAAATGTATCGGATGCTTACACCAACCCTCCGGAATTGCTTTTTCTTTTGGATTGGTTTCACGCTTGTCTGCATAATCACATAAAGCTTTAATCAGCATAACAGCTCCCTCCTGTATTTTTCAACATCAATGACACCATTCATCATGTGAGGACGGTAATATAATGCAGTTGCCTCATCTGAAAATTTAGGATGATCCCAGTTATGATTGACAGGTTTTCCGCCGTCTTTGAATTGCATACGATAAAGCATATAGCCAAGGTCAATATCTCCTTGCAGTTCTTCACTGATCTGAGAGAAATCAAATTCTTCTACAAGTTCTATCCTGTTAACAGAAAATTCTCTGCATCCGAGGCAGGGCTGACGAAAACACTGTCCTTTTTGCAGTCTGCGTAACATGATATGATCATGTTTTTTTGCACATTCATCCGGATGTTCTGATTTGATCCCCGTCAATTCCAGATGGAAGGAAATCCCGTATTTTACATTTTTCAGGAGCATTCCGGCACGCTGTGTGCGTTCCTCGTCAGCATAGAGTGCAATCTCACTTTTTTTTCCTTTCATCTGGGCTTTTACGGATGATAACAGCAATTTGCTTTTTATTTCATTCCGGCGGATGTTGATGAATTTTATGGGATTGAATACAATTATTCTATCAATGATAATTCTGATTGCTGGTTTCCAGTAAATGCATTTCACCAGTCCTTCCATAGCGGAAACAGTAGGCACATCATAAGAGACCCTTTCTACTTTCATTTCCGGACGGGTGAACAATGCATAATCACCTTCTACTAATATTTTAAATTCATAGCTCATAACATGACTGTTACGGAAAATAATGATTCCTGTAACTTTTCCTTTCTTGATAAATTTGTTTCCCTGTATTCTGTAGTGTTGTATATAGTATATCATAAGTTTTTCCACTTGTCAACTTTTTTATTGCAATATAAATAAAATTTATACTATGTTATCTTATCATCTGTGGTATCAAGATTAAGACCTGTTTCAGGATGATAATAGTTTGGATTTGTCAATTGAAGCATGCCAGTATCAAAATCATCCAGTATACCTAGTTTAATTGCATTTTCAAGTTCATATCTTTTCAGTGAAACCGTATATTTTTGTAATTTTCGTTTGACAGAATAGTCTCCTGATTTTAATTGATGATATAATTTTACTGCCTCTTCACATTGTGGTATCACTACACCAACAGAATCATCCTTGATAAATTCAAATTGATTTGCATATGTCCTGAATGGAACACAAGTGATATTGATTTTTATGTTATCATTTCTGTTAGCAATAGAATTTTTGTCAATTGGATCTTTCTTTTCCCGGTAAAGCCGTTGATAATAGGTTTCAATACATTCGGGCGAAGTAATATCATCATATTCTTCCAGAAGGCTTTTTACAATATTTACCGGAATCTGCAAATCTCTGATGATTTTTTCATCTGTTTCAAAAATATACACATCTCCTGATTTGTCAACTCCTTCCCGGTTGCATCTTCCGCCTGCCTGGATAATATTGTCCAGTCCGGCGATTTCCCGGAATACAGCTTTAAAATCGAAGTCTACACCTGCTTCAATAAGGGATGTAGAAACAACTGTAATTTTTATGCCATTTGCAAGATCCGCACGGATTGCATTAATTGTGTGAGAACGGTCTTTGGGTGTCATATAAGTTGAAAGATGATATTTTCTTCCTGTTATATTCTGATAGATTTCATAGGCGGATTTGCGTTTATTTACGACAATCAAACTGCTTTGATAGTGCTGTGCTTTTTCGAGGATAGCATCAAAATCTGTTTTGCCAAGATTGAGATACTGGCATTTCTTGAAATATTGAAAATCTGTTTTATCCGGAACAAGTACAGAATAAGAGCAGTCCGGCAGATAATGCCTGAACAATTTGCTGTAGTCGGGCATGGTTGCGGAAAGAAAAATTGCATCACTATTCAGATATTTTGTGATATAGCCAATGCCTCTGAGACAAGGTTGTAAAAGCTGAATTGGCAAAAGATGAATTTCATCAAAAATAATGACAGAATCTGCCATATTATGCAATTTTCTTAAAGGTGAACCCTTAAAATGATAAAGCGATTCAAAAAACTGTACACTCGTCGTAATAATAAAAGGAGCATCCCAGTTTTCAGCCGCTTTTTTTAATTTATTTCGGGTATCCGGTTCAGACATATTTTTAAAATCACTAGAATTATCATCCGAAAAATCATAATTAGAATGATGTTGTAAAATATCTGCATATTTGCCGAATATTTTTTCAAAGATATCTGCCGTCTGTTCAATGATGCTTGTATAGGGTATGACATAGATAATCCGCTTTTTTTCACCATTGGATGCAAGCAGTCTGTCTAATGCGATCTTCAGACTGCATAATGTTTTGCCACTGCCTGTGGGGATATTCAGAATACTGATATTTGCTGCATTTTTTGCATTTTTATAGGCTTGTTGTTGCAGACGACCTCTTGCTTTCTGGAGTTCTGTCATCGGGAGAAAAGAATTTAATTTCTGGTTAACAGCAGTTCTTATCGCCTGAAAATCCGCTTTCAGAGAACGTTCTGTTTCAGGAAAACAGAATTTTTCTGTATCAAGATAATCTGCATCCACAAGACATGAAAATAAATATCGTGTGAAAAAAGCAAATTTTTCGATATCAATATCAGTTTTCATATCCGAAATTTCACTTGCAAGCTGAACACATTCCGGAAATTCCAGCTGTATTTCATTCTGATAGGCATGATAATCTGTTTCAGTCTGATGATTTTGATAATTCTGATGTTTCAGTCTTCCTTGTAATGTCGTATCTGTATCATTTTTTGTTCCGCCGTCGGGGAGTCCTGTATGATGTCCGGCAATGCAGTATTGCAGCATATATGCCGGAAGTGCAGTCATTTTTGATTTCGCATAGGTAGACTGGGAATATTCAATTGCACCACCTATGGAATGTTCGTATTTGATTGGCAAGCCAGAAAGTCTCTTTTGAAATGCAATGGAGAATTTACCTAGATCATGCGCTTTTCCAGCAGCATGTGCCAATGATTTCATGAGTGGGACAGCATTTTTTTCCGCTAATTCCGCAACGCCATCAAGATGCTCTTTTACGGTTTGTTTTCTTCCATCACTGGAAATATGTGCATAATATTCCATTGCTGTTACCGCCTCTCTATTTGCAGGAAATTCTTTAGTAAGTTTATTCCAGAATAATGACAACCTGATTAGAAGTCGCATAGCTCTGCGTGAAAGCGACTTCTTCCTCCCGTTCCGGCGTAATGGAAATCCCGGCAACACCGACATCCGCCTTTCCGGATTTAATGGACGGGATAATAGAATCAAACTGCATGTTCTTGATTTCCAGTTCCATCCCCAATTCATCGCAGACGGCAAGCATCATATCCACATCAATCCCAACAATTTCCTCGCCGTCCTTGCTTTCGTAGGGAGGAAATTCCGCATTTGTTGCCATGATGATTTTGCCATTGGTATGGGATTTTGAAGTATTCGGCTGATAAGACACCTGATCCGCTTCGTCACCGATCCAGTGTGTCTTGATTTCTTCTAGTGTGCCGTTTTCCTTGAGCGTTTCTAATGCGCCGTTAATCTTTGCGCCAAGATCGGTATTGTCTTTATGATATGCAATGGAATATTCTTCCTGTACAAATGGTTCAGGCAGAATTTTCAGTCCCTTATTTTCAGAAACGAACACTTTCGCAGGTTCACTGTCAATAATGACAGCATCCACTTTTTCCTGTTTCAGTGCGCTGATGGCATCCCGTCCCTTGATGAACGTCTGTAAGGACGCATTTTCAATATCTTTTGCACAAATGCTTCCCGTTGTGGCGAGCTGTGTCCCAATCCGTTTTCCACTTAAATCCTGAATGCTTGTAATCGGGAGATCTTCCAGGGGAATTTCTTCTTCTTCCTGTTTAGAACAGCCTGCACCCGACAGGAGAAATAATCCGGTCAGCATCAGAATTGGTAATTTTTTTAGATATTTCATATCTAGATACCACCCTTTCTGTGAATTTTCTCTAATATTTTATGAATTTTAGAAAAAATTTTGTTACTTTCTGTTTATTATATCATAGATTCAGAAATTTGTCAATGTGTAGCATGAAAAATATAAAGATTTGACAAATCAAAGTAAGTATGCTATAATAATTCAGGAGGTAAA
>CAMWTO010000010.1 GCA_947177205.1 uncultured Ruminococcus sp. | reverse complement strand
ATAATATACTATGCTATACTTGTGTGAATCCTGTGAAAATTATCAGCATAGTATCTGAAAATCTGTATTGAATTTTTGAAATTTTTGCCAAGTTTCTTGTTAATATATACAAAAAATGAATTTGTTTCTTGTTGGAAATCACGAAAAATCTCGTTTCCTGTCTCGGATTTCTGAGAAAGTCTTGACAAATCTTCAGAAATTCGTTATAATAAAATTATGAAATCCTGTGTCTCCGTATTTTGCTTGTATCATGATATCGCAAAATACCGGTTTTTCACAGATTGTCCGCACAGAAAGCAAAAATAAAAACAGGCTCTGAAGCCCGAAAATTTCAATTTCAACGAGAGGAGAAATAACAATGCTTTTTAAAAAGAGCAAGGCAATCATTGCCGCTGTACTGTCCGCTGCGATGGTTACCAGCACAATGGCTGCTACAGTTGCATCCGCTGCGACCACAGACGCTGGTACAAAAGTCGGCGGTAAAAGAACTAAGGCAGAAGCTTTCGGCGATACTACATATGCTGAACGTTTCCTGTCCCTGTACGATGACGTTATTACAAACGGTCAGGCAAACGGCTACCTGTCCTCTAACACCGGCGGCGGCGATTCTTTCGGTATCCCGTTCCATGCCGTAGAAGAAGTTGTTATCGAAGCACCTGACTACGGTCATGAGACAACTTCCGAGGCTATGTCCTATCTGGTATGGGCTGCTGCTATGAGAGACAATATTGCCAAGAATCATGCGGATCAGGTAAAGACAGGCAATGTACAGTATACATCTGACCTGGCAAAGGCTTGGAAAACAATGGAAGTTATGGTTCCTGATGTGCAGGATAATTTCTGGACAGCAGGTAGTGTCAGCGCACAGTATTGCGGCGAATATGACACACCGGAACAGTGCCCGGATGAATGGGCTGGTCAGGCAGACAAGACGGCTGAAAACCCGATTTACAGCAACTTCACAAGCGTATACAAGGGCAAAGGCGACAAGGGCGGTCTGTATCTGTTGCACTGGCTCGGTGACGTTGAGAACTGGTATGGTTATGGTAGCGGCACAAACTTCACATTCATCAACACATTCCAGCGTGGTGAACAGGAATCCTGCTGGGAAACTGTTCCGCATCCCTGCGTAGAAGAAAAGAAAGCTGGTAACGAGCAGAAAGGTATGAAGGGTATCTTCAACCAGGATGCATCTGTTACAAATCAGTACGCTTACACAAACGCACCTGACGCTGAAGACCGTGCAATTCAGGGTGTATTCGACGCAAATCAGTGGGGCGTTGGCGATTCCACCGTTTCTGCAAGAGCATCTGAGATGGGTGACGAACTCCGGAATAACATGTATGATAAATATTATCAGACAATTTCCGAAAATACAAGCTGGAACAATGGCAACGCAGGCGATCAGAGCAAACACTATCTGATGAACTGGTACACATCCTGGGGCGGCGCTCTGGCAAACACCGGACAGAACTGGTGCTGGCAGATCGGTTGCTCTCATGCACATGAATTCTATCAGAACCCGCTTGCAGCTTATGCTCTGATTCAGGATGATACGCTCAAGAGCGGCATGAAGTCCTCCGGTGCTGTGGATGACTACACCAAGTCCCTCGAAAGACAGATGGAATTCTATCTGTGGTTACAGTCCGCAGATGGTCCGATTGCCGGCGGTGCAACGAACTCCTACAAGGGTCGTTATGAGGCATATCCGTCCGGCGCATCCACATTCTACGGCATGATGTATGTGGCTCACCCGGTATACGGCGACCCGGTTTCCAACAACTGGATCGGTAACCAGGTATGGGCAGTACAGCGTCTGTCTGAGCTCTATTACTGGGTAAAGACAAAGGGCGATACCACAGGTGTTAAGCCCGGCGGCATGACTCTGGAAGCTGCTTTGGAGCAGATTCTGGATAAATGGTGCACATGGTTCGTCAATAATACAATTCTGACAGATGATGGCGACTGGTACATTCCGTCCGGTCTGACATGGAACGGTCAGCCTGACAGCTGGAACGGTTCTGCAACAGGCAACAGCGGTTTGACATGCGACATCAACGGCTACGGCAACGCAGACTTCGGTTGCGTGGCATCTCTGGCCAACACACTGATCTACTATGCAAAGGCTAAGGGTGTTGAAGCATCTGCAATCAATGGCAAGACATTTGATGTCGGCGGTGCATATCCATCCAGTGCTGTTACAATCGAAGGTGTAACCGCTCCTGGCGGCAAGGTATACAGCGTAGGCGATGCAGACGTACCGACAGCAGGTCTGTACCTGGCACAGCAGCTGCTTGACCGTGAATGGAACATCGGTCGTGACAATATCGGTCTGACAAGAACTGACCACAACGGCTCTCTGGCACGTATGTTCTCTCAGGGCGTATGGGTATCCCCGTCCTATGGCACTGGTAAAATGCCGAACGGCGACGAGATCAAGAACGGCATCAAGTTCCTGGATATCCGTTCCATGTACCTGAGCCAGGATAACTGCGCAGGTGTCAAGACATCTCAGCAGGCAATTGATCTGGTAAAAGAACTCCAGGCAGCATACGAGAAAGACGTTGCAGCCGGCGCACACTGGGAAGACAGAAGTGATCTGTCCGCATCCAGTGAAGAGGGTGGCGCAGCACTTGCTGAATTCAAGAACATTGCAGCTGTAGAATTCGAGCTCCACAGATTCTGGCATGCAGGTGACATCATGATGGCACTGGGCGCACTGGCAGAAGTATATCCGGATCTCGAACCGACCATCCAGTACAACGACGATAATCCAGAGAATACTGATAACACTGAAAATACTGACAATACTGATGAATCTGGCGATCCGAGCAAAATCCTTTGGGGTGACGCAAATGTTGACAGCGAGGTAGATATCAGAGACGTAGTCCTGATGAACAGAGTTTACGTTGGTGTTGACAAAGTATCACCACAGGGCTTGCTGAATGCAGACGTTGACCAGAGCAGTAAGATTGAACTTGCTGACTCCATGAACGTTCTGAAACTTCTGGTTCATCTGTTGGAACAGTCTGATTTCCCGATTTCTTAATTTTGAATTTTAAGATTTTTCAGGGTTAATTTTAAAATGAAATTAATTTCCAGAAAATTGTATAAAAAGCAGGGCAGTTCTGAGAACTGTCCTGTTTTTTGCAGCATAAAATTTTTAATTATTAAATGATTCTTCCGCATAGGGCGGAATATACGGAATCTGTGTGCTGCCGTCATCGCTGACGGTCAGATAATTCTGCCATTCGGCGAATAATTCCTTTGTGACATGTTCCGCAAGCGTGATTTCATAAATATGATAAAATTGATGAATATCTCTGTCCCGGAGCATGAGAATCTCCTCGGCAAGAGCATCATCACAGCCGGGCAAGCGGAGCAGTTCTTCTTTTGTAGCAGTATTCAGATTTATTACGGGAATATCCGAAAAATCCGGAGTTTCTTGATTTTCTGAATATTCCGGATTTTCCGGAATTTCAGGAAATTCCGGTTCTGTGGGATCCTCCGGGAAATATTCTGTTTCCAGATAAAAATACGGCAGGATTTCGGTATAGATTGTTTCACCGATTCCGTAAATTTCCAGTAACTGACCACAATTAAGAAATCCGCCGTTTGTTTCTCTGTAATCAAGAATTCTCTGCGCAAGGACTTCCCCGATTCCCGGTACAGCGCAGAGTTCTTCAAAAGAGGCTTGATTGAGTTCCAGAGGGAAAGAAATTTCAGGAATTTCCGAAAGTTCTGGAATCTCGATCGTTTCAGGATTTTCAAAATTTGATTCGAAGCTGGATTTTGATGTAGATTCTGTTTCTGCAGTATTCGGGTTTGTTTCTTTATTTTTCTGAGAATTCTGAGATTTTTTGCGTCCGGAAGGAGTTTCGTTCTCCGGGATGTAAAAATACGATTCCAAACAAGTGTATAATTTTTCGGGCATTCCGGCAGCGATCAGATCAGAAAGCGCCTGAAATCCGCCATTTTCTTTGCGGTAGGAGATAATCTGCTGAGAGAGGGAACGACTGATGCCGGGGAGTCTGGAAAATTCCGAGACAGTCGCATGATGAATGTCAATTTTTTCAAAATCCGGATTATTTGAATTATCTGGATTTCCGGAATTTTCTGAGGGAAATTGCCAGGTGTGCGTGTAAGGCATGACAAATTCCATAGATTGGTCATGAATTTTAAACTGATGCAGGCAGAAACCGGAAATAACTGCAAGATACACAAGAAACAGGGTTAATTTTTTACGCATAATTTAAAATTTATTTTTAAAATCATTTTTGGATCAGCGATATTTATAAATGGTTACGCCCTCAAAACCGTCAAGCAGGTGATTGATTTTCTGGAACGCAATGCCTGTGCCCTTGGCAACACAGTGCATTGTGTCCCTGGCAAGAACACAATTGACATTCAATGTCCGGTGGATTAATTCCCGGAGACCGCCCAGGAGTGCACCGCCGCCAGTCAGCAAAATGCCATTTTCCTGGATATCTCCGACAAGTTCCGGCGGTGTTTCTTCAAGCACTTTCTTGATTGCCTCCATAATGCCGAAAATTTCGTCTTCCATAGCATCGAACAGTTCCATTTCGTTGATTTCAATCTGGTCCGGGAGACCTCTCAGGATATTTCTGCCTTTGACAAACATGGTTACATCCTCACGGGGGTCATAGAGATTTGTGAAGGTTTTCTTGACATGCTCCGCCGTCTGTTCGCCGATGATGAGTTTATAACGATGGAGCATATATTTTATAATAGCTCTGTCAATCTGATTGCCGGCGCATTTGACAGAATGGGACGTGACAATGCCGTTCATGGAGACGATAGCGACATCCGTCGTGCCGCCGCCGATGTCCACAACCATATGTCCACGGGCTTTTCCGATATTTACGCCTGCGCCGAGCATAGCGGCGATGGGTTCGTCAATCAGATAAGCCTTGCGGCATCCGGCGCTCATCACGGCATCCCCGACAGCACGTTTCTGCAAATCCGTGATGAACGCCGGAACGCAGATAATGATTCTTGGCTTGACAAGCTGATGACCGCAGATTTTCAGCAGGAATTCCCGGATCATGCACTGTGTCAGGACATCATTGGAAATAACACCCTCGGACATAGGGCGAACGACTTCTATGTAAGCGGGATTTCTGCCGATCATCTGATATGCCTCAGAACCGACAGCAAGAATCCGGTCCGTGCATTTATTATAGGCAATCACGGACGGTTCTGAAAGTACAACGCCTTTTTTACCGGATGTCATGACGATATTGGCAGTGCCCAGGTCAATGCCGATGTCAGGTTTACTCATAAAAAGACAGCTCCTTAAATTTTAAAAATATTTTGAAAATAGAATTTTAAATTATGCTGATCAATATTATTCATATTAATTATTTATTTATCAATTTTTTATCTGCTTTTCTGAGTGCTGTCGCAGCAGATGCCGCAGTCACACGGACTGCTCCGGCGGATTTCAGAAGTTCCGCACAGCGGCTCATGGTATTTCCGGTGGTGAGTACATCATCACAGAGAATCATATGCAGATTTTCGAAAGAAACAGGGTAAATTCCAAAATTTTCGACATTTTTTGCACGTTCCTGTGCGTTGAGAAGATGCTGTGAAACGGATTTTTTCCGAAACAGAATATCATCCCGGCAGGGAATTCCCAGAAGTCCGGAAAGTTCCGTAGCAATGAGTGCCGCCTGATTATAGCCCCGGCGGCGGATTTCCGCCGGGTGCATCGGAACGGGAACGATGAAATCTGCTCTTCCGTATGCAGGATTTTGCAGACGCTGTGCAAGAATCCTGGCAGAGAACACAGCAAAATTGGTGTTTCTTGTCTGTTTGAGTTTCAGAACGGACGGCACAGCGGCATTTTCATAACGACATGCAATCACGGCATCATCATAGAATAATTTTTTATACCGACAGAAACAGGAAATTTTGCCGCACCGATGGCAGTAAGAATCCTGTTTCAGGGACATGGAATCCGCACAGGCATCACAGACAGTACTGCAAGCCGGAAGGAACGCATCACATCCCGGACAGCGGTTCGGATAAAGAAACTGGAGAACTGGCAGTTTTATTTTCTGGTTTAATTTCTGATAAATCTTGCTTTGCATGATGACATTCTTTCCAGAGCATATATTTCAGATTGGAATATCTCTGATGTTGATTGACGGTTTCGATCATCTGCTGAATTTTCGCCGGTGTGCTGACGAGAATCAGCAGTTTTTTTGCTCTGGTCACTGCCGTGTAGAACAGATTCCGGTAGCTTAATTTTTCCATTTTTCCCAGAAGCGGCATAATAACGGCTTCAAATTCACTTCCCTGGCTTTTGTGAACGGTAATCGCATAGGCAAGTTCGAGCTGTTCCAGCATGGAAGTGGGATAGACTGTCATTCTGCCGTCAAAATCAATCGTGACTTCATGGGAACGGCGGTTGATCTCCAGAATAATGCCGATATCGCCGTTGAAAATTCCCGTGCCTTTTTCTGTATTATTAATATTATTTTTTTTCGTCCAGATAATGTCATAATTATTTTTTGTCTGCATGACTTTGTCTCCGACACGGAATTCATAGAGACTTGATCTGACCTGCGATGTTTCAGCGTCCGGCGGATTCAGCCGGGCTTGCAGTACCTTGTTGAGTGCAACCGTCCCAAGCAGTCCCTGTTTGGTCGGTGTGATAATCTGAATGTCCCGCACAGGTGAATAATGATAAGCCTGGGGGAGTCTGGTGCAGGCAAGATCCAGAACCAGATCCGAAACCTGACTGAAATTCGTTCTGTGAAAGAAAAAGAAATCATTGTCTTTCCGGGAGAGCTCCGGCATTTCACCGTTGATGATCCTGTGTGCATTGGTAATAATACAACTTTGCTGTGCCTGACGGAAAATTTCTTTTAAAGCAATCACCGGCATGCAGTGACTTTCCAGTAAATGTTTCAGCAGAGAACCTGCGCCGACGGATGGGAGCTGATCGCTGTCCCCGACAAGAATTAATTTGCAGTCCGTCCGCAATGCACGTAACAGACTGGAAAATAACAGCACATCCACCATAGAAACTTCATCAATCATCAGGACATCACAAGGGAGAGGATTATTTTCATGGTGGATAAATTTCTGAATGCCGGATTCAAACTGTACCCCTAGTAATCTGTGAATCGTTTTGGCTTCATAGCCTGTCAGATCGGAAATCCGTTTGGCTGCCCGTCCGGTTGGTGCAGTAATCAACACACGCTGTCCCTGTTCTTTCAGACAATAAATCATTGCATTGAGTGTTGTGGTTTTGCCTGTACCAGGACCGCCGGTCATTAACAGCATATGATGGGACAGCGCAGATGCAATTGCTTGTTTTTGTTTTTCCGCATACTGAATGCCGGCTTGCTGTTCCGTTTCGGCGATTAATTTGCTGACAGAATCTGCGGGAATATCCGAATCGGAAAGTTGCCGGAGACTTCCGATTCTCTCGGTAATAACACATTCTGCCAGATAGTATTCCGGAAGATAGATAAATTCTCTATGATTCCGGACAAATTCAATCAGATTGCCGTTTTCCAGTTCTGTCTGGTAAGTTTCATAAAATAATGTTTCATTGATTTCCAGGAATTGAACCGTTGCTGCGGCGAGTTTGTCCAGTGGCAGACAGGTATGTCCGAGCAGGGTATTATGACGCAGGATATAGATAATCCCAGCGGAAATTCTGCAATGGGAAGTTTTCGGGACATGAAGGGCATGCGCATAAAGTTCCGCTTTCTGGAAATCCATGCCGACGGAATCTGTACATAACAGATAGGGATTTTTTTCGAGCATTTCCCGGCAGTCCGCCCCCCACGCACGGTACGCCCGGACAGCATACTTAGACTTCATGCCGTAGCTGTCAAAATAAGAAATCATATTGCGCAGGGCGAAAATCTGACGGGATTCCCTGGCGATATCATCGCATTTTTTCTGCGACATGCCGGAAATCTGCATTAATTTCTGCGGTTCTTGTTCAAGAATCCGGAATGTATCTGTGCCGAACATCCGGACAATTTTTCTGGCAAGTGCTTTTCTGATTCCTTTGATGATGCCGGAACTGAGATAGCGTTCAATATCGACGGATGTGTCCGGGAGTTTCCGCTCACAGGTTTCCGCCTGAAATTGTTCCCCATAGCGGGGGTGATTCTGATAATTTCCCCAGAGCGAAAGGCATTCCCCTTCTTCTGCCTCGCCAAGCTCCCCGGCAACAGTCACCAGAATCCCCTCAGCGTTCAGCTCCAGTACCATATAGCCGTTTTCCTCATTCCGGAAAATGACATGCTCCACGATTCCGGAGATATGCTGATTATCTGACATATTTGAAAAATCCCCTTTTAAAATACTGTTAATTATGATATTATACTATATAATTCTGTAGAAATCTATTCTATTATACTATATACAGACAAGTTTGTCAAGGTTTTTTCTGCTGTGTATCCAGGAATTCCCTGAATTGCGAAACAGAACACGCCGTGAAGAATTCATGTTCCCGGCTCATGTCCCGGCACAGCATTTCCGCCTCCGGATCTCCATCCGGATAGAGCAGGAGCATGCATTGGAGAAGACTGCTGTCCATCCAGGCAATCTGAGAGGCATAATATTCCAGAAATGCTTTTGTTGCCGGGCGATGATCCGGAACCAGGATCACAGAAAACGGCATTAACAAATTTTGATTTTCTGCTGTTGGTTTTCGGAACACAGCGCCGAGAATCATCACAGCGGCAATTACAAGCAGAATAATCAGGAAACCGGCGGTCACGGGCATGGGAATCACTCCAGTTTTTACAATTTTATGACAAAATAAAAGATAATTTATTCTCTATTTTATGCAGTTGCGACAAATTTGTGAAGAACAAAAAAATTTTTTGTAAAAATTAAAATTAAGTCTGGAAAAAGTCACAGAAGTATGCTATAATAAAATTAGTGCAATTATTATTAAAAAATAGGAGGGATTTTTCTTGCCGTTACTGGATTGTCACACACACACGAATCTTTCACCGGACAGTGATGCAGATCCTTTCCACATGTACATCAGGGCAGAAGAACTCGGTCTGAAAGTCTGGGCAATCACGGATCATGTGGAGCTGTGCCGATATTATCCGCAGGAGTTTTATCAGACAGAACCCCGGAACGAAGAAGATTTTTTTGATTATGCGTCTGTTTTTGAGAATTCTGTTTTTAGAAATCATAGATGGCAATCACTTTTCGTAAATCATGCAAAGCAATATCAAGAGACGAGGTTGATCAAAGATATAATTTTCTGTAACGGAATAGAATTAGGTGAACCAAATGCAGATTTTCAGCTTGCCGAAAGATTATATCAGGATCAGAGACTGGATTTTGTCATTGCTTCCCTGCATGAATTGCCTGGTTATCTGGATTTCTATTTTCTGGATTATCCGCAGGAGAATATAAGAGATCTGCTGGAACAGTATTTTCAGATTCTATTGGAGATCACAAAACATGATTGTTATGATGTTCTGGGACATCTGACTTATCCGGTACGCTATCTTGCAGAAGCCGGAATTGATATTTCTATGCAGGATTACCGGAATTATATTGCGGAAATTTTGAAATCTGTCATCCGGAACGGAAAGGGCATTGAACTGAATACATCCGGCTATCGGCAGGCGTACGGCAGACCATTCCCGGACGAACAGCTGTTAAGATTATACAAAGATCTGGGAGGAATGATTCTGACATTCGGATCAGATGCACACTGTCCGGAGGATCTCGGCAAAGGGATTCCGGAGGGGATGGCACTGGCGAAATCTTGCGGCTTTGAAAATGCTGCGTATTATCTGGATCATAATGCTTATTATATTAATCTATAAATTTTTATAATAAACTTGTGAATATTTTTATTTGGAGGTTTCATGAATCATGAACGAATTGTTACATTTATTGAAAACAAATGCACGTCTGTCCAATGCAGAACTTGCCGGGATGCTTGGCAGAACAGAACAGGAAGTTGCAGAGCAGATCCACACCCTGGAGTCCAAAGGCGTCATCCGTGGGTATACGGCAATTGTCAATGAAGAACTGACCAGGAGTACTGAAGTTGAAGCACTGATTGAATTGCGTGTGACGCCAAAGCGTGACTGTGGTTTTGATGATATTGCGAAAACAATCATGATGTATGACGAAGTAGAAAGCGTTTCTTTGATGTCCGGCATGTATGATCTGGCGCTGACAGTAAAAGGCGAGAGTCTCAAGGATGTCGCAATGTTTGTGTCTCAGAGATTGTCTGCGATGGAAGGCGTTCTTGCAACGGCAACACATTTTGTATTAAAACGCTACAAAGAAAAAGGCATTTTAATTGAAGATGAAGAATTTGATGAAAGGAGTCTGATCTGGTAATGGGTATGGATTATGAATCAATTCTGTCAAAGCGTGTCCAAAGCATGAAACCGTCAGGCATCCGGAAATTTTTTGATCTGGCAGCAACCATGGATGGTGTCATCAGTCTTGGTGTGGGCGAACCGGATTTTTCTACGCCGTGGAGCATCCGCAAAGAGGCAATTGATGTACTGGAACGCCGTAAAATTGTCTACACAGCCAATTCCGGCATGATTCAGCTCCGGGCAGCGATTGCAAAATATCTGAATAAAAAAATTCATGTGAATTACGACCCGGAACATGAGATGATTATTACTGTCGGCGGTTCGGAAGCCATTGACATTGCCATTCGTGGGCTGATTAATCCGGGGGACGAAGTTCTGATTGTGGAACCAAGTTTCGTCTGCTATGCGCCGATTGTGGAAATGACAAGCGGCATTCCCGTGCCGATTGCCACCCAGGAAAAAAATAAATTCAAATTAACGGCACAGGAACTCCGGGAGAAGATCACGGATAAGACAAAATTATTAATTCTGCCGTTTCCGAACAATCCCACAGGGGCAATCATGACTAGGGAAGACCTGGAAGAAATTGCGGAAGTTCTCAGAGAAACCAATATTATGATATTATCCGATGAGATTTATTCTGAAATGACATATGGCAGAAAGCATTGTTCCATTGCAGAACTGGACGGTATGCAGGAACGGACAATCTTAGTAAATGGATTTTCCAAGGCATTTGCCATGACAGGCTGGCGATTAGGTTATTTATGTGCGCCTGCACCTGTGACGCAACAGCTTTTGAAAATTCATCAGTATATTATCATGAGTTCCCCGACGGTCAGCCAGTATGCCGCAATTACAGCATTGGAATCCTGCGATCACGAAGTAGAACAGATGATAAAAGAATACAACATCCGGCGGCGTTATCTGGTAGAAGCGTTTAATCGGATCGGCATGACTTGTTTTTCACCGGAGGGTGCATTCTACGTATTCCCAAGCATTCAATGTACTGGCATGACAAGTGAGGAATTCTGTGAAAAATTACTGGAAGAAGAAAAAGTAGCTGTTGTTCCGGGAAATGCGTTCGGCGCAAGTGGTGAAGGATTTGTGAGAGTATCTTATGCGTATTCTTTGAAGCATCTGATGCAGGCAGTCAGCAAGATCACGGACTTTCTGGAGAGGCATAAACAATGAATGTGTCAAGCAATACCGGAATACAGATAAAATGTCATGCAAAGATCAATCTTTCACTGGATGTCACAGGAATGATTCAGCATCAAAACCGGAATTATCATACATTAGATAGTATTTTTCAGTTGGTTTCTGTATATGATATACTAAGCTTGTCTGTGGTGGATCTTGAAACAGAGATTGAAGAAGATTCCAGGAAACTTCTGGAAGAATTCTGGGGAGATCATAAAATTTTTCTGTTCTGTGACACGCCCGGCATTCCCTGCGATGAACGAAATCTGGCATACAAAGCTGCTGCATTATTTTTACAGCATTCCGGCAAAAAAGCGTGGGTCAAAATCCGTTTGGAGAAGCACATTCCGTCCGGGGCAGGCATGGGCGGTGGGAGCGCTGACGCCGCCGGGGTGCTCTACGGACTGAATCAGTTATTGCATACAGGATATACCAATCAGGAATTAAGAGAACTGGGCGTACAGCTTGGCGCAGATGTGCCGTTCTTTCTGTTAGGAGGAACAGCATTTGCGCAGGGAATTGGGGAGAAATTAATCGGATTAAAGCCCTGGAACGGTTTGCCGCTTGTCATTCTGAAAGGCAAGCAGAGCATTTCCACGCCGGAGGCGTATCGTGCGATTGATGCACTTGTCAATCCGGTACATCCGGACACAGAGAACATGTTAAAAGCAATTGCGGTCCAGGATCAGGGATTATTGTGCAGGAGCTGCGGAAATCTGTTTGAATCCGCCATATCCTGCGAAGATGTCAACCGTGCGAAACGGGAATTATTATCACATGGCGCAGAATGTGCCATTATGACCGGGAGCGGTTCTGCTGTATTTGGTATTTTTAAAAATCAGAAATTAGCCAATACCTGCGCAGAATTATTAAAATCAGAATCCGGATTTGAATTTGTACAGGCATGTCAGACACAGGAATTGAATTTTGAAAAATTGAAACAACCGGGAGGCGTTTAATCTTGCGGACACGAAAGATACTTGCCTGTATGCTGTGCGGTATCTTCGCAGCAACAGGAACACCACAACTGCAAACAGATTCTTTCAGGGTACAGGCGGCAGAAGAATCTCAGGAATTGCCTGAAAAAGAAAAAAATACAGAAAATACAGAAATTATAGAAAGTACGGAAGATTCCGGGGAAGAATTTTCAGAAAAGTTTCTGGAAGAATCTCAGGAGGATATCACACTGCACATTGGAAAATTCTCCACCTATCAGGAATATGAGAATGCCATTGCTTCCGGCAGGTTATCCGCTGCAAATGAATCCAGTGCCGCAGAAGTCGTCGAGACTCTGCCAACATATTTTGATCTTCGGAAATTAGGGCTGGTCAGTGCCGTCAAAAATCAGAAAACCACCGGCACATGCTGGAGTTTTTCAGCCATTGCTTCCATGGAGACGGATCTGATCCGGAAACATCCCTGGATTAATCTGTCAGAGTGGCATCTTGCCTATTATACGTATTCGCAGAAATTCGGTTTTCCGATTCAGAACGGCGGTACTTTGGATGACGTGTTTCAGCAAGGCGGAAATTTTTACATGTTAAGTCCCATGCTCACAGGCTGGCTTGGTCCTGTTTCGGAATCCCTGTTCCCGTTCGGAGATGAATCCGTCCTTGATCCGGATGCGGACTGGGATACCTGGAAAGATGTGGCAGAATATCATGTTTCGGATGCAAGCGTTCTGGCATATCATGTCGGCGGCGATACCTTCCAGGAACAGCTGGATGCTGTCAAGCAGGCGGTCTATCAGGGACATGCTGTCTCAATGAGTTATTATAACAAAACTTCCTGCTATCATCCGGAAACATTCGGTTATTACTTGGGTCAAGATGAAAAAACGGGCGGAAATTATCACGCTGTGACGATTGTCGGGTGGGATGATCAGTATTCTTCTGAGAATTTCAATACAGATCCCGGCATGAACGGCGCATGGCTTATCAAGAACAGTTGGGGTCCTGATTGGGGAAATGATCACGGCTATTTCTGGATTTCCTATGCAGATCCAGGCATGGCGGAATTCTATTATCTGGAAACAGAACCTTTGCAGAAACATGACCAGATTTATCAGCATGACGATTACGGCTATTGGACAGCTTTTTCCGTGGGAGAGTCTGACAGAGTGGATTATATCTCAAATGTATTCACAGCGGAAAAAGATACTTATCTGACTTCCGTCATGCTCTGCACACCGATGCCGGGGGAAAAATATACCATTCATATTTACGAGAATCTGATCAAAGATACCAATCCGTCATCCGGTACAGCCACGCCGGCAACAACCGGAACATTGTCCACAGCAGGTTATCATATTGTTGATCTGACAACGCCGGTGGAATTGACCGAGGGTGAAAAATTTGCTGTTGTCGTTCGGTATTCCGGCAGTTCCGGACAGCATATTGCCTGTGAAGCTTATACAAGCAACACGGTCACAGCTCCAAATGGTGCTGTGACGATCAGTGAGAATATGCTTTCGGAAGAAATGATTCTCCGGGATTTCAATCCGGGAGAAAGTTTCTATAGTGCGAACGGACGGATCTGGCATGATATTTATGAGGAAGATCCAATTTCCAGCAGTTATACAATGTATGACGGTACGCAGATTTCTTCTTACACAAGATTAGGAAATATCTGTCTGCGGGCGCTCACACAGGATGCAGGCGTGATTCTCTTTTCAGAACAGAGTGATTCCCTTCCGGTCGGGGAGGAGATCACACTGAGCAGTCCGGAACAAGGCAATATTTATTACAGCATTAACAGCAGTGAATATATGCTTTATACAGAACCGTTTGCAATGCCGGATGAAGATATTATCATTTCTGCTTATGTAGAAACAGAAGACAAAACTTATCCGATTTCTGAAAAAACATATCAAGTGCAGGAGGCTATGCTGTCAAGCGTGATGTATCTCCAGGACGGCTATGCGTCCTATCTGCAATTTTCAGAACAAGCACCGCACCAGTATGTGGCACACTGCAACACAGCGCCGGATGTGAACCAGATCGGGTTTCTGCCGATGACAACCGGAACAGTGACATGCGATGAAGTAGCATTATATTCCGGAACAGAAACAGAATTTGATATTACAGAGCAATATAAATTGACACTGCATGTTTCGCAGGATGGCATGATCGACACGGATTATATTATTTATTTGCAGGATGTAGCGTTAGGCGACGTAAATGCGGACGGTACAGTCAATGCGCAGGATGCGGCGGAAATTCTGGTATATGCAGCATTGACAGGGGCAGGAGAAGACCCGGAACAGAATGCGGACTGGCTGGATCTGGCAGACTATAATCAGGACGGGATCATCAATGCAGAAGATGGAGCGGACATTTTGGTCTATGCCGCATCGTATGGCGTAGGCATTACAGAAGAATGATTGTTTATTAATTAAAAAAACAGAAAAATTCAAATATTTTAAAATAATTTTAATTTGATTTAATTTTTTATACAGAAAGGATTCTGGATTTATGATAAGTCATTACCTGTTAGGAGATAGTTTATTGTTTCTGGCGGCGGCAGTGATCAGTTTTGGTCTGACAGCTGGCGGGATTCTGGGCTGTTCCCGGTTTCTCCCCAAAGACCACGGACGGGAATTCGCCGTGAATGGCGCATTGTCCAAGGGCAAGGCAAGGGGCGCTGGACTCATTCTGATTCTAGCATTGATTGCTTCCGGTGTGGTCTGTCTGCCGTTGACGGTCGAATATATTATTTATTTTGCTGCTCTATTTGTGGAAATGATGAGCGGCTACCTGGACGACGCTTCTGAAACACCTTGGGGAGAACTCAAGAAAGGTTTGATTGATCTTGTTGTTGCCGCCGGCGTTTCGTTCACAGTCTATTATTTTCATGGTGGGACGGTTCTGTTGCCAATCCTGGGGCTGGAGCTGTTAATTCCTGCACCGGTTTATATTATTCTGGGAATTATTCTGATCTGGGCAAGCATTAACGTTACCAACTGCGCCGACGGTGTGGACGGTCTGTGTGCAAGTTTATCAATTGTGACACTGACAAGCGTGTTTTTCCTGATGCAGTTCATAGGGACTTTTTTTCCGGAATCCGGTTCTATTTCTATGTTTGTTTGGATTGCTATTTTCATGTTGATTGCGTATCTTTGGTTTAACTGTTCTCCGAGCAGTATTCTTATGGGTGACGCCGGGTCAAGATCTATCGGCTTATTAATTGCCGTGGCATTTATGCTAACCGGGATGCCGTTTTTATTTATTCCGTGTGCCCTGGTACTGCTTCTGGACGGCGGTCTGGGATTGGTAAAGCTGACAATTCTGAGAGTGACAAAATCTAAAAAATTCATGAAGAATCTGCGGACGCCTTTGCATGATCATGCAAGAAAAAATAAAAACTGGAGTGATACACAGGTCGTCACCCGGTTTGTGCTGATCCAAAGCTTACTTTGTATCGCAATTATTCTGCTTGTGGCGAACCGGATTGGACCAGCATATATTAATTAATCTGAAATTTCGTTGATCTGATCCACAATGTCCCGGAAGATAGGAGCAGCAGCAGTGTTGCCATAACCGCCGTCTTCTACCAGGACAGTAACCGCATATTCCGGTTCATCAATCGGGAAATAGCCTGTGATCCAGGCATGACAGAGTTCTTGTCCATCTTCGTCGTAACGTCCGGTCTGTGCCGTGGATGTTTTCGCCGCCGCAAAAACTGTCTCCGGGATGGCATTCGAATTGGGATTCTCATTGATTGCAGAAACCATCATGTCACGGAGATAATAAGCGGCATTGCGTTTGATTGCCCTGGCATACATGGGAGAACGCTCGTTTTCAATCAAATGATCTGTGTTTATTATGCCCCTGACAAGTCTTGCAAGGGGCATATTTCCGTTATTGGCAATGCCGCATGTCATCTGTGTCACCTGCAAAGGCGTTGCCGTTAATAATCCCTGTCCGAAACAGAAATTTGCCATTTCCGCCGGCAAGGAAAGATCTTTGATTCCGGGGAGCGTTCCGCTGGATGAAACAATGCTCCGGGATAGGACAATCTGTCTGCCAAATCCGAAATCCTGTGCCGTCTCACGCATCAGAGCTGGTTGTAATAATTGGCTTAACTGTACAAAATACGTGTTGCAGGATTGTATCATTGCATCTTTCATGGTTAATGCGCCGTGTCCGCTGAGATCATGACACCGGAAAATTTGTTTCCGGATTTGTGTGCTTCCGGTACATTCTGCCGTGAAGTCCTGCAAATTCTGTGTGTATGCCGCCGCACAGGTCATTAATTTAAAAATTGATCCTACGTTATAGGCATATAAACAGCGATTAATCAAGGGGGAATCCGGATTACTAAGGGCATCCCCGATCGAATCCGGCGCATAATCCGGAAAGCTTGCCATTGCCAGAACATCCCCGGAATGAACATTCATTACGACAATTGCGCCTTTTTCGATTGCCTGTGCTTCGCAGATTTCCTGAATTCTCCGGTCAAGCGTTGTCACAACGCCGGGATTTTTATATTCCGCCGGAGATATGTCGACTTCCACGCCGGGGAGCACCTGCCGGACGGCATCTACTGTATAAGAAACACTGATAGGATCTTCCTCCTGACGAAGAATTTCATCAAAATCAGATTCTAAACCGGTAATGCCGGTATGTTCCAACGTGTAGCCAATCACATGTGGTGCAATGGAATTCTCAGAATACCGCACAGGGACTTCCAGAATGGTAATATCCGGATCAGGAATTTCCGTTGTATTGACTTCACAACAGAACGGTTCTGAATCGGGATCTTGCAGAGCTTCCAGAACTGGCATGATTTCCCGGATATGGGGGAGCAATGCCGTAATTGAATCCGGCGTGGGATTGACAAATGCATAATAACTGGAATCCTGATTGACAAGCGGTTGTAAGTTTCTGTCGTAGATTGTTCCCTCTACAGAACCTGCGGTTACTGTGAGCTGATTTTGTTGAGATGCTGTCTGCAAATAGGCACTGTTTTTCATATAGAAAGCGAGATTTGCCACCAGGACGGCATTCCCAGTGATGAGAACAGCTCCCAATGCTGTAATTTTTTTAGTATACATTGCAAAAATTCTCCTGTTACTGGTTATATTTTTCATACTTCCAGTATGGGAGAATTTTGCTGTAATAATCTGAATATTTTTTTAATTTTTTTAAATTATGACCATACTGCCGTCCGAAATCGTTTCCAGAATTCTGCGACACGTGGCAATACTTCCTGAACAATCTTATCTCTTGAGCTGCCATGCCAGCAGACAATTAATTCTCCGGTCTCTTTCTGATACTGGAGCGGTTCTGCAACGGATTGCTGATAATAGATAAAATAATCACTTTTTTCATATTGCATGTACTGGAGATAATCTTTCCGGAAGATCTGTGCTTCCGATGGATAATGGTTCTTTTTCCGGAACAGAAACCGGATGACATAATTCGGGAATGAATTCCAGGGCTGGTGCCACTGGGAATGTTTCTGCAAAGCGATTTTTTTCGCTTTTTCGATATTTATCTCATCTCCCAGAGGGATATAATACAGATGATAATCTTCGCCGTTGGTTCGTTTGTGACTTTCCGGATATAGAATCGTCTGTTGCAGGACGGACAGATACAAGGCAATGGAATCCCATCCATGTTTTTTTTCAGGATTGATTTTGTCCGCCTGATAGACCCAGTGATTGACATAATTCCCGTGACTGATGGTAATGACAGCAATGTTCTGATAATCACCAATTTGCATAAAAATCCCCCCTGGTTTCTGAAATTTTATATTTTTAATTTAAATACTCTAATATTTTAATATTCTAATAAAATCGTAAAAGGTCCGTCATTGCAAAGCTGTACCTGCATGTCCGCACCGAATTCGCCGTGTTGTACGGATTTGACTTCCGGTTTCAGCAGATTGATAAAATACTCATAGAGATGCCGGGCAAGTTCCGGCTTTCCGGCATTGGTGAAGCCTGGTCTGTTGGATTTACAGTCTGCATAGAGCGTGAATTGAGAAATTACCAGGATTTCTCCGTTAATGTCTTTGATAGAAAGATTGGTCTTTCCGTCTGCATCTGCAAAAATCCGGAGCTTGATTAATTTTTGTGCTAATTTTTCAGCAGTCTGTTCCGTGTCGTCCTTGCCAACACCAAGCAATACAAGATAACCGTGTCCGATTTGTCCGATGATCTGCTGATTGACGGTAACGGATGCCGCTGTAACTCTCTGGATTACAAGTTTCATAAAAAGATCTCCTGATTTTTAATTTTTTTCCAAATATAATCCATTATATTATAACATGGTTTCCGGAAAAATGCAAGTACTTTTGCAAAAATTTCAAAAATTTTAAAATTTCAGAAATAGAAAATAATTGGCGCAGGGGCTTGCATTTCTATCAAAAATATAGTATAATAATTATATTATTTATTTTTTTAGTTTTTAGAAAGGATGGAAGATTATGCCGCATATCAGTATTAAAATGCTTAAAGGCAGAACAGAAGAACAGAAACGGCTTGCCGCTGAGAAATTAGCACAGGCGTTAATAGAATCAATCGGCTGTTCTCCTTCGCATGTATCCGTTTCCGTGGAGGATTTCACGCCGGAAGAATGGCAGGAACAGTATAAAATTGAAATTACAGAGAATCAGAAAAATTTAGTGATCAAGCCTGATTACAGACCGGAGGATGTATTATAAATTATGGGGATCGTATTGGCATCTGGTTCACCCAGAAGACAGGAATTATTAAAATTTATCACAGATGATTTTGAATTATGCCCGTTGTCTGTAGATGAAACGCTCCCGCAGGGAATGCCCGTAGAAGTAGCGGCGATGTTTCTGGCGGACAAAAAAGCAAAAGCCGGAGCGGATCTGTTCCCGGATCAAATTGTGATTGGCTGTGATACAGTCGTGATTCTGGATGATGAGATCATGGGCAAACCGAAAGACCGGGATGACGCATTTGCCATGCTCCGGAAACTTTCCGGGGAAACGCATACAGTTATGACAGGTGTGGCATTATATTACGGCACAAAATCAAGCGTATTCACGGCAGAGACACAAGTGACGTTCTATGAATTATCTGACGAAGAAATCAATGCGTATCTGGATACCGGAGAACCGTTCGACAAAGCCGGCGCTTACGGGATTCAAGGCAAAGGCGCACTGCTTGTGCGCTATCTCGAGGGAGATTATTTCAACGTTGTGGGACTGCCGATTGCGGCGTTATCCAGAAATCTGAGACAATTTGAAAATGCCGTGAAAAAGCCGAGAGTTCTTTTTCACAGACCGACAGCGAAAAAATTTCCGGAAAATAATTGACTTTCCGGGAAAAATCTGCTATACTGTTAGAGATGAATTTTATAATTAAATTTTAAAAAATCTGGAGATGATGGTTTATCATGGAATGGAAAGGATTAAATGATCTGCGTGAGCAGTATTTATCTTTTTTTGAAAGCAAAAATCACACAAGAATGGCGAGCGCTTCGCTGATTCCGCAGGGCGACAAGAGTTTATTGCTGATTAATTCCGGCATGGCGCCTTTGAAGAAATTCTTCCTGGGACAGGCAGTCCCTCCCAATGTTCGTGTCACGACATGTCAGAAGTGCATCCGTACGCCCGATATTGAGAACGTCGGCAAGACAGCAAGACATGGCACATATTTTGAAATGCTGGGGAATTTTTCATTCGGCGATTATTTCAAACGGGAAGCGATTCAGTGGGCATGGGAATTTTTCACGGAAGTTCTGAAAATGCCGAAAGAATTATTGCATTGTTCCGTCTTCGAAAATGACGACGAGGCATATAATATCTGGACGCAGGAAATCGGCGTGGAAGAATCTCATATGGTACGCATGGGCAGAGAGGACAATTTCTGGGAGCATGGCACAGGTCCTTGCGGTCCCTGCTCGGAAATTTATTTTGACCGTGGCGCAGAAAAAGGCTGTGGAAGACCGGATTGTCATGTCGGCTGTGAGTGTGACCGTTATGTAGAAGTCTGGAATCTGGTATTCAGCCAGTTTGACAGCGACGGCAACGGAAATTACACCGAGATGGAACATAAGAACATTGATACCGGCATGGGACTGGAACGGCTTGCCTGCGTGATGCAGGGTGTGGACAACTTATTTGAAGTGGATACTGTTCAGAACATCATGAAACACATTTCCAGGATTGCCAATGTGAAATATCATGAGAATCACGATACAGATGTATCACTCCGTGTGATTACAGATCATATCCGGTCTACGACGTTCATGATCGGCGACGGCGTGCAACCGTCCAATGAGGGCAGAGGCTATGTCCTGAGAAGATTATTAAGACGTGCTGCACGGCATGGCAGAATGATCGGCATCCAGGGGACATTTCTGCATGAAGTCTGCGACACAGTGATTGATGAGAACAAATGCGCTTATCCGGAACTGGAAGAAAAAAGAAATTATATCAAGAAAATTATCCAGGTCGAAGAAGAAGCATTCGCTAAAACAATTGGCATTGGCATGGAGCTGTTGGCGGAGATGATGAATCGGGCAGAAACAAAAGTGCTGTCCGGTGGTGATGTATTCAAGTTGAGTGATACTTACGGATTTCCGTTTGATCTGACAGTTGAGATTGCAGCAGAAAAAGGTTTCCGTGTTGATGAAGAAGGCTATCGTGTATTCGTTAAGGAACAGCGTGAAACTGCCAAAGCTGACCATGCCGCAAAGGCAAGTTCTTCCTGGGCAGATAACAGCGTAAAGCTGGATTTGCCAAAGACAGAATTTAAAGGCTATCAGGAGAATGAAATCCCAGTGAAAATTCTGGCAATTCTGAAAGACCAGACAATGACGGATTCTGTGACCGAACAGGAAAAAGCTGTATTAGTATTAGATCAGACAGTACTCTATGCAGAGAGTGGCGGACAGGCTGCAGATCATGGCAAAATTTTTCAGGATGAGGATACTATTTTCCGTGTGGAGTCTGTGTCGAAAGACGAGAACGGACATTATCTGCATGTCGGCTACATGAAAAAAGGCACATTGCATGTGAACGACCAGGCAACAGCCAAATACTGCACGAAATTCCGCAGTCGTGTTATGAGAAATCATACAGCGGCACACCTGTTGCAGGCGGCGCTTCGGGAAGTGCTCGGCGATCATGTTCACCAGGCAGGACAGCTTGTCAATGATAAGGCATGCCGTTTTGACTTCTCGCATTTCAGCGCCTTGACAACACAGGAAATCCAAAGTGTAGAAACATTAGTCAATACCTGGATTTTAAATGCAATCTCGGTGGATGTCCGTGAAATGCCGATTGAAGAAGCCCGGAAACTTGGCGCAATGGCATTATTCGGTGAAAAATACGGCGATGTTGTTCGGGTTGTCAGTGCCGGCAATGTTTCCGTGGAATTCTGCGGTGGTACACATGTAACGAATACGGCAAATATCGGTTTGTTCCGGATTGTGTCAGAAAGTTCTGTAGCATCCGGTGTCCGGAGAATCGAGGCAGTTACGGGCGAAGGCGTACTGGAATTGCTGAATCAGTTGCAGAATACACTCCAGGAGAGTGCAAAAATATTCAAGATTAATAACTATGTAGAATTGCCGGCAAGATGTACCGCATTGACGGCACAGTTAAGAGAATCTGAAAAGATGGTAGATTCCCTGCGTCAGAAGATGGCAGGCAGTGCGATAGATGATATTTTGAAACAGACAAAGTCCTGCCATGATTTACAGATTGTTTCTGCAAAGATTGAGAATGCGGGAGCTGATATGCTCCGGAACATGGGCGATCAGATCCGGGATAAAGCCGGGGAATCCGGATTGATTGCTGTACTGGCAGGCGTGAACGGTGACAAAAATCAGTTATATTGCGTCTGCACAAAGCAAGCTGTCGCAAGGGGCGCACATGCCGGGAAGATTGTCCAGAAATTAGCCGCTATCACTGGCGGTAAGGGCGGCGGACGTCCGGATCAGGCAATGGCAGGTATCGGCAAGCCAGAATTGCTTGACACAGCATTTGCCGCACTGGAACAGACTGTTTCAGAATTAATAAAATAATTCCAGAAAGGATTTTAGTATGACAAATCAGAATCCGGACTGTCTCTTCTGCAAGATCATTGCAGGAGAGATCCCGTCCAAAAAGATTTATGAAAATGACGAAGTCTATGCGTTTGCAGATATTCAGCCGATTGCACCGGTGCATTATCTGTTTGTCACGAAAACGCATATCTGCTGTGCAAAGAAGATCAATACGGAGAATTCCCAGTCCGTTGCGAAAATATTTGAGGCAATCGCCGAAGTGGCAGAGAAAGAAAACATTGACAGTTATCGTGTGATTACTAATTGCGGTGAGGATGCCGGACAAAGTGTAATGCATCTGCATTTCCACATGGTGGCAGGGAAGAAAATGGGCTGGGGCGAGCAGTCGCTTGGCTAAGGAGTAATTGAAAATGGCTGAATTCTATGAAATGCAGATTGCCGGCTGTACCAGAAAACTCCGGAAATGTTCGATCCATGAAAATTTGCAGATCGGCGCATTTATTATGTTCTCGGATGTGGAAATCACCGTGAAAAGTGCTGCGAAATTACTGGAGAAAGCACCGGAATTTGATGTTCTGCTGACCGCAGAATGCAAGGGAATTCCCCTTGCGTATGAAATGGCAAGACAGAGCGGCAAAAATTACATTGTTGCCCGGAAATCCGTGAAATTATACATGCAGGATGTTGTTTCTGTGAATGTGAAATCCATCACGACAGAGGCACAGCAAGTATTGTATCTGGATGGCGAAAAAGCAGAGCTGTTAAGAAATCAGAGAGTGCTGATTATTGACGATGTCATCAGTACCGGCGAATCGCTCCGGGCACTGGAATATCTTGTGCAGAAAGCCGGCGGAATCGTCGCCGGGAAAGCGGCAGTGCTTGCGGAAGGCGATGCCGCCGACCGGAAAGATCTTATTTATCTTGAAAAACTGCCATTGTTTTTCGGAGAAACAGAACAGACAACAGAAAAAACAGTGACATGAAAAGACCGGCTGTCTGGATCGGATTTTCATATCTGCTAGGGTTGCTGATGGCATCGGTTGTCCAGTTCAGGATATTTCTGTGCACAGGTATTGTTCTGTTTGCAGGAATCGTGATATTATGGAATAGAACTGTCTGGAAATATCTGTTATGCAGCACGTTGTCATGCCTGATAGCGTGCTGTAGTTATTGGCATCATGAAGAAATCATGAACCGGGAAATTGTAAAACAGGAGCGTTATGCCGGGCAGGAAGTTGTTTTCACGGGGGAAGTTACAGAATTATCCCGTTATCAAAATAGTTATACAGGCTATATTCTGACAGGACATTTTGAAGAAGATCCGGAATCTGACGGCATCAGGATTCATTTATTCTGTGAGGATCAGAATGCAGATTACGGCGATCAGATGACAATTTCCGGCATTCCGGAGAGGATCCGGGGGAGTTATGGCTTTGACAGTGAAGCATATTACCGGGGGAAAAATATTTTTCTGGAATTTAATTTTCTGACGGAAATTCTTTCGGTAGAAAAATTTAAAAATTCTGAAAAATCCGGCATACAGCGCATATTCCGGAATCTGGTTTATTCGATTTATCACTGGCGAACGGACATGACAGAGCGGTTGCAATTCCAGATGGGGGAAGAAACAGGCGGTTTCCTGACGGGGATGCTGTTCGGGGACAAATCCGGAATGGATCGCCACATGAAGAAAGCGCTTTATCGCACGGGCATAGGACATCTTCTGGCGGTATCTGGTTTGCATCTGGATTTCTTGGCGGCATGTCTGGAATTTCTCTTGAAAAAATGCAGAGCCGGGCGCAAACTGACATTTCTGATAATCGGAAGTACTTGCGGTTTGTTTGCCATCTGCGTCGGAGGGACGGTTTCCGTGAAACGTGCTTGCGTGATGATCCTGCTTTCACAGAGTGCGAAGCTTTTCTATCGTGAACCGGATACGCTGAATTCTCTGGGGATTGCCGTTTTATTTCTGGGTCTGGAAAATCCGTTTGTGATCTGGAATGCAGGATTCTGGCTGTCTTGTGCAGGTGCATACGGGATCGGCGTTGTTGCCAATTACATGACGAAGCCGGAAAAGAGAGACTATACAATAAAACATAAAATTTTTAAAAATATTTTTAAAAATATTGTTTCATTCTGTTGGGTATTTCTTGTGATTCTGCCTGTGAGTGTGTTTTATTTCGATGAAATTTCTCTGATTTCGCCGTTGAGTAATTTGCTGCTTGTGCCGATTTGCATGCTGATGCTGTGTCTGGGCGCTGTCGCTGTGTGTTTCGGCTGTGAAGGATTTCTGGCGGATCTTTGCTGTTCCGGTGCGGACATGCTCGGCGGGATCATTCTTAAAATTTCTGATTTCCTGTCCGGACTTCCCTGGACGCATGTGTCATTGCACAGCGAAATTCTGAAATTTCTGATTTTAGCCGGAACGGTCTTTGTGATCCTGGTTCAGATGATCATCCGGGACAGAAAATTTACAAATTTTTTCGTCACCCTGGAACTTGTCACCACATGCGTATTTGTTTCTGTGGAAAATTTCATGCAGACACAGGAACTGAAAATTGCCATTCTTGGCGAGGAAACAAACTGCGTGATTGTAGTCCGGAATCAAACAGAGGCAATTTTGTTTGACATGTCCGGACATGTGAGCAATGCGGAGATGGCAGCGGCTTATCTGGAAGAAACCGGCACAGAACAGATCCGGGAAATTTACTGCAACAAGCCAGGCGAAAAAATTCTGAGATCCTACCGGGAATCCCTGTCAGAACCGTCTGACGGGTATTATCTTCGGAAAGAACTGACTTCGGGAATAGATTCAGAATCAGAATTAACATCCGGCTTGCCGGATTATGACATTCTCGATGCGCAGGAAATTTTATTTCATGGGGCATTGCTGAAAATCCAGGAAAACAGACTGGAAATTATCTATCAAAATAATCTGTTTCTCTGTACGAATGAGAAGACAAACTTTGCTGATCTTGACAAAAATCCGGATATTCTGACGATTTACGGAAAGAGTGACAGCATTCAGCCGGACTGCGGCATTTTGATTATTCCGGATGAAAATGAATTTTACAGTATGCAGAAAGATGCATATACGTATATTGGCAGGAATGCTTTGGAGATTACTATCGCAGAAGACGGCAGATGCAATGTGAGGGAATTATATGACAATTCTTGATATCAAATCGCTCCGGGAGCAAATCCGGAAGCAGATTGTGAATTTATATTATGTTTATGGGAGCGATCTTCTGCGAGTCCAGCAGGCAGTGGAATTCATCCGGAAAGCAATGGGAGGAACAGAGAATCTTACAAAGCTTGACGGACAGAATTTGAATTTAGAGCAGTTAGGGGACGAAATTCAGTTATGTCCAATGTTCACAGAATATAACTGCATTTATATTCATGACTGCAACATGGATCAGCTCCGGGAATCTGAGAGAAAAAATTTATTGAAAATCCTGGAAGAAGTGCCGCCGCAGACAGTGTTACTATTTGATGTCACGGGATTTGATATTTACGGCGGAAAGACTGGCAAGAACCGGAAACCAGTGGGACAGAATCAGAAATTATGGAATTACATCGACAAGAACGGTCTTGCTATTTGTTTGGATCTGAAAACTGTTTCACAATTAACAACGGAAATAATAACAACTGTGAAGAAGCGTGGCTGTGAGATGGAACGTCCGGCGGCGCAGTTATTGGCGACATATTGCAACTGTGATAGTCTGCTGATCCGGAACGAACTGGATAAGCTCTGTTCTTATCTGGATACAGATCCGGATACAGATATGAATACCGAAAATCAGAAAATCACAGTAGAATTAATCCGGGAAATGGTTGTCCCATCCCTGGAAACAACGGTATATATGCTTACCAATGCAATTTTAAGACACAAAACAGCAGATGCCATGCACGTTGTGGATGATCTTCTGGCACGTCGTCTGGATATGTCCTATCTGATGGCAGTCATTGCCGGGAGTATGATTGACATGCAAAGAGCCTGCGCCGCCCGGTATGAAAACAAGACCGTTCAGGACATGATGGAGGATTTTGGCTATGCGTTCCGGTTTATGGCAGAAAGGGCATTCCAGGACAGCATGAAACAGTCTCCGGAACAGATTGCCGGATGTTTGCAGATCCTGTGCGAATGTGAACAGAAAATGCACGCTGGCACGGCAGATGAGCGAGTGTTATTTGAACAAGCAATCATAGAAATGCTGGGATTATCTTAAAATAATAATTTATAATTATAATATATACAGGAGGCTCTTCCATGCTCCAGGTCAGACAGGCAATTATTGTAGAGGGAAAATATGATAAAATCAAACTTGCATCCATTGTGCAAGCAGTGATTCTCCAGACAAATGGTTTCCAGATTTATAAAAATCCGGAATTACTGGAATTAATCCGGTATTATGCAAAGACGACAGGCATTTTGATTGTAACAGATTCTGACAGAGCGGGATTCCAGATCCGGAATTATATCCGGGGCGCTGTCCCGGAGGGCGATATCCGGCATATTTACATCCCGGATATTTTCGGAAAAGAAAAACGCAAAGCCAAACCATCTGCCGAGGGCAAGCTTGGCGTAGAGGGAATTGATTCCGGGATTTTGCGGGAGGCATTCCGGAAAGCCGGTGTTTTCACGGAAGAAAAGCCATCCGGGGAACAGATCACAAAGACGGATTTGTATCTTGCAGGATTCAATGGCAGACCGGACAGCGCAGAAAGACGCAGAGCATTCCAGAGAATGTTGCAACTTCCGGAAATGCTCTCCTCATCCGGACTTCTGGAAATTCTCAATTCCAGGATGACAAAAGAAGAATTCAAGGAAATCACAGAACAGTTCTATCAGCAGGAACAGAAAGGGATTTTGTGATATGCTACTTGTATCGCTCCGTTTTTTGCTGTTCGGCTTGCCGTTATTTCTGATTGTCTATTACTGCATCCCCGGAAAAAGCAAACAGATGTATATATGGATTGGCAGTTTTTTGTCGTACGGCCGGGGGGGATGGCCGTCGCTCCTGCTCCTGACCGGACAGCTTTGTTATGTGTATGCCGTCGGAATTTTGCTTGCAATTCTCAAAAAACAGAAAAAACACCGTTTTTTATCCGGGATAATTTTATATTTCTCTGTGGGATTACAGATTCTGTTATTGCTCTATCTGAGACATAAAGCAGATAGCTTCCCTGTCGGGACTGCTGTCCGGACGCTCCAGGGGATTGGTTATCTTCTGGGGATTTATCAAAAACATCATCCGTCAGAACGGAATTTTTTCCGGCTCGGCAGTTATCTAGTCTTGTTTCCGGTTTTCATGCCTTATGAAATTTTTAAAAAGCAATCCGAGAATCTCAGACAGGATATCATGGCACTCAGTGACGGAATGGCAATTTTTATTAAGGGACTGGCTGAAAAAGTGGTCTTAGCTGATACATTCGGGTATGTATTTTATCAGCTCCGGAAAATTTTACCGCAGGAAATGAGTATGCTCACGGCGTGGCTGATGACAATAACATTCTCGATGTATCTGTATTTTGAATTACTGGGGTATTCTGAAATGGCAAGGGGACTGGGCAGGTGTATCGGCTATGATCTTCCCATAAATTTCAATCATCCGTTTTTTACATCCGGTGTGATGGCGTTTATGCAGAACTGGAACTGTACTCTGCTGGCGTGGTTTGAAAAAAATTTCCGGAGCTGTTTCCCAAAGATTAATTTTAAAAATAATTTTAAAAATTTTCTTGCCTGTGCCGGTTTTGTCCTGATGGGAGTCCTGATTGGTGCATGGTATGGCGCAGGAACACAGTTTCTGTTGTGGGGACTGTTAATCGGAATTTGTCTGCTGTCAGAGAAATTATTTCTGGAAGAACATTTCATCCGGAAACACCCTGTATGTAGCGGGATCAGTTCCGGGATTTTCCTGCAATTTCTATGGGTTTTGTTCTTCTCGGAGAATTTTTCCCAGACGGCGCTTTATTGGAAAGCCATGCTTGGTTTCGGGGACGGACTGACGGACAGAAACGGTCTGTATTATTTTGTGTCTTATCTGGGATTATTATTAATCGGCTTTTACATTGCAACGGATCTGTTCCGGAATATTGAAGAACGTTTCAGCCAGGCGGAAATCGGGAAAAAAATGGCATTTTTTAAGCCGGTGTTCTTCGGCACACTCCTGGTTTTCTGTATGGCATTCATGGTATATCAGAAACAGGAAGAGAACACAATGCTGTTTTTACTAATTTAGAATTTAGAATCATCAGAAAGGAGAAATTATTATGAGCAGGATACATGATTTAACAACAGTGTTTGCGGAGGGATTATCTGCATCCAGACGGCGTACGGAATTTTCAGAATTCTCCTGGAATCAGGATATTATTTCTGATTTTCCATGGGAACAGATCCGGGAGTCGCAGAATATTACCTGTGATTTTGATGA
This sequence comes from uncultured Ruminococcus sp., assembly GCA_947177205.1. GTDB lineage: Bacteria > Bacillota > Clostridia > Oscillospirales > Ruminococcaceae > UBA3855. The sequence goes on along the minus strand of CAMWTO010000010.1, from coordinate 3,046 downwards.
TCAGGGAAAAAACTGGTATCTTGTCTATGATCATAACCAGAATCAGAAAATTGCTTTTATTTCAAGATATTATCCGGTCGCACTGGTCATCCGGGAATGTCCGGAAGCTTTTCTGAAAATTCTGGAACATCATGGGATTTGCATTGCGGAAATGCATGAAATATTTTCCTGTGACGGAGAAATCCTGAAACAATATGCGCCGGATAAAGTTATCCTGGATGATCGTTTCTTAGAAGATGAAAATTTTTCTTTTGATCATGAATGGATGAATTATATTTATGAACGCTTAGAACGCAGACGATCTTATATCACGCCGTATGAATTTACATTTCAGGAAATCAGATAAATTGAATTAAATTTTGCAGGAGCTATTCATGAAAAAATTGCACCAGTTATCAAAATTATATTACAGAGTCATTCTTGTGATTTTTCTTGTTTATGGAATGATACTGATACAGACAATTCAGGAATTTGACAAGACGGATTTTCCGGTTTTTTCCTGGGATGGTTTTGTCAGTGGTCAATGGGGTGAAGATCTGGAATATTATTTACAAAAGCATGTGGGCTTTCATGATGATCTGTTCCAGATTAAGAATCAGGCAAATTTGTTAATCGGCGAAAAGATGATCCAGGATGTGTATGTCACCAAACAAGGTTTGATGGAAAAATTCGTCTGCGACACACAGCCGGATGCATCTTTTATCAATCAGTGTTACGAAAAAGCCAATGTTCCGATGTATTTCATTCTTGTCCCAACGGCGGCAGGCATCTACGAAAGTCAGCTCCCGGCGAATGCGCCGACATCCGACCAGGAGAGTTTCATTAAGGAAGTCTATGCCGAAACAGAAAGCGGCATCCGGTGCATTGACACGTATCATATTTTGCGTTCCCTGAAAGAAGATTATATCTATTACAGGACAGATTCGCACTGGACGAGTTACGGGGCATATTACGTCTATCAGTCGGCAATTCAGAAAATGGGCTTTGCACCTGTTCCCTATCAGCGCTATGTTATTTCGCATTTGAACATGGATTTCCGGGGAGATTTGTATCAGGAAACGCTTTATCATGCCGTCAAGCCGGATATTCTGGATTGTTATTACTATGAAACCGGTGCAGAGATTACGGAAATCCAGGCGTATGACCAGAATGGGCAAGCCAGAAGCCGGGACAGTCTGCATGATATTTCTGTCCTGGAATCCGAAAACGACGATCCGGATTTATATCGCTATTATCTGGGAGAACCCTGTGAAAAGCTTGTAATCCGGACGAATTTGGACAATCATAAGAAATTATTATTATACAAAGATGATTTCGCAGACTGCATGATTCCGTTCCTGATTCAGCATTATCATGAAATTTGCATGATTGATCTGCACCAGGCGGACATGGAAACTATCATGGCATCCGCACAAGATCCGGAATACACACAGATTCTGTTTTTATGCAGTGTAAAGACTTGGCAGAATGGGCAAATGATGAATAAATAAGATTAAAAAATTCACAACAAACAGCGTGTTATGTTTCTGCATAACACGCTCAGTTTGTCAGAAAAGTCCAGTGAAAAGCTAGACTTTTTTGATAGAATTTTTGATAGAATTTGATAGAATAAGAAGAACGGCAAAACTGCCGTTCTTCTTGTATCTGTTTATTTGCAAATCAGATTATTCATCATCTTTTCTGCGTGTCAGGAAGAGTGCGATTCCGGAAACTGCAAGTAAACTAATTGTTACTTCAATCTCCTTAGAGCCTGTTTTCGGGCTAGCACTTGCTGTTGTATTGTTGGAAGTAGTTCTGTTTGTTGCAGGTGTAGTAGATCTTGAAACTGTGTTGTTAGTATTTGTTTTTACTGTATTTGTTCTTGCTGTGCTGGAAGAACTTGAAATTAGTGTGGTAGTATTTGTAGTAGTTGTTGTTTCCGTAGTAGTTGTGTCAGTAGTGGTAGTCGTTTCAGTATTGGTTGTAGTAGTTGCTGTTGTTTCTGTAGTAGTTGTTTCACTTGCTGGTGCAGCGGATTCTTTCGTTGTAGCTGTTGTTGTTTCAGAACCGTCAATAGGTAAAACAACTTCGCCATGAGATGTTGTTGTTTCAGACCATTCGAACCAGCTATCCCCTTCACCATGAGATGTTGTTGTTTCAGAACCATCAATAGGTAAAACAACTTCGCCATGAGATGTTGTGGTTTCTTCCTTTTTCGCTTCATCAATCATGACAATTACATCATCTTCTGCAACGGTATTACTATCTATGGTTGTCAGTTTGCCATTTTCAATTACAAATGTAATATCTGTTGCAACTTCATAACCGTCCGGAGCAGTTACTTCATGTAATGTGTAAGTGCCGTCCGGCAGATTGCTGATTTCTGTGATACCATTGCCGGAAATCCATGTTAATTCTTCGCCAGAAGTATTGACTGCTGTGCCGTTTCCGCCTACTATCAGAGAATCTTCTTCAAATATAACAGTATTGCCGTTCTTGTCTCTGCCAAAGAGTGTCAGGGTTGCGCCCTCTACTTCTTCACCAAATACATCCTGTTTGTCAATCTTGACAGTTGCCTTGGTTGTTTCATCAATCATAACAATGACTTCATCCTCTGCAACTGTGTTGCTGTCTACGGTTGTCAGCTTGCCATTTTCAATTACAAATGTAATATCTGTTGCAACTTCATAACCGTCCGGAGCAGTTACTTCATGTAATGTGTAAGTGCCGTCCGGCAGATTGCTGATTTCTGTGATACCATTGCCGGAAATCCATGTTAATTCTTCGCCAGAAGTATTGACTGCTGTGCCGTTTCCGCCTACTGTCAGAGAATCTTCTTCAAATGTAACAGTATTGCCGTTCTTGTCTTTGCCAGTAAGTGTCAGGGTTGCACCTTCTACCTCTTCACCAAATACATCCTGTTTGTCAATCTTGACAGTTGCCTTGGTTGCTTCATCAACCATAACAATGATTTCATCCTCTGCAACTGTGTTGCTGTCTACGGTTGTCAGCTTGCCATTTTCAATTACAAATGTAATATCTGTTGCAACTTCATAACCGTCCGGAG
>CAMWTO010000009.1 GCA_947177205.1 uncultured Ruminococcus sp. | reverse complement strand
TCAGATTATTTGTTGGACTGAGCAGAATCATTGATGAAGATTATCATCAGGAACAAAAGAAAATGGGATCTCATGTAGACAGTAAATTAAAATGGATCATTCAGAAAAAGAAACAGGAGATTGGCATCAGAGAGAGTTTAGACCATACACAGAATTATTAGAATTGCTAGGAGGCATATTTATCAGATAACTCGCCACCTATTAAGTAGATAGCGAAAATAACAAAAGTAATCGAGGAACCAAGCAACAAACAAAGAAGGGGTACTGTAGTAGTTTTCTAGCATTACAGTTGTAAAAAACTGGACTTCTAATGACAGACAGAAGCAGTTAACTGATGCTTTAATTTCCACTTTATATATTGAATCCGAAAGAAGAAATCAAAATTTGCAGGATAGATAAAATCAGCTATAATGTGTTGTATTTCTGTTTTGCTGACAGTGACTTTGATTTTTTCTTTTTTAAAATTCGTTCATTATGTTTTCAAATACAGCTGGCATAGCAGGAATTTCCTGAAGCTGTTCTCTCAGCACTGTCAGAAAAGCATATGCAGTACAAGCTAATATAACATGTTTATGCCAGCCTTCATGACTCCTTACTTCATACTGATCCAGTTCCGTTTCTCCCTTCATTTCAATTGTCTACCGTATTCCGGCAGTTTTTACGAATTCTTCTATTCAGATATTTTCTGTGACTGCTGTCAACACAGTTGACTGCAATATATTGCCATTCAAATATTTTTTTCCTTTTGTTCGGTACCCGGTACTGATTCTTGTCCAATTATTTTCGTCAAGCTGTTCCCTGATTTTTTTACCGAGTATTTTTTGAATCTAATCCATATGTACTCTTTTCCTGATACTGCAAACATATATTTTTTATCTTTTTCTTCGAGATAATTCTGTATATTTTTGTCTGCCCCATATACGCTATCTCCTGCTGACATTTTTTAAAGTGAACAATGGACAAATCCAAAGTGATCCTATACCGATAAATAAAAAAGCATATCATCTCCCGTGCAAACTAAGGAAGAATGATACGCTTTTCATTTTTTGCTTTATTTTGTGACAATTAAGATAAAAGTTAGTATCACAATAACAGAAACAACAATTAGCAAGCTCCATGAATCGAGCATTATGCATTTTCATACAGCATTTATAGGAATGTTTCGATGTATATTTCACCGTATTGGCAAGGTAAATAATACAGTATAATTCAGTCTTTTTTTACTACGATTACTTTTCTGTCTGTTCACCATTGGAGCAGACAAAGATGCGGAATAGGACAAACTGTGAGAATGGCTCAAAAGAAGAAAATTAAAATCGTTAATTTCTTTAAGTTGACATGATAACTATGGGCAAATATGTAAATGTGAATAAACCACAAAAGCGATGCTCTCTAATTAAGAGTACATCGCTTTTTGTGACTATTCTGTTACTGCTCTTTCCAAAATCATATCTGATATACACTTCGCAGCCGTAGACAGCTCATTAAAATCATGTGTGATTAAACTTATTTCCATTTCCATTGCTGGCTTGACCTCACCAATCACAAGCTCGTTGGGTATGGTTGAAAGCATAAGTCCCGATATTGCACCTGTACCATTTCCGTTCGCTACCATATTGATTTGTGTGCTTGCCGCTTCTACAATCATTGAATGCGTAAAATCAATATTTCTTCCCCTGAGTTGTTCACTGATAGATTCGTATGCCACATGGCATAAAATCAGATCTGAGGTATCTTCAGATAGATTCAGATTTACTGAACGATCACGGTTGATAGAAACAATACAATCTGTCATCAGGTATTTATGTGCAAGACCAAGGTAAGGAGAAGTGCTGATACCCATATCTACTTTATAATCCAGCACCATATTTTTTACACCCAGCGGATCGCTTTCAAACAGTTCTATCTTTACATCGGGAAACTGTTTCTTGAAAACAGGAAGGACATGGGACAGGATAAGTGCAGTAGCAAGAGGAACAGAAGCCACACGAACAATACCTCCCATCATGTGATTTTCCTCATAAGCCGTCTGATACAGTCTGTTTTCAAGGGCATACATTTGATTTGCGAGGACTAATATTTCTTTTCCAACATTCGTGAGTATCAGATTGCTTCTTTTGTTACGGATAAATAGCTTTATATTCAGCTCCTCCTCCAGTTTTTTGATTGCCTGACTGATTGCAGGCTGCGAAACATAGAGCTTCTTTGCCGCTTCGGTCAAACTGCCCGTCTGAGCAGCAGTAATAAAAATATGCAGATTATTGTTTAACATAATCATTCACTTATGACCTCCTAAGTAAATTGGTATTTGACTTTATCACTATTATACACTATAATGGATATAAAGGCAAGACCAAATTGAATATTTCTGAGAGGGGGAAACACTATAACATTGAATAATGGTGTCCAAATGCCAATGAAATGTCGGCTATGGTTCGATTGACACGGCGCAGTGCTACGGTAACGAAAAGCAAGTCGGCAAGGCAGTAAAAAAGTCAGGACTTGCAAGAGATGAGGTTTTTATCACCACGAAGCTGTGGGGTGGCAGAGGATATTCCGATACGGTGAGGTCGATAGACAGCTCGCTGAAAGTGCTTGATATGGACTACATCGACCTTTTGCTTATCCACGAGCCGACGGCAGACTATCTTGAAATTTATCGTGCAATGGAGGACGCATACAAAGCAGGCAAGCTTCGTTCAATCGGTGTAGCAAACTTTCTGGAAGATCATTTCAAACGACTGACGGGAAACTGTACTGTCATTCCGGCGGTCAATCAGGTGGAAACACATATCTTCCGACAGCAGAAGAATTTGAGAAAGCTGCTTAACGAAAAAGGAACAGTACATGAATCTTGGTCGCCCCTTGCCTGTGGCAGAAACGGATTTTTCCGCAATCCCATATTAGCGGAGATCGGTGCAAAATATGACAAGACCGCAGCACAGGTCGGTTTGCGTTTTCTGTATCAACAGGATATTATTATCATTCCGAAATTAACACATATTGAGCGCATGAGAGAGAATTTTGATTTACTTGACTTTGAACTTACGGAAGAAGAAATGAACGCATTCTATGTGCTTGACCTCGGTAAAAGTCTGTTTGATTGGTGGTGATAGTATTGCAGTCAAAAACAATGACGGAGGGAAGTCAGTGGACACACATACTGCTTTTCTCGCTCCCCGTACTGGCAGGCTCTCTTTTACAACAGCTCTACAATACCGTTGATACGATCATCGTTGGCAAATATCTGAGCGAGGACGCACTTTCAGCGGTCGGAACAATAGGCAGCTTTGCATTTCTGTTCCTTGCACTTGCTACAGGATTTTCCGCAGGAAACGGTGTTGTGGTGGCACAACATTTCGGAGCGAAAAATGAGCAAAAGGTTAGAGCAAACGCTTCTACAGGCATTCTTTTTCTGATGATACTTGGTGTTATATCTACGATTGCTGCATTTATATCAGCAAGATCTGCTTACACCTATATCCTGAATGTTGATACAAGCATTTTAGATTTAACGGTTAGTTATTTCAGGTGGTATGCAATCGGATTGGTATTCCAGTTTGGGTACAATATCTTTTCGGCAATTCTCCGAGCAGTCGGTGACAGTGCGGCAACGCTGTACTTTCTGCTGATTTCCTCGGTACTGAACATCGGGCTTGATTTCCTATTTGTGGCAGTTTTTAAATGGGACGTGGCAGGCGCAGCAATCGCTACGGATATTTCGCAGGCAGTTTCGTTCGTGGCAGCTTATTTCTATATGTCAAAGAAATATCTGCTGTTCCGTTTCAAGCTGAACGAATACAAATGGGACAACAATCTTGTGGGTGCTACTGCAAAGGTTGGATTCCCCATATGTTTGCAGCTTATCGTAGTTTCATTCGGTCTGACTTTTATTCAGAGGGCAGTCAACGATTTCGGCAAGACAATGATAGCTTCGTTTACCGTGGGACAGCGGATAGAAATGTACCTTAATTTGCCATGTACCGCATTCCAAACTACTCTTGCGACCTATACAGGACAGAACATCGGTGCAGGAAAGACGGAGCGTGTCAAAACAGGTGTACGGCAGACATTCATCATATCGCTGATTATGACGTTCATCATTTCGGCAGTAATCTGGATATTTGCCGGGAATATCATCACGCTGTTTAATCTGAGTGAGCAGGCTGCGGAATACTGCCTTGCACATTTAAGAGCGATCGCACTGATCAATATTGTGCTGTCAATGTATATCCCGATCTTTGGCGTGTTTCAAGGCTCAAATCACAGTGGTCTGCCGATGATCGTTGCAACAGCAGCACTGAGCATGAGAGTGCTTGTGACATATCTGTTCCGATACAGCGAGTTCCTCGGTCATACGATTATCTGGTGGAATGGGATATTTGGTTTTGGCATGGGATTTATAATCACTTGGAGCTGTTATTTAAGCGGAAAATGGCTAAAAATTCCAAACCCGTCTGATACAAAAACGAATATTGCTGAGGTGGAAATATGATGATACTCGTTCTTAAAAGCAGTGGTAATAAAAGAGGATATGCAAATATATGGAATTTGAGGACTTGGGAATGGTTATCGGAAAAGGCTACGGTACACTCAATATAACCAAAAGAAACATTTGTCCACATCAAGCATATCAGCTCGGAAAGAGCATTTAATAGGAGGAACTTATCATGAAAAAAACAATTTTTATCGTAGGTGCAGGAAAAGGACTGGGTACTGCGATCGGCAGAAAATTCGGTGCAAATGATTTTCGTGTTGTGCTGATGGCAAGAAATGCAGAAAACCTGAAAGCCTATGAGCAGGAATTTCAGGCAGAAGGCATTGAGGTTTATACCAAAACTGCAGACGCTGCTGATGACAACGCTATGGCAAAGGCTCTGAATGAAGCCGTTGCAGAATACGGTACACCCGATGTGTTTGCTTATAATGTAGGTGTCACAATCGCCGATTCTATGCAAGATAATGGCATTTCTGCATCCGTGCTACATGACCGCTATCAGGTCGATGTGGTAGGAGCGTATCATTGCATTCAGCAGATTGCTACGGAAGAATTTGCAAAGAAAAACGGCAGTATCCTTGTGACAGGCGGCGGTCTGGCGATGTATCCCTCGGTTGATTACCTGCCTCTTTCTATGGATAAGGCGGCTCTCCGGGCAATGGTGCAGGCACTTCACCCTGTTTTGCAGGAGAAAGGTATCTTTCTCGGTACGCTAACCGTATGCAATGTGATTACAGCAGGCTCAAGCTGTGCGCCTGATATTCTTGCGGAAAAATACTGGCAACAATACAGCGAGCGTAAGGATTGGGAGATCGTGTGCCAATAAACAACGGAGGAAGCAATCATGGCAAAAATACTGATCTTGAATGGTGCTGCCCGAAAGAACGGAAGTACCGCAAAACTGATTGAAGCCTTTACAGATGGTGCAAAAAGCTCCGGTAACGAGGTGCGTGAGTTTTATTTGCAGGATATGAACATCAAAGGCTGTCTTGGGTGCGAATATTGCTCTAAATCTGCTAAAGACACATCAAATGCATGTATACAGAATGATGATATGAGACTGATAAACGAAGCATTTGTGAGTGCTGATGTTGTTGTATTCGCTTCTCCCGTTTATTTCTGGACGATAACAGGTACACTGAAAACTGTTGCTGACAGGCTGTATGTTCAATTAAGAAGCTTAGGTTATGGGGGATTTCCGAGAAAGAGCGTATTGCTTATGACGGCAGGCGGCTCTGATTATAGTCAGGCTGTCAGGTGGTATGAAACATTTGAGAGAAATCTCGGTTGGAAAAATCTTGGAGAGGTACTCGGTGCAGGGAAAAATCGTGCAGCTTTTGATCTTGGTGCTTCGATCAGGTGATATGAGTGTCCTATGAGAACAGGTTCTACTATACTAAAACGCTTTTAGAATTGCTCTAAAAGCGTTTTTACATATAAGTTAAATTACACAGACAAACAACTCAAACAGTTCTAAGTAGTATTCTCATTCGCTGGAAAGGGCATTATTCAAGGTCATTCCGTTTCTTCTTTTTCTGATGACTGACCTCACGCTCGTATTTGAGATACGCTTCTATTTCTCGCCTTGCCTTAGCCAGATCATCAGACTTCTGCTTGACTGCTCTATATTCATCATTTTTCTGAGAAAGCTCTTGCTTGAGAGCGTTTATTTTTTGCTCCAAATACACTTTACAAAAATCATGCATTTCACAAAAAATTGCTATTTGTTACATAATAAAATCGCCTTTCTTTTACTTTTGTTTTGTGATTATTTCCATTATAACAGACTTTGACGATTTTTTCTGTTTACCCCTATTGAAAATCCAAACAAATCCATTACGGAACATGAGAAACAAGCTCACTTTAAAGTAGACTTTTACTGTAAAAAAAGTTATAGGTAAAATCTATAACCAATTAGAGAAAAAAAGAACTTTACAACTACAGAAATTTGTGTTATAATAAAAGCATACTATTTCGATGTATTTTATAGGAGTTTGATGGTATGACATTAATACAATTGAAATATGCAATTGCAGTTGCTGGAGAACATTCGCTGAATGATGCGGCAAAAAAACTGTATATATCACAGCCAAGTCTGTCATCTGCAATACATTCGCTTGAAAAAGAGATCGGCTTTGCTATTTTCATTCGTTCCAAAAGTGGAATAACGCTAACCACTGCCGGAGCTGAATTTATCGGATATGCAAAATCCATAATGGAGCAGTATGAGATTTTGAACGCTAAGTATTTGTCTCAGGTTAATCAGAAAAAACGGTTCAGTGTATCCATGCAGCATTACACATTTGCAGTCAATGCTTTTGTAGAGCTGGTAAAGCAATACGGCATGGACGAATATGAGTTTGAAGTACATGAAACAAAAACGCATGAAGTGATTGAAAATGTAAAGAATCACAAAAGCGAAATCGGAATTTTGTATATGAATGATTATAACCAAGGTGTGCTGACTAAGATTTTTGCCGAATCGGGGCTTAATTTTATTCCACTATTTGAATGCGGCATTTATGTGTATCTATGGAAAGGACATCCTTTGGCAGATAAGGACGAAATTTCCTTGGATGAATTGGGGGAATATCCATGTTTGGGTTTTGCACAGGGTGAGTATAATTCCTTTTACTTTGCGGAAGAAGTACTGAGTACCTACCAATACAAGCGTTTTATCCGGGCAAACGACAGAGCGACAATGCTGAATCTTATGGTCGGACTGAACGGATTTACGTTGTGTTCAGGTATTATCTGCGAGGATTTAAATGGAGAGGATTACTGTGCAGTAAAGCTGAAATCAGACGAAAAAATGACAATCGGATATATTGCAAGAAAAGACGCTGTGTTAAGTCCGATTGTCGAAAAATATTTGAAGGAAATTGCAAAATATCAGGAGGAGACCTACAATGAAGAGAAAAATTGAAACAAAGTGTCTGCATTTAGAAGAGGACGAGGGCTGTACAAATCATTATGGAGCAATCAGCTATCCGATTTACCAAACCGCAACTTATGCTCATCTGGGAGTCGGAAGGAGTACAGGCTACGATTATTCACGCTTACAGAATCCCACAAAAGAGCATCTGGAAAAGGTAGTTGCATCACTGGAAAACGGTACATCGGCATTTGCATTTTCTTCAGGAATGGCTGCTGTTTCTCTGCTGATGGAGCTGTTCAAGCCAGGTGATCATATGATTGCAGATTCGGATCTGTATGGGGGAAGCATTCGTCTTTTCAGAAATGTGTCTGAAAAAAATGGCGTTAAATTTTCGAATATTGACTGTTGCAGAGAGAATATAGAGAACTTCATAACGCCTGATACAAAAGCCGTTTACATCGAAACACCAACTAATCCCATGATGAATGTAACAGATATTTCCGTTGTTGCTGAAATTACCAGAAAATATCGTCTGCTTCTGATCGTTGACAATACTTTCATGTCGCCGTATTTTCAGAATCCTCTTGATCTGGGAGCAGATATCGTGGTACACAGTGGTACAAAATATCTCAGCGGTCATAATGATACGCTTGCAGGATTTCTTGTGACAAACAGAGCTGATATTGCCGAAAAATTTGCATTTCTGATAAAAACAACAGGAGCAGGACTTGCACCGTTTGACAGCTGGCTGATTCTCAGAGGCATCAAGACGCTTGGAATCCGTATGGAAAAATCACAGGAAAATGCTATAAAAATTGCAAATTGGCTGAAAAAACAGAAAGCTGTTACAAAGGTGATCTATCCGGGACTTCCCGAACATCCGGGATATGAAATCATGAAAAAGCAAGCCAGAGGATTCGGGGCAATGTTGACATTTCAACTTGTGAGCAAAGCGTTTGCGCTTTCGATACTGGAAAAAGTCCACATGATAAAATTTGCGGAAAGTCTGGGAGGGGTTGAAACGCTGATAACGTATCCCACAACGCAGACTCATGCCGATGTTCCACAGGAAATCCGTGAGAAAAACGGAATTACAGAGAGTACGCTGCGTCTTTCAGTGGGTATTGAAAATGCAGATGATCTGATTTATGAGCTTGAAAAAGTATTTCAGGAAACGGAGCGTGAATTAAGTGGCAGAAAGAAATCTTGATTTTGATAAAATGATAGACCGCAGAAATACAAGATGTCTGAAATATGATTTTGCAAAAAGACGAGGTATGCCGGAGGATGTACTGCCATTATGGGTGGCAGACATGGATTTTGAAACGTCGTCCTATATTCAGGATGCTTTGATAGAACGTGTAAATCATGGAATATTCGGTTACAGTGAAGTACAGACACAGTATTTCAACATTGTCCGTGACTGGATGAAAAAGCATCACAACTGGGATATTCAGGAAAAATGGCTTGTGAAAACGCCGGGAGTTGTGTTTGCTCTTGCAATGGCTGTAAAAGCCTATACACAGCCTGGCGACAGCGTTTTATTACAGCTTCCGGTGTATTATCCGTTTTCGGAAGTGATCGAGGATAACGGCAGAAAGGTTGTCAGCAATGATTTATATCTTGGTGACGATTATCGTTATCATATTAATTTTGCGGATTTTGAACAGAAAATCATTCAGGAAAAAATCAAGCTGTTTTTTCTCTGCAATCCGCATAATCCTGTGGGAAGAGTGTGGACGGAATCAGAATTGATACAGCTCGGTGAGATCTGTGTCAGACATGGTGTGATTGTTGTAAGCGACGAGATTCATCAGGATTTTGTATTTTATGGAAAACATCAGGTTTTTGCAAATCTGAAAAAAGAATTTGAAAATATCAGTATTATTTGTACATCGCCGAGTAAAACATTCAATCTTGCAAGTATGATGATGTCTAATATTTTCATTCCGAATCAGGATTTGAAAAGAAAATTCAAAAAGGAACTGGATGCCGCAGGTACAAGCCAGCTTGGAGTCATGGGACTTGTTGCTTGTGAAGCAGCTTATAGCAAAGGCGAGGAATGGTATCAGGCAATGTTTGCCTATGTTTCGGATAATATCAGCTTTGTGAAGCAATATGTTGAGAAGAATCTTCCGAATGTTACTATGATTGATACCGAAGGGACGTATCTTGTATGGCTAGATTTTCGGAAAACGGGACTCAGCGTTGATGAATTAGAGCATTTCATCATTCATAAGGCGAAGCTGTGGCTTGACAGCGGAAAGATTTTTGGCAAATGCGGAGAGGGATTTCAGCGGATCAATGCAGCTTGTCCGAGAAGTGTTCTGAAAGAGGCTCTAGACAGAATCAGAACTGTGCTTTATTGAAATAATTGAGGTATATAAATGAAAAGCTATATATTTGAAGGAAAATTCGGATTGGAGCGTGAAACGCTCCGCATTGATAAAAACAGTCGTCTTGCACAGACGCTCCACCCATTTGACGACGAAAATCTGTCAAGAGATTTCTGCGAAAATCAGCTTGAAATTATTACACCTGTCTGCAACAGTGTTACAGAAGTTATGACAGTTCTTGAAATTCTGGACAGCAAGGCAAGAACAATTCTGGATAAAAATAATGAAACATTGTGGCTTTACAGCAATCCGCCCCATATCAAAAGCGAAGCTGACATTCCAATCGCACAGTACGGCGGTATTCTCTCCGCAAAGCATGATTATAGAATTAATCTTGCACGTCGTTATGGCAAGCGAATGATGTTGTATTCCGGCATACATTTTAATTTTTCGTTTTCGGACAAATATCTGGAAAGTTTTGACGAAGATAAAAATACACTCTATTTTCACCTGTTAAAACAGGTGAGCCGTTATAGTTGGTTTCTTGTATTGCTGACAGCAGCAAGTCCGATCTATGATTTGTCGTTTGATGAGGACGGTGCAAATGGTATGACATTAAGCCGATTTTCTTCCCTGCGGAATAGTCACAGAGGTTACTGGAATCAATTCATTCCGCAGTTGGATTATACTGATTTATCGGCATATGTCCGTAGTATCAGGAATTACATAGAAAAAGGGATTTTATTCTCTGCCGGTGAATTGTATCTGCCGGTACGTTTAAAGCCAAGAGGTGAAAATTCTCTGGAGGCATTGCAAAACAACGGTGTGGATCATATTGAATTACGTATGTTTGATCTGAATCCGTTGGAAAAATTGGGGATAGCTCAGAAAGATTTAGAATTTGCCCACCTGTTTCTGATTTATCTGCTGAATAAAGAAGATTTTGATTTTACGCCGGAACTTCAGAAAAATGCGATTACAAATCATCAGAAATCAGCATTGTATGATATTTCAGATGTGATGATAGATGAAATTCCTATTAAAAAAGCCGCAAGTGATATCCTTGATAAAATGGAGAAGTTTTTCGTGGATACTCCGGAAACTCTGGATATCATTACATATCAGCGGAATAAATTAAACAGGCAGAGAATCTGTGAAAAAATCAAAGAGAGGACAGAACTGTATGTGTGAACTTCTTGGTTTTTCTTCTGGTCATGAAGTTGATATCTGTGAGTATCTGAAGGAATTTTTTAGTCATGGTATTCATCATCCACACGGATGGGGAATGATGCGTGAAAATCATGGCAGAACGGAAATTATGAAAGAGGCGGTTTCTTCCTCAGAAAGCAAGAAAATTTCTAAAATCATTGCAGAAACTTCACCGCAAAAGAACACGCTTGCACACATCCGCTTAGCCACAGTTGGTTCAATTAAAATTGACAATTGTCATCCCTACAGTCAGACCGATTACAGCGGTCGGAGTTGGATGCTGATCCACAATGGTACAATTTATTCCGGCAAGCAATTGATGAAATACATGCATACCCAAATTGGAGATACGGATTCTGAACGGATTTCTCTTGCATTACTTGATGAAATAAACCAAAAACAGCCGAAAACTGCAAAGCAAAGATTTGATATTGTAGATGATTTTGTCGTTTCTCTCTCCAAACGCAACAAGCTGAATCTGATGATCTATGACGGAGAATTGTTGTATGTACATCAAAATATGCAAGATACTTTGTATTATAAATCTGAGAATGACAGTATTGTTTTTTCCACAAAGCCTCTGGACAACAGAAGTTGGAATCCATATCCAATGGCGCAGCTTTATGCTTTTCATGCAGGAAAAAAAGTATTTGAGGGAACAAAGCATACGCATATTTTTGTGCCTGCACTTGATTATATCACTGAAATGGATGCTATGAATATATAGTTCATACTTCGTGAACAGACTTTTTGGATAGAATTTATCTATTATCACTGATAGAAGAAACGTATATCCAACCCTATTGACAAGTCATAAAAAATCTGATATACTATAAACATACTAAACACAGTAATTTTATAGGATATAGAAAAATGAATTTACGGAGGTAATTATTATGAGTAAAATTAAAGAAAGTGCACTGGAGCTTATCGGTGGAACACCGATACTGAAACTGAATGGCTATGCAAAGAAAGCCGGTATTAAAAATGCAACGATTCTTGCAAAGCTGGAATATCTGAATCCGGCAGGCGCTGTTAAGGATAGAATTGCACTTGCAATGATCGAAGACGCTGAAAAAAAAGGAATCCTGAAAGAAAATGCAACGATTATTGAGCCTACCAGTGGTAACACAGGAATTGGACTTGCAGCAGTTGCAGCTGCAAAAGGTTACAGAGCAATACTTACACTTCCTGATACTATGAGTGTAGAGAGACGAAATCTCCTGAAAGCTTATGGTGCAGAACTTGTACTTACTGAGGGTGCAAAGGGAATGAAAGGTGCTATTGCAAAGGCAGAGGAGCTGACAAAGGAAATTGAAGACGCAGTTATTCTTGGACAGTTTGTGAATCCTGCAAATCCTGCCATTCATAAGATAACAACAGGTCCGGAAATCTGGGAACAGACAGACGGCAATGTGGACATTTTCGTTGCCGGAGTAGGAACAGGCGGTACGATCACAGGAGTTGGGGAGTATCTGAAATCTAAAAATCCGGATATCAAAATCGTAGCTGTAGAGCCTGCCACATCTCCTGTACTTTCAAAGGGAACAGCAGGACCTCACAAAATTCAGGGAATCGGAGCAGGATTTGTTCCGGATACACTGAATACGGAAATTTATGATGAAGTGATTACAATTGAAAATGACGACGCTTTTGCAGAGGGAAAAGCCTTTGCTGTAAGCGAAGGTATTCTGGTAGGTATCTCATCCGGTGCGGCTCTGAAAGCAGCTTCTATCCTTGCAAAGAGACCTGAAAATGCAGGAAAGAATATCGTTGTACTGCTTCCTGATTCAGGCGACAGATATCTGTCTACACCTCTGTTCAGCAATAACGGATGAATACTTTTTGAACAGGAGTAAAAGGGAATGAGCGAAACAACAGTAAAAAAGCAGACTCTGGAGCGTTCGCATTTAGAAATGCTCGAAAAGCTTCTGAGTACCATGAAATATGGAACGATCACCCTCGTTGTGCAGGACGGAAAAATTACTCAGATTGATAAAAGAGAAAAGCATAGATTAAAGGACTGACCGGAAAGACCGGAGGTTTTGTCAAGTGAACTACACTTACAATTCCTCTGGTCTTTTTGTTTTATGATGCTGTAGCCGTTGGAATGGCATAGGTCTGCAAAACCGAAGTTGGCGGTTCAAATCCGCTCAGCATCGCCATAAGCAGTCATACTGCTATAAATTGTAAGAAAGAAGTGATACTATGAGCAATACATATAAGGATTTGCAGAATTCTCATCCGTGCTTTGGCGGACATAAAAATAATGTGGGAAGAATTCATCTTCCGGTCAGTCCAGGCTGTAACATTGCCTGCCGGTTCTGCGACAGGGTAATTAATGATACTGAAGACCGTCCCGGAGTAACTTCAAAGGTGATAACTCCTGAAGAAAGTATTGATATACTTGAAAAGGCTTTGAAAATCTGTCCGGAAATTACAGTAGCAGGCATTGCAGGACCAGGAGATACTCTTGCATCAGAGTATGCTTTGGAAACGTTCAGGAAAGTTAAGGAGAAATTTCCTGATATTATCAAGTGCATGAGTACAAATGGTCTTCTGCTTTATGAAAAGGCGGACGAAGTGATTGACATAGGGATAGATTCTCTGACAGTTACAGTAAATGCCGTAAACCCTGAAATTGAAGCAAAACTCAACAAATATATAATTTATCATGGCAAGCGTTATGACGGTGTTAAAGGTGCTGAAATACTTATCGAAAATCAATTGAAAGGCATTGAAAAAGTGTCATCTGCCGGAATTACTGTGAAAATAAATACTGTGCTTGTCCCTGAGATAAACGGAGAACATATTGAAGAAATAGCAAAAACAGTCAGTGAAGCCGGAGCAAGTATTTATAATATTATTCCGCTGATACCACATTTTGAACTTGCTGACCAAAAAGCTCCTACCTGTTTGCAGATAGACAAGGCAAGAACGGAAGCTTCAAAATATATTGATGTTTTTCGTCATTGTCAGCATTGCCGTGCCGACGCTGTGGGAGTTCCCGGAAAATCGGAATACGGAGACCAGATCTATCAGAGAAGATTAAGCGTAAAGGAAACATTTTCTCATGGATAATTTATACAAAATTGCGGTTGCCTCATCCGATGGAATCGTTGTCAATCAGCATTTCGGGCATGCAGATCAATTTTTCATTTTTGAAGTGGAAAACAGAAATAGCTTTCGCTATATTGAAACTCGTGCAGTAAAGCCGGTTTGCAATTATAGAAATCATGATGACGGACAACTGATAAAAAATTTGCAGAAGATTCAGGATTGCAAATATCTTCTTGTCAGCAAAATCGGAACAGAAGCATCCATACAGGCAGAACAGCTTGGAATCACTCCAATGGAGTTACCGGATATGTTGGAAGAATCTATCCGAAAAGTAATTTCCTTCGAGCAGATACAAAATTTATTTGAAAGGAATTGAATATCATGTCAGAAATCAGACAAATTGCAATTTATGGAAAAGGGGGTATCGGTAAATCTACCACGACACAGAATCTTACAGCAGGTCTTTGTGAGCATGGTAAAAAAGTCATGGTTGTAGGCTGTGACCCGAAAGCCGATTCAACAAGACTTCTTCTTGGAGGACTTGCACAGAAAACCGTACTTGATACCATCAGGGACGAGGGCAAGGATATTGAGCTTGACAGAATCATGCGTGAAGGTTACGGCGGTACAAGATGTGTTGAATCGGGCGGACCGGAACCGGGTGTTGGATGTGCAGGACGAGGAATCATTACTTCTATCAATATGCTTGAAAATCTCGGTGCATACACAGATGACCTTGACTATGTATTCTATGACGTTCTGGGTGATGTTGTCTGCGGCGGATTTGCAATGCCGATCAGAGAAGGCAAGGCAAAGGAAATTTATATCGTTGCCAGCGGCGAGATGATGGCTCTTTATGCGGCAAATAATATTGCAAAGGGAATCAAGCGTTATGCGAAAACAGGCGGTGTAAGACTTGGCGGTATCATCTGCAACAGCAGAAACGTTGACAGAGAACTTGACCTGCTTCGTGCATTTGCAAAGGAACTTGGAACGCAGCTGCTTTATTTTGTGCCACGTGACAATATCGTACAGCGTGCGGAGATCAACAAGAAAACAGTAATCGAATACAAGCCAGATTCCAATCAGGCACAGGAATACAGAAATCTTGCAGAAGCCGTTATCAACAATACAAAATTTGATATTCCGACTCCTATGACACAGGAAAGACTGGAAGAAATACTGCTTGAATTCGGTCTTATGGATTCAGCAGATGATTATCATATTTAAGGAGAAAAATTATGGCAAAGATCTATGAATCCATTGCGGAGCTTGTTGGCAGAACTCCGTTGCTGGAACTTAAAAATTACGAGGAAAAGCATGATCTCAAGGCGAAAATTCTTGTTAAGCTGGAGTATTTCAATCCGAATCAGAGTGTAAAGGACAGAATCGCTCTTGCAATGGTTGAAGATGCTGAAAGAACAGGTAAATTAAAAAAAGGGGATACTATCATAGAACTTACCAGCGGTAACACCGGTATCGGACTTGCGGCAATTGCTGCGGCAAAGGGATATAAATTCCGTGTGTACATACAAGACCAGGTAAGCAAGGAACGTTTTCAGGTAATACATGCATTCGGCGGTGACACGGTAAAAATTTCGGAAGTCCCTGAAATCGTCGAAAGCATGGAAAAGTACGGAGATGATTTTGTAGAGTGTGTCAAGGCACTGGAAAGGGCTGTCAGCGGTGAAAAAAATATCTGGTTTGCAGACCAGACAAGAAATCCTGCAAATCCTGATGTCCACTTCAGAACGACAGGTCCGGAAATATGGCAGGATACTGATGGAAATGTTGATATTCTTGTTGCCAATGTGGGAACAGGCGGAACGCTTTCCGGTACGGGCAATTATCTAAAGCTTCAGAATCCGGATATACAGGTTGTGGGAATCCAGCCGACTGAAGATTCTTTCCAGAGTCCTGAACGTCCGGAGCAGGAGGAAATTACAGGTGTTCACCCGTTTGAAAACGTGGAAGAACGTTTTATTCCGGCTAATCTCGACAGAAAAGTTTATGACGACTGGTATGAAGTACATACAAATCAGGCTTATGAATCAGCAAGAGAAGTGGCAAAAACAGACGGCATTTTAGTAGGAGCGTCCTCAGGAGCTGCTATTTACGCTGCAACTCAGCTTGCAAATAAACCTGAAAATGCAGGCAAAACCATAGTTGCAGTTCTGCCTGATACAGGACTTCGTTATCTTTCTACACATCTTTTCGATGAAGATTACCAAGGTTAAGGAGGGGACATATGGTATTTAATTTAAACAGTTCCAATGTAGCAACAAGAGAAAACCGTATCGGTTCTATCACAGGTTATATTGGTACGCTTAGCGACCTTGCAGAACAAAGCGGTTGCGGAACATTAAAAGGCTGTTCGAGATGTTTTTCACAATCAAGCACCTGCCTGTCAAGCTGTGCATTGGGACAGCTTTCAGCGATTAGAGATGTAGCGATAATACATCACGGTCCGGCAGGCTGTTCCGTTGCAAGCGCAGGTGCATATTATCTTGATAAGGTAATGGCAAAAAAGCGTGGAGTTACCAACAATACAGTCTATGTCGGCACAGACATGAATGAAAAGGATACTATTTTTGGCTCGACAGACGCTCTCAGAAGAATCATTCTGGAAGTCAACAAAAGATATTCTCCAAAGGCAATTTTTGTAACAAGCTCTTGTGCAACTGGTATTATCGGTGAAGATATCGATAGTGTTGTTGACGATGTAAGAGACGAAATAGACGTTCCAATTGTAGCAGTACATTGCGAAGGATTCAAGTCGAGAATATGGGCGACAGGTTTTGATATTTCCGACCATGCAGTGCTTAGCAGTATCGTTCAGCCGCCGAAATAGAAAAGAAATACCATCAACTTCAAAAATTTCTATGAGAGTGCAAGACCTGAAATTATAGAGATTTTCAAAAATTTTGATTTAGAGCCGATTTTCCTTTACTGCAATTCGACAGTCGAGGAACTCAGCCATATTTCCGAATCACTCGCTACTACTTGTATCTGCGGTACGCTCGGAAATTATCTCGGCAACGGACTTGAAGAAAAATATGGCGTTCCGTACATCAGGACGATCAATCCACTTGGAATCGCAGGCTTTGAAACATGGCTGCGTGAGATTGGAAGAGTGACAGAACGAAGTGAAGCTGTTGAAAAATATATTGCTGAACAGCGTGCAATCTACATTCCACAGATTGAAGAAATCAAAAAGGAATTAAAGGGACTGAAAGCTGTTCTCGGTATGGGTCCCGGATATACTTTCGAGGTATCGAGAGTTTTGAATGAGCTTGGAATTGAAGTAGTGTGGGCACTTGCTTGGCATTATGATAAAAAATACGAGAATGGCGATGTACCGCCGTCCATGGAGTATTTGCTTGAAAACGGAGTTGACTTTGAGGCAAGCGTTGCAGATCAGCAGAATTACGAAGTAATGAATATCCTGAATCAATATCAGCCTGACCTGTATCTTTCAAGACACCCTGGTTCGACCGTATGGGCAATTAAAAACGGAACACCTGCTGTCTATGTAGCCGACGAATATATGATTTTTGGCTACAAGCATACGCTGGAATTTGCGCAGTCTGTTCTGGACAGTATTCATAACAGAAGTTTTGAAAAAAATCTTGCAAGACGTGTAAAGCTGCCGTATACCGAGTGGTGGTATGAACAGAACGTTGATAAATTCTTAGAGGAGGGAAAGAAGTAATGGCAAAGTTGCTGGATAAACAGAGATATAAATGTGCATTGGGTGCAATGCAGACGGTTCAGGCTATCACAAGAGCAATCCCTGTGCTTCATTCCGGACCTGGCTGTGCACAGAAGCTTTCCGATTCAATCGGAAGCAGCGGTTATTTTTCACCGAATATTTTCCCGTGTACGAGCATCAATGAAAAGGACGTTGTATTCGGAGGAGCAAAAAAGCTGGAGACTACAATCGCAAATGCTCTTAAAGTAATCGACGCCGATCTGTATGTAGTTCTGACAGGATGTATTCCTGAAATTGTCGGAGACGATACGGCAGAGGTCGTAAGTCATTTTGAAGATTCGGAAAAGCCGGTTATTTATGCATCGACAGCAGGATTCAAGGGCAATAATTATAAAGGTCATGAGCAGATCGTTGATGCCATAATCGACCAGTATCTTGAAAAGGCAGATGAAAAGGAAAAAGGTCTTGTAAATATCTGGGCTGACGTTCCATATCAGGATCTGTTCTGGCTTGGAAATATCAGAGAACTTGAAAAACTCATCGCCGAGCTTGGTCTTACGCCTAATACGATATTCGGTTATCAGCGTGGAATCAAAAATATTGACCGTATTCCGAAGGCTGAATGCAATCTCCTTGTATCACCATGGGTGTCTGTGGGCAACATGAAGAAAATGGAGAAAAAACTTGGTATACCATATCTTCATTATCCTACACTTCCTATCGGAGCTTATGAAACAAGCAAATTCCTGCGTGAGTTCGGAAAATTCGCCGGAGTTGACGAGCAAAAAGTAGAAAGTATCATTAATGAACATGAGAACTATTACTATTATCTCATTGAAAGATATGCAGATATGTTTCTTGAAACTCGTGTTATGGCAAAGCAGTTTTCAGTTGTTGCAGACGCTCAGTATGCACTTGGAATTACCAAATTCCTTGTAAACGATCTTGGACTTGTTCCAGCAAAGCAGTTCATAACGGACGATACACCAAAGGCATTTCAGGAACAGATAAAAGCCGAATTTGAAAATCTTAACTACGGACTGAAAGCGGAAGTCAGCTTTGAAACGGACAGTTATAAGATACATAATGAAATTCAATCCCATGATTATCATGGCTATCCGCTGATTCTTGGAAGCTACTACGAAAAAGAGATAACTGAGAAAATGTTCGGACACTTTTTGAATATCTCGTGGCCTGTACAAGATAAAGTAGTGCTTGACGATTTCTATGTTGGCTACACAGGCGGAATCCGTCTGATAGAGGATATTTATTCCGTTGCTGTTCAGAGATGGAACTAATGGAGGATAATATGCTTTATAAAATAGCAGTTGCGTCCTCTGACGGTGAGAATATCAACGAAACTTTTGGTTCTGCAAAAAGTTTTGTAATCTATGAAGTTTCAGACGATGTATACAAAAAATCCGAAGAAAGAATCTGTACTACAGAAGAAAAAATTGCAGAAAATAATTGTAATTCCAAAGTCTGTGGAAATGCAGACAGTTGCGATTCAGGTTGTGGTGGACAAGGCGAAGCATCGTCAAAGGTGGAACTTATTGCGGATTGCAGAGCTGTTGTCTGTAAGAAAATCGGCTTTCCTATTCAGAAGCAACTGGAGCGTAAAGCAATATCAGCATTTGATGTGAACTGTACAATAGAGGAGGCTCTTAATAAGATAACTTCCTACTATAATCGTATTGACAGGCATGAGTCATTGAAAAAATAAAATATACGAATAATCGACTGGACAACCGGAGATTTTGAATTTCAAAAATTTCGGATTGTCCAGTTTTTTATGAGAAAAGAGGTAATATTATGAAAATTTTAAAAAAACTTGCTTCATTCGTCTTAGTTCTGACATTGTTGTCTGCATTATTGCTCACCGGATGCAGCAATAAAAAAGATAACGGAGAATACGTGTTCAAGATAGGAACAGCAAATGGTTCTCTTTGTTTAGCACCTCTGCATGTTGCAGCAGATCTTGGCTATTTTGAAGAAGAATTTAATGCAGTTGGTATCAAATATGAACTTGTTGAAATTGACATTCAGCAGACAGCTGATTTGATTGCGTCAGGAAAAATAGACGCTTGTGTAGGTCTTGCTGGAAGTCTAATACCACAAGTTGACAGCGGTTTAGAAATTACTTTTACAACGGGATTGCATACAGGCTGTACGAAATTTTATGCTTCCGCTGATTCTGATATTAATGATATGTCAGACTTAAAAGGTAAAAAAATAGGTGTTCCAGGAATGAGTGATTCCGCTGTTGTGGCTCTAAAAAGAATTCTTAATGACCTTGGAATTAATGTAAGCACAAACAATATGGAAATTGAGCTTATTGTATATAATCTGACTGACTTGCCACTTGCTTTAGCGAATGGAGCAGTTGATGCTGTTGCTCTGCATGACCCTGTAGCGGCATCAGCTGAAAGTGAATATGGTTTTAAAAAGCTTTTTGACTTGACAGAAGATGGAAAATTTGCAGAGGAATATTGCTGTGCAGCATTTGTAACAACTTCCACAGCGTCTGAACATCCGGAGGCAGCAGCAGCTTATACAAGGGCGTTAATGAAAGCGTCTGCCTATGTTCAGGCTGAACCGAAAAATTCCGCTAAGCTTCAGATTGACAATAATCAATGCTCCGGAGAACTGGAAAGAAATACCAAGCTGTTAGCATCATATAATTATCAGCCTTCTGTAAGTGTAATGGAAGATACCTTCCGTAATGCCTGCACAGATTTGCTTGAAATTGGCGATTTGAAAGAAGGAAGAGATATTAATCAGTTCACATCGGAACATGTTGCTCAATTTGATAGCGTTCCGGATAGCTATATCTACAATACAAACGGAACTTTTTCAAGTGTTGACAGTAAAAAAAATAATGAGTGACTGCTGCGGCTGAGAAAGTCTGACATTTTATCAGGATTTTTTATAAGCCGATGATTGGAGAGAAAATGAAGAAATATATTACTATAGTAAAATTAGTTTTACCAGTGATTGCAGTTTTTCTTTCCGTTGTCGCATATTATGGATTTGATGACAGCGGAAAACAGAAAACAACAGAATATCCTTACTATGTATACTTAATGCTGCTTGTTTTAGGAATTTACCTTGTTTTTGCAATTTCAGCGATATTTCTGAAAACGCTGAGAGCAAAAATAGTACACAAAGTGCCATTGTTGACAGGTACAATTATTTTTATGGCACTTGTCAATATTGTTACCACAAAAGCAACCATTCTGCCGACTTTATATTTTCCGTCTCTGGACAGAATAATCGGCTTGCTATATGAACAAAAATTGTTTCTTTTAGAAAATGTATTCTGCTCGTTGAAGCTTCTGATAGCAGGATTTATCTGGGGAGCGTCAATTGGATTTCTGACAGGACTTGCACTGGGATATAACAAAAAGGTCGGATATTGGTTAAATCCGGTTACAAAATTTATAGGGCCTATTCCGACAACAGCATGGATTCCGCTTGCCTTGAGCGTATTTCCAACAACGAATACTGCAAATGTATTTTTAATTGCTTTTGCGGTATGGTTCCCTGTTACACTGATGACAAGCAGCGGTATACAAAGTACAAATCAGGTTCATTTTGAAGTATCTAGTACATTAGGTGCATCAACACTTTATAAAATTATTCATGTAGCGATTCCAAGCGCAATGCCAAGTATATTTTTGGGTGTATTCTATGGCACAGTATCATCCTTTGCAACACTTATGGCAGTTGAAATGAATGGAAATTCAAGTGGAATCGGCTGGTATATCAACTGGCAGAAACAGATGATGATGTATGATGGCGTATATGCAGGATTGATTATAATAGCAATTTTGTGTTCTCTGATACTGACATTGCTTTTCAAAGTAAGAGACCGTGTTCTGATATGGCAGAAAGGAGTCATCAAATGGTAGGAAATATTGCAATTCAGAATGTCAGAAAAGAATTTGTAAATCAGGATTCTTCACAAGAGAATATTATTGCCTTGAATGACTTCACTCTGGATATTCAGCCTGGAACATTTGTGAGTCTGATAGGACCATCTGGTTGTGGAAAGTCAACGCTTCTGCGTTTGATTGGTGGGTTGGATCATCCAAGCAGTGGTTCTATCGTTTTGGACGGTAAAGAAATTTCAAAGCCCGGAAGCGATCGTGGATTTGCATTTCAGGGGTCTAACCTTTTTCCGTGGCTTACTGTCGAACAGAACATTGCTTTTGGATTAAAGGCAAGACATATCTATCAAAACAATAAGAAAGATGTTCAGGATTTTATTAATTTGATAGGCTTAAAGGGATTTGAAAAATCTTATCCGCATCAGCTTTCGGGCGGTATGAATCAACGTGCGTCATTGGCAAGGGCATTGGTAGGGCATCCGAAAGTATTACTGCTTGATGAACCTCTGGGTGCATTAGACGCATTTACAAGAATGAATTTACAGGATGAAATTCTGAAAATATGGCAAAAACACAACATGACTATGATTATGGTTACACATGATGTGGACGAAGCAATATATATGTCAGATAAGGTCGTTGTCATGTCAGCAAGACCGTCGAAAGTTGAAGCTGTCATTGATATTGAACTACCAAGACCCCGTGCCAGAGCACAGGACACATTTCAGGTATATCGTTCTAAAATTCTTGATATTCTGAATCTCGGCGGAGATATCAGAATGATTGAGTATCAGATTTGATTCATCTAAAGGAATGTTTTGCAATTTCTTTGCAACACATTCCTTTAGTGTATACGGAAAAGTTAGTGATTTTATAGGTAAATTGTATTATAGATTATAGAAAAAATATATTTGACAATTCCTATAGATATAGTATAATATAATTAAGCCATTAAAATGTGAGAGAATATTTAATACTATAGGAGGTGTTTTATGAGAATATCAACAAGGGGACAAAATGCAATCAAACTGATGCTTGACCTTGCTACTTATGATAACGGAGAGCCTGTGAAACTCAAAGACATTGCAAAAAGACAAAGTATCTCAGAAAAATATCTGGAACAAATCGTATCTGTTTTGCAGAAAGCGGCATTGGTAAAAAGCTTTAAAGGCTCACATGGAGGTTACATGCTGCAATATCCACCGAAAGAATATACAGTTGGATATATTCTGAAAACTGTTGAGGGTAATATGACGCCTACAGACTGCGTTGGAGAAAATGCTGTTATTTGTGAGAACGGGGGAATTTGTGCAAGTCATCGCTTATGGCAAAAACTCTACACGGCAATCAATGACGTACTGGAGGGAATCACTTTAGAAGATATGCTTGAGTGGCAGAGTGAACTTTGGACAGATCAATATGTAATATGAAGAAAGAAGGGAATTATATGGATAGAATCATTTATCTGGATAATGCAGCAACAACGCAGGTGAGTGAGGCAGTTCTGAATGAAATGCTTCCGTTTTTCAGACAGACTTACAGTAATCCATCAGCAATCTATAGTTTTGCAGAAGAAAGCAAAAAAGCGATAGACAAAGCAAGAACACAGGCAGCCCAACTGATTGGTGCAAAACCTGAGGAGATCTATTTCACAGGCGGCGGAAGTGAATCCGATAACTGGGCATTGAAAGCAGCTGTCGAAGCGTATTCTGAGAAAGGAAAACATATCATCACCAGTAAGATTGAACATCATGCCATTCTGCACACCTGTTCCTATTTGGAAAAGCTAGGATGTGAAATTACATATCTTGACGTGGATGAGAACGGAAAAATTTCTCTTGACGAGCTAAGAAATGCAATTCGTCCGGATACGATATTGATTACCATCATGACAGCAAACAATGAAATCGGAACAATTGAACCAATCGCAGAAATTGGCAAGATTGCACATGAGAACGGAATTCTTTTTCATACAGATGCGGTGCAGGCATATGGTCATATTCCAATTCATGTGGACAGAATGCAGATTGATATGCTTTCCGCAAGCGGTCATAAATTCAATGCACCAAAAGGCGTTGGAATTTTGTATATCCGTAAGGGTGTAAAAATCCGTTCTTTCATTCATGGCGGTTCACAGGAGCGAAACAGGAGAGCAGGTACATCCAATGTACCATCCATTGTTGGACTTGGTAAAGCTGCACAAATTATGGAAGAAACCATGGCAGAACGAATCCAGCAAGAAACAGAAATCCGTGATCATTTGATGAAACGAGTATTATCTGAAATTCCCTACACACGTCTGAATGGTCATCCGACAGACAGACTGCCCAATAATGTGAATTTCTGTTTTCAGTTTATTGAGGGTGAATCATTATTGATACTGTTGGATCAGATTGGCGTATGTGCGTCAAGCGGTTCTGCCTGCACATCCAACTCGCTTGATCCATCTCATGTATTGCTTGCAATTGGACTGCCACATGAGATTGCACACGGTTCATTAAGGCTGACTTTATCGGAAGAAACGACATTGGCGGAGATTGATTTTGTCGTAGATGAACTGAAAAAAATCATTGAAAGACTTCGCAATATGTCGCCGTTGTATGAAGATTTTATTAAAAATCAGAAAAGAGGTTAAAAAATGTACAGTGAAAAGGTGATTGATCATTTCACAAATCCACGAAATGTAGGAGAAATTGAGAATGCAAGCGGCATTGGAACGGTTGGCAATGCGAAATGCGGAGACATTATGCGTATGTATCTGGACATTGATGAACAGGGTGTTATTAAAGATGTCAAATTCAAGACATTTGGATGTGGCGCAGCAGTTGCAACAAGCAGTATGGCAACAGAATTGGTAAAAGGCAAAACCGTACAGGAAGCACTTACTGTTACCAATAAAGCGGTCATGGAAGCACTGGACGGATTACCGCCTGTAAAAGTGCATTGTTCCCTGCTTGCGGAAGAGGCAATTCATGCGGCACTGTGGGAC
This sequence comes from uncultured Ruminococcus sp., assembly GCA_947177205.1. Lineage (GTDB taxonomy): Bacteria > Bacillota > Clostridia > Oscillospirales > Ruminococcaceae > UBA3855. The sequence goes on along the minus strand of CAMWTO010000009.1, from coordinate 7,803 downwards.
TATGCGGAAAAAAGTCATATTGTAATTAAAGGCTTGGAAAAGCCATCAGATGATATTGCTGAAATTGTCGGTGATGAGGAATATTAATCATGGGAAAACTGAATCAGAATAAAGTAGACCATATTGTTCAGATCATACTGCGTGATTATGAAGATAGTAAATATATCAATCACACAGATTTATATAATCAGCCTGACAAGAAAGCAATTATTGATATTGTTGAAAAACTGCTTAAAGTTCTGTATCCTGGATATTACAGCGATAAGGTCTATAAAATTTACAGCCTAAGGAATAACATGTCTGCTGCGATAGAAGATATTATTTTTCATCTGAATAAGCAGATTATGATCGTATTGAGATATTGCTTTCCTTTTACGGAGATGTCGGCTTCGGAGCTGGAAGAAAAAGCAGAGAATATGACATTTAATTTTATGGAGAAAATACCGCAGATAAGGGAATATCTTGAAACAGATATTCAGGCGGCATACGATGGCGACCCTGCTGCAGAAAGTAAAGCGGAAATTATTTTATCCTATCCCGGATTATATGCGATTTCGATTTACAGAATCGCTCATGAATTATCTTTGATTGGCGTACCAATGATTCCAAGAGTCATGTCGGAATATGCTCACAGTACTACGGGGATAGATATTCATCCTGGTGCGGTCATAGGGAAATATTTCTTCATCGACCATGGAACGGGCGTTGTGATTGGCGAAACAACTGTGATAGGCGATCACGCTAAAATCTATCAGGGAGTGACACTTGGAGGTTTGTCTACAAAGGGCGGACAAAATCTGAAGGGGGTGAAACGTCATCCCACGATAAAAGACAATGTGACAATTTATTCCGGTTCTTCTATTCTCGGCGGAGATACCATAATTGAAGAAGATGTTGTGATTGGCGGAAATACATTTGTTACAGAATCCGTTGCGAAAGGGACAAGAGTAACTGTAAAAGCACAGGAACTGCAATTTAAATAACTGGAGGAGATAGAAAAATCATGACAATATATGAATATCAACAGGAAATTCTTCGGTTGAAAAAGGAAAAAGACATTTGTATTCTTGCCCATAGCTATCAGGCAAGAGAAATTACAGAGGTAGCCGACTTTACCGGAGATTCCTATCAGCTCAGCATACAAGCAAAGAATGCGTCGCAAAAAACTGTTATTATGTGTGGTGTACGTTTTATGGCGGAAACTGTGAAATTACTCTCTCCAAATAAAACAGTGCTGCTTGCAAATGCTACTGCCGGATGTCCGATGGCAGAACAAATGGATAAGGAGCTGATTGAAACGGTCAAAGAGCAATATCCCGGTTATACGGTAGTCGCTTACATAAACACGACCGCAGAGCTCAAAACCATCTGTGATGTTTGTGTAACTTCATCTTCTGCAGTCAAAATTGTCCGAAATTTGCCGAATAAGAACATTCTGTTTATTCCGGATTGCAATTTAGGCGATTATGTGGCAAAGCAGGTACCGGAAAAAAATCTCAAACTTCTACAGGGCGGTTGTCCGATTCATGCACGGGTTTCTTCGAAAGATGTGAAAGCGGCGAGACAGGCGCATCCAAATGCCGAAGTGCTGGTTCATCCGGAATGCACGCCTGAGGTATTGACACTTGCAGATTTTATCGGTTCAACTTCAGCTATTATGGAGTACGCCAAAGCATCTGACAAATCAGATTTTATAATCGGCACAGAAATCAGTATTGCTCAGCATCTTTCCTATCAGTGTCCGAAAAAGCATTTTTATACACTGTCCAAAAACTTGATTTGTCCGAATATGAAAGCAACTTCTCTTATTGATGTATATCACGCCGTGGCGGGTGTGGGGGGAGAAGAAATTCTGCTTGATGATGAAACTGTCAAAAAAGCACGCTTGTGCATCGACAGGATGATTAAATTGGGGTGATGCGATAAATAAAAAGTCTATTATTGCCATGAGTGCCGCCACGAAAGGACGGTCTGTAGTGCTCAGCGATACAGTTGTCGGCGACGGAACTATTTTTTCTGTAAGATAAATAATAATTTAGGGAGGTAGAATATGGAATTAACATTACAGCAGATTTCAGCTATGCCCGATGATTCTTATATATATGTTGATGTGCGAAGTGAAATCGCTTATCAGCACGGTCATATAGCGAATGCTGTTCATTGGAACGGTATTGACAATATCACTTTTCCTGAAAACAAGAGGATAATTGTTTATTGTACTTATGGTGAAAATAGTATTCCTTTGGTTGGAAAGCTGAAAAAACGTGGATTTGACACATATAATTTATCGGGCGGTTACAAAGAGTGGCTGATTCATAATTCTGAAGAACTTAGCAATGAAGAAATCAACAGATATGACAGGCAGATTATTTTACCACAGGTAGGAATTGACGGTCAGCGAAAACTGAAAAATGCAAAGGTTTTAATTATCGGAGCAGGCGGACTTGGTTCGCCAGCGGCTCTGTATCTTGCGGGAGCAGGAATAGGAACAATAGGCATTATGGACGCTGATACTGTGAGCATTTCCAATCTTCAAAGACAAATAATACATCATACAAAAAATATAGATTTGAACAAGGCTGAATCAGCAAAGATGGCACTTCAGAAATTAAATGATAAAATTACTGTAAAAGCATATTCTTGTTATCTTACGGCAGAAAATGCAGAAGAAATCATAAGCAAATACGATTTTATCATTGATGCAGCGGATAATTTTGAAACCAAGTTTCTCATCAATGATGTCTGTGTATTGCTGAAGAAACCATTCTGTCATGCAGGGATAATGCGTTTTGAGGGACAGGTAATGACATATGTTCCGGAAAAATATCCTTGTTACAGGTGCATCTTTGAGGAAATCCCTGAAAGCGGAACGATTCCTAATTGCAGTCAAGCGGGTATTATTGGTGCTGTAGCAGGGATTACAGGCAGCATTCAGGCGCTTGAAGCAATAAAATATATTTTGGGAATCGGAGAATTGCTGACTGGTAAAATGTTTATGATAGACGGTTTGTCCATGAAAACACGAATTGCAGAATTTGCAGTAAAAAATAAAAACTGTAAGGTATGCGGTGAAACTCCATTGATAAAGAATATAAAAGATCATGCAGAAAAATATGCAATCAATATATGCGGATTGTAGTAATTAGAAAGGCGGATATTATGACAAATATACAATATTCTGGTGTGCGTGAAAGCAAAACGGGAAGAATCAACGATTTAGGAACGACAGGAAAAGAAGTTGAAGAAAATTTCAGAAAAGGCTGTCTGAAAAGAGCAGACAGGAGCTTTGCACAAGGACTTCAATGCCAGCAAATAAACAGTATGGCAGCATTGATGTCGTTAGAAGATTCTGTATTTATATCTCATTCACCGCAGGGATGTGTGGGATGTTCCATTATGGCTGTTGATATGTACCGTGTAGGACAGGCTCACAGAGGAATCAGGAATATCAAAAATCCAAGAGTTATTGTAACAAACATCGATCAGAAAAGTGTTGTATTCGGCGGAGAGCAGAAACTTCGTGATTCTGTAAAAAAGGCGGTAGAACGCTATAATCCGAAACTGGCATTTATCTATGCATCATGTGCTTCCGGAATCATCGGAGATGACATTGACGCTATTGCAGGAGACTTACAGCAGGAATATCCAGATACGCTTATGGTGCCTATTCACTGTGAGGGATTCAAATCCAAAATATGTGCATCAGGCTTTGATGTGGCATTTCTTGCGATTAACAAATATATTCTCAAAAAAGAATCTGTACCCAAAGAGGAGGGACTTGTGAATTTATTTGCTCCTACAACAGTAAGCTATGCAGATCAGAAAGAAATGGAGCGGATGCTTTCTCAGATAGGCGCAAGAGTAAACTATATTCCGTTTTACAGCTCATTGGAGAAAATCAGAAAGATCCCTTCTGCACAGGCTTCCACTTCTATCTGTAAAGTTTTTGCTGATGAGTTTATGAAAACCCTTTGGGAAGATTACGAAATTCCCTATTCTCATACCGTTATGCCCATTGGTATACGTAACACGGATAAATGGTATCTTGGTATTGCAAAGGTACTCGGCAAGGAAAAGGAAGCAGAGGAAATCATTGCAAAAGAGCATGAGCGTATTGAACCTTTGGTAGCTGAACTGAGAGAAAGGCTGAAAGGAAAACGAGTATTCATCTGCGGCGGAACGGGACGTTCTTTTGCAGCGGCAGCTTTAATTGATGATTTCGGAATGGAACTCGTAGGACTTGAAACACCTACTTACGATGAAGACGCACAGACAGATATTGAATACCTGAACGGAATACACGAAAATTTTGTTGTGGATATTGCCAATATGCAGCCTTTTGAACAGGCGAATCTTCTTAGCAAACTAAAACCTGATGCGTTTATCGGGGTACCGGAATGGGCGGCAAAGTTAGGTATTCCAACGACTCATGTACTTGACGGAAAACGTCCGACAATGGGATATGACGGATTGCTGTTTTTGGGAAATAAAATTGCGGATCAGCTTCAGAATCCCGGATTTAATGTCAAACTTGCACAGCACGTTAAATTGCCGTATAAAGATTCATGGTATCAGGAAAACGCTTTTAAATACATCAAAGGAGGTAATTGAGATGTCACAGATAATGGAAAACCCAAGAGGCGGCTGTGTTCTTGCTGGAATCAATTCCGTTCTGGGAGCGATTAACAGAGTCTGTCCTGTTTTGCATTCAGGACCGGGCTGCTGTATGCAGACAACGGCGGCTGAACAAGGACAGTCAGGACATAAGTCATCCTGTTTTGTCAGCGGTGTATCGCTTCCGTCCAGTAATATGCTGGAAAAAGAAGTTATATTCGGCGGAACAGAGAAATTGCGTACAACGATTCAGGGTGCAGTAGATATCATAGATGCAGATGCTTATTTTGTTCTTACAGGCTGTACGGCAGGAATTATCGGAGATGATATTGTAAGCGTAACACAGGAATTTCAGGATAAGGGTCATACAGTTTATCCAATTGAAACACCGGGATTTGCAGGCGACAGTAATCTGGGATATGAAATTGTATGGAATACAATGATTGATCAGATGATTGAGGAAACTGTTCCGAAAGATGAAAAACTTGTAAATATTTTTGGAATTGTTCCTTATCACGATCCTTTCTGGAGCGGAACTCTTGAAAAGATAGATCGTATACTTTCTCGTCTTGGACTAAAAGTCAACACATTTTTCACAAAAGATCAGGGGATAGAAGATATTAAGAAATGCTCCGGTGCAGCACTGAATATTATCGTGAATCCATGGCTTTTCAAAGGACCTGCAAAGAAGTTTGAGGAGAAGTTCGGCCTTCCGAGTATCAGAATTCCTGGACTGTTTGTCGGTGCGACTGATACTACAAAATTCGTAAGAAAAGTTGCGGAAGCTCTTAAACTTGACAACGAACTTGTAGAAGGCGTTATTCAGTCGGAAGAACAGTATGTTTATAACTATCTTGCACAGGCTGTCGGCGTTGTAAGCTGGAAGCGTTTTGCAGTTGTTGCGGACGCAAGCAGTGCAGTCGGCATAACAAGGTATTTGGCGAATGATTTCAGTTTCACACCTGTTCTTGTGGTAATTTCCGAACCGATTTTCCGTCCCGAAGATAAAGAACGGATAATTGAGCAAATTAATGATATGGAATATGCCGTTCCGCCAAAGATTGTGTTTGCATCAGACCAATATGAGATAAATCAGGCTCTGCTCAACGAAGAAAAGGAAATAACTCTGCTAATTGGTAGCAGCAACGACCGTGAAGCCGCACTGGAAAAGGATATACAGTTTATTCTGGCATCGTTTCCAATGAGCGAAAGATTGATTTTCAACCGTACATATGCAGGATACAGGGGAAGTCTTACGTTTACGGAAGATTTATACGATAATTATTAATGAAAGATGAGGTAAATACAATGGCAAAAGATATTCAGAAATTACATGAATTTTTAAGCAAAGCAGGAACATATTATCTTGCAACCACAGACGGCGAACAGCCGAGAGTAAGACCGTTTGGAACGGTGCTTCTCTTTGAAGAAAAAATTTATATTCTTACGAGCAGAGAAAAGGCCGTTTCAAAGCAGATCGACAGTAACCCGAAGTTTGAAATTTCCGCAATGGATTCGCCTGATAAATGGATTCGTGTATCAGGCGTGCTGAAGCAGGATAATCGTCTTGAGGTGCATGAGGCCATGCTGAAACAGTATCCGCACCTGAAAAGCTCCTATACCGCAGGCGATTCAAACACTAATACATTGTATCTTGATGGAATAAAAGCAGTGATTTATTCTTTCACAGCTGAGCCGGAAGTTCTTGATATATGAATGATAAAATCATAATACGCCACGCTGTTTTGCAGGATCTGGAAATAATTTCAGAACTTGAAAATGCATGCTTTTCGGAAAGTGAAGCTGCATCGGAAAAAGACCTGTATCGTCGCATACAGGTCTTCCCTGGAAATTTCTGGATTATGGAACTTGGCGGCAAAATTATAAGTATGATAAACGGTATGGTTACAGATATTCAAAATCTGACAGATGTGATGTATGAAAATGCCGATATGCATAATAAAAACGGTACATGGCAGATGCTGTTCAGCGTGGTTACTCACCCCGATTTTCAGAAAATGGGATATGCAGGGCTTTTGATGAATCAAGTAATTCAGGATTCTGTAAAAGCTAATCGCAAGGGAATCGTTCTGACCTGCAAGAAAAAACTTGTTGGTTTTTATGAAAAATTCGGGTTTGTAAATGAGGGTATCTCCGCTTCCGTACACGGAAATACAGTATGGTATCAGATGAGGAAAACTCTTTAAGGGAGTGATGGAAATGCCGAATCAGAAGGAAATAGCTATAAAAATATGTTCCAAAGACAGAACAGGTCTGATATTTGAAATCACAAAAATTTTTTCTGATATGAATGTTGGGATACTGAATCATTCCGCACGGGTTTATAATGACAGAAATAGAGGAATGATATCAGAATGCAATTTAATTGTATGCCCTGAAAATGAAGAGATAACAGCACTGGCAAAACGCCGTCTGCGAAAGATAAAAGGTGTTATCTCTGTAAATTAAAGTTAAAGAGGCGATAAAAATGGATCAGTATGCAAGAACAGAATTGCTGTTTGGCTCGGAAGCTATGGAAAAACTTCGTACCAGCAGAATAGCTGTTTTCGGAATCGGAGGTGTAGGCGGATACGCAGTTGAAGCACTTGCAAGAAGTGGCGTTGGAACATTGGATTTAATTGACGATGACAGGATATGTCTTACCAATTTGAACAGACAAATTTTAGCAACACGGCAGACTGTCGGAAAATACAAGGTGGACGCCGCCGAAAAACGCATTTATGAAATCGATCCCTCAATTTGCGTAAATACATATAAGTGTTTTTATATACCTGATACAGCAGATCAATTTGATTTTTCTCAATATGATTATATTATTGATGCAATTGATACGGTAACGGGAAAACTGGAGATAATAAAGCGCACAAAGGCTTTGAATATTCCTGTGATTTCATCCATGGGAGCAGGAAATAAACTTGATCCGACAGCATTTCGAGTTGCAGATATTTATGAAACGAAAATCTGTACTTTGGCAAAAGTTATGCGGTATGAATTAAGAAAACTTGGCGTCAAAAGTCTCAAAGTTGTATATTCGGAAGAAAAACCGATTCGTCCCATTGAAGATAAAGAAATTTCGTGCCGCAGCCATTGCATATGTCCGCCAGGAACAGCACGTAAATGTACGGTGCGAAGAGATATTCCCGGTTCAAATGCATTTGTTCCTTCGGT
>CAMWTO010000008.1 GCA_947177205.1 uncultured Ruminococcus sp. | reverse complement strand
AGGAGCTGTTCTGCAAGCTCCTGGAATCGTTTCTTTTGCTTTGCTGTGAGATAGGATGGCGGTCTGATTTCGTCCGTACAAGGATGGACCTCAGAGGCAAGACGTTCCCTGATCTCGGCTTTTGTCAGATGTTTTTGTCCTTTTGTCATGATTAGATTGATTGGTTCTTTTGGTCTGCCCATGTTATCACCATCCAAAAAAATTTTTTTCATTTAGGGAGTTTTTTCTACAAAGAGGTCTTCTGTAACCGTTTTCCTCTAAGACAGCCGCAGAATTTCGACCGCCCCCCGGTTACAAAAATTTTCGCATATCTACCACACCAGGCTGCACTCTGCGTAACTTTTCCGGATGCCGAAGATTGTGGCAATGTGTGCAGACGGCTTCCAGATTGCTCCATTCAAGCCGGAGATTCCAACCCTCTTCCGTTTGAATCGGTTTGACATGATGGACTTCCACCGCAACACCTGTACATCTGTCATCAAGATGAGCTTCACACTTCCAACTGACTTGTTCTAACTTGTATCGGCTGAGATTCTTCCAATCCTTTGAATGATAGAACTTTGCATACTTCTGATTTCTCCGACTGTTGTATTTCTTCTGCCGCATGGATTTGTTATACTGCTGTTTCTCCTGCACAGCCTGTTCCACGATTGGCTTACACGCTGCACAGTATGCTGTGCCATGCGGTATCAGTTTCTTGCATCGTGGACACGGTTTATAGGTCATTCATGATACCCCCTAAATAGCAAGGCTTTCTCTCAGAGCATTGTCAATCCGAATCATATCAGATCTGTCCAATGTAACTATGTATTGTTTCAATCTATCAATTGAAATTGTCCGAATCTGTTCCAAAAGAACACAGGATTGCATTTCAAGTCCCCTGTCAATCTGGACATGTGTCGGCAAATGTTTCTTGGTAGACGAAGTAATCATTGCCACAATTGTTGTGGGTGAATAACGATTCCCCATGTTATTCTGGATCACAACCGCTGGACGGATACCACCTTGCTCTGATCCGACAGTCTTGCCGCAATCGATCAAATATATATCGCCACGTCTGATAGTTCTAATATTCCGTTTCATATTTTTATCTCCTAATAAAAAAGCAAAGAACACCTTCATGTATTACATATAACATAACTATGTATTACAGAAAAGGCGTTCCTATACTATATGTTCAATTGCAGATGGCGGAATCGAACCGCCTGCCTCAAGGGCATGAACCTTGCGAGCTGCCATTGCTCTACTCTGCCAGAAATGCTTCTGAAACCTAGAAACATCATCAAATGAGGGGAAAAGCCGTGCTGGCTTCTGTTATATTAATTATATCATATTTTTTAATTGTGTCAATAAAATTCTACAAAATGTCAAGTAAAAAAAACAACTCCCTGACAAAATTCAAGGAGTTGTTTTTTCATTTCCAGTCATCAGATAATCCAGAGATATGCAGAACAGCATTGTCAATTTTACAATGAAACAGATGCTTGGTTCTGATCTGTCACGTTCCCAGCAGGATACCGTTGACACTGACACATACAAAATTTCGGCAAGCTTTTTCTGTGTAATACCGTTCTTTCTTCTCAGATACCGGATTCTTGCCCCAACAGTTTCTGTCTGCATGTACATCACCTCATTTTTTCAGATGCACAGCACCTTTTCCCTCTTAATTATAATTATATAATGGTAATCGTTCTCTTCAGAAATAATTACTACGTTCTCAAGCCTATCTTTGATTCAAACTCTGCAACTGTCATATCGGACTTATTTGCTACGTCGACTATCGTGAGAAGTATGCTCAGTACTTTTTTGCCAACAGTAACTTCTTTTTCGTCAAATAAATATTCAATACACTTTGTTCTGATGTTTTTTTTCCAATATTCATGTGCTAATTTTATAGATTTTTCATAATTTGAATCACTTTGCTCACGTCTTAATAGTTCCTCAGCCTCGGTAAATATACCCATATCAAGTTTATAAACTTCGCTTTCTGGTTGAATCTCAAAAATATTAGTTTCGCCTTTTCTATAATTTTTATAAAATGAATATGCCTCTTTAAGAGATTCAGATACGAATATACCCCAAACTCTACTCGGCATATGCTTATAGTACTGAGACCTAATCATTTCAAAAATGCTTTCACATGACCATTTTAATGCATCTCTATTTGTTTTATTAAAAACGTCTTCACTTTCCAAATTTTTAATGAGATTTATGTATTCCTTATATGATGAAACATTAGTTGAGCATATCCATTCACAAATTTCCTTATAATTTTTAGTATCATGAGTGAGTTTTTGACCTTCCTTTAAAAATGAAGAAACATGATAATATATCATAAAATTTCACCTCTGTAATTTTTATTATATTATTCCAAATTCATAATAAGCAGTAACGGCTAACCGATAATCCATTCCTTTCAATCTCCATACCAATGACATGATTTTTCACTCTTTGTGGCATAGGCGACTGAAGATACAGCATCTTGCTATATCTTTATGTTAGTTTTATTCTATCATATATTCTTTTACTTGTCAAGTATTTTCGAATGCAATTCATCTTCCATCTATAGAAGTAGGAGGCTTCTTGCTTAAAGAGGATAAAATATTTTCACACAATCATCACAATTATTTTTTCAGCTTGGGAAAATGATTTTTGAGAAAATTTTTAAAAAAAATTTTTTAAAGCAAAAAAATAATAGATTCATGACAAAACGGGTAGTGTTTACCCAATACCTGTTTTGCACAACCTGATCGGCAGTGCAAAACAGAGCATTCCGCTCCGCTTCATTTATTGGACAAAGTCTACAACATTGATAACTAAATCCTTTAATCATCTCTGACAAGTTTTCACAAGATTTTCACAGAAAATTTTACAAAACTTTCTTGTTGACTCCATCAACCTGAAAATCTTCCGAATCTCTTTTCTACTAAACTGAAAAGAAAAAAGTTGATACTAGTATCAACTTTTTTCACGGTACATATACTAACCGTTCTAAAATGGTACTTGTTCACCTCGTAAATACCACATCATGTTTCATATTTGTATCTCACACTGTTTCACAATGGCGTTGAAATCTTCAGGACTAATCTCGCCTGCTCTTTTCAGAATTACAGCGAGAGTTTTCACAATAGCTTTTTCATTTTCAAGCTTAGTTTCGCCCAACATCGCTCCTGCTTGAAATGCCTCTCGACATAATCGACTGTTTGTCTCATTCTGAATCTTCTCGGCGATTCCATTCATATTGAATCTGTATTGTATGCAAAAATCTTCCACATTCAATTCTGATTGCGTGTAATATTCTTCAATCACTGCAAACAAATTTTCCGGCGGATAAAATCCTGTCAGCTTCTCGAACTCACTTCTCAACGTGAACTCTCCCCCACCTACGCTCGTTACACTCGCTAAGAGGTGGGGGCTTCGTAAGAAGATTGGTATTTCAGTTTCCACCTGAAAATCAGGCAACCCTTATTCTTACAGGCGTATTCACTTCGCCACTACTGTATAGGACTATAAATACTCCTCATTTCATTTTTTGAATTTTTTCCATAGCTTCAACTTGCATCTGTGCCGTGCAAGAAGTGTAAATATCCAGTGTGATGTCGCAGTGTTCGTGTCCCAAAATCTCTGCGACCGTCTTCGGATCGACTCCTGCACCATTGATAGCCCTGGTAGCGAATCCGTGTCGCAAATCATGGAATCTGATGTGCGGAATATTCAATTGCTTCAGTCGCCTGTTCAATGCGTTTCGCATGGTTTCGGGATTGCAAAATCTGTCAACTCCAGTGCAGATGAAACCCGTTTCCCGACGCTGTTTCAGAACATCAACAAGCCATTTTGAAATATAGATCCGCCGTTTGCTCTTGAGTGTCTTTGGTTCTCCGAGTTCGCAAACGGTTCGCCTTTCTTCCGGTATGTAGTAACGCTTGACGCTGTACCGGATGTAAATGCTGTTGGTCTTAAAATCCATATCAGACCACCGCAAGGCACACGCTTCGCCGAGTCTGATTCCGGTGTGCATGACAATCAGCAATGCCGTTGAAATGGAGCTGCCTTCTTGTAATAGATATTCACTCAACCTGTTGAAATCTTCATCGGACAAAATCGGACGTTCCTGCTTGCACTGTTTCGGATAGTTTGGGCGAATTACCGGCATTGTAATAATTCCATCAGCTTCAGCACACAACAAAACGCTTTTCAACATCGTCACACAATATTTAATCGCTTTCGGATTCATACCTTGCCGGAGCATGGCATTGACAAATTCTTGCACCACTTTTCCGCTGACAGCATTTAACTGCATATCTCCGAAGAATGGCAACACAGAATTTCTAAAACAACGTATATATCTATGATAGGTGCTTTGCCTTACTGTGTACTTTTTTAGATTCAAGAACGCTTCGGCACAGATTTTTATTGTGGGTGTTTCAGGAAATTCCGAAGCTGAAAATGTCAGGTCGTTGTCCGGCAATTCTACAGGATCATCCGGCTTTGATCCGGAATTGACTCCCTGCACATAAAGCATCTGCATTTGCAAAGACAGTTGTCCGAGTTGTGCAAATGTCATCATAGAAATTCACCTACTTTTTTTTGATTTTCAAACATTGGTGGAATACTGTTATTCCACCAATGTTTTATTTAATAAAAAAATTGTTCTTATTCTGATTGATTTTTTAAAGCCTGGAGCTGACTTTCAATCACTTCTGCAATCTGGGATGCTTTGGAAGTCAAGAACGCAAAATCAGGGCTGTTCTTCTGTTTGCTGATAAAGTCCATCATTAAGCCGATGCTGTGCGTGCAAGCCTGGAAATACGGTCGGAACAGTTCCTTTGCATCGGGAACAGCTCCCGAAACAGGCTGATTTTCAAGTTTGCTGATTCTTGTCTGTAATCTTTCAATCTCGCTTGTTGTTTCCGCATTGGTGTTCTGCATTCTTTTGGCTTCTGCTTTCGCTTCCTGTTCCCGGTTTTTGACTTCTTCTAACTCAGACTTCAAACGCTCGATTTCTTCCAGCTCTGCTGTGGATTGCATGACTTCAACAGGACGATCTTCCAGCTCCCGGAGCTGTTTTTCTAATTCTGCAATATGTACTTCAAATTTTGCTTTTACTTTTTCTGTTTCCTGATGACTAGCCGAAACTGCGAATGTCAATTGCTCATTCTCTTTCACCAGATTTCTGCGTTTTTCACCACTCTCACCGAGAGCAATCTTTAACTTCTGCTTTTGCTCTTTCAGTTCTCTGATTTTCTCTTGCAGTTCCTTAACAGTTACGCTTTCCACATCTGTTTCCTGTTGGAGCTGTTCCCGGTCAGATTCATCCAGTTTTGCAAGTAAGGCAAGCTTGTTCACTCCAATTTGTATCCTCGAGGATACAAAATCATTTGAAAGATTTTCAGCAACAGAAATGTATTTATACGCTTGATTTCTGTTAAATCCAACTTCATTTACACAATAATCCTCAAAATTTTTGTATCCAAGCTCCATGTAGAGTTTGTCATCTCGCATTTTTTTCAAACCTTTGCAGACTTCGTATAATGACTGCTGTGCAATAATTGCGTGTGACTTGATACTTTTATCAAGCATGGTTGCCATATTATGCCTGTCCGACAAAATGGCAACTTCCGGAGCTGATACAGCTACTTCATTTTTATTTTCCGACATTCAACATGCTCCTTTCTGATTTTATAGAAATTATTTCCAGGTATTTCTTATACTCCTCAATTAATTCTGCTACTTCCGGCGTGGGATCACGATTCCGTTCCCCCCGAACTTGCACAATTTTTCCCTCTCTACTGACTTCCATCGTATAGAACGGTGTTTCCATGCTTTCTTTCTGTCTGATGAACAGAATATGCAGTTTACCCTCTGCATGACGTTCAGCATATCCAGCGACACAATGGCAAAGACTTTTTCCCTCTGCAATAATTTTATCCATGCTGTCCGGCTGACAGATAACCAGGTTTCCGGATCGAAATTCCAGTTTTCTGCGTTCCAGCATATGCTCTGCAAACTGCCGCCTGTGTGTTTCATCAGCTTTATACTTGATGATTTTTGTCAGCCTTGTGTGCATTTCCCAGAAGTGATGCGGCATGTTAATTGCTGTATCATGCAAATCATATTTAAGTTTTTGGCACTGGTCAAGATAATCATTATAATCATGACTGGTAATTTTGTTTTGCTCCAGATAAGCCGCTATCCGCCTGGGCTTCAGTCCAGTCGTCCGGCAAAACCGTTCCAGTGTGCCATGTTCATTCCCAAAGACTCGACAGAGCGTCAGCAGTTCTTCAGGCTGATATGTCGGAAATGTTCCACGCCAGATCAGATAAGACAGATAATATTCCTGATTTCCCTGCAATCTCTTAAATTCTGTTTTTGTTAATCCAAGCATTTTCAGCAAGTTGTTTGTTTTCCAGTTGATACAGGATTCCACATAAAAACTCGCCTGATTATTCCAAAATCCGCCATAAGTTCTGCCAAGCACAACATCAAAGCCGGATTTCATAATATATTCCAGATTCCTGTGCTTACAGTAAAAATGCAGATATTCCATGCAAAATGTATCTTTGTACTTATCCAGTTGTGAATATTTCATGCAGGATTCAGCCAAAACTTTCCGGTTCAGTATGTTATATCTGTTGTCAAAGCTATATCCATAGCCGCTTTTACAGAAAACAGGTTCACGAAAATTTTTTCTGACTGTCCAATGCTTGCTGTCATCACTTCCGTAACGAACAGCTCCGTCATCAGCGAATACATAACGTTGACGTTCTGCAATCTTTCCATTGCTATAACGATGATAGCAACGCACAAACAGTTCTCTGCCCCAAGTGAGCATAACAGCAAAATTTTCTGCTCCTTTGCCTTTCATCTGCTCCATGATCTCATCCGGTATTGCCGGAAAACCGCACAGCAGTTCTTCTTTTCTTGCTTTTTTCATGGCAGTACCTCACCAGTCTGTAAGATTGTGGAATACGGCGGATAGCGTCCTAGTTCCGTTTTGTGCCGGAGCTACCGCATCAGCATCGCCAATCAGATCAATTTCCATACGAAAATGAACTGTTGCACCTGGGAAATAGAATTTTGCTGCCTGGGAGTAGGCTTTGAAGTCAGAAATACTCTGTCCGGCATTCTTTGCGACAGCGTCAAGGCAATCCTGAAAGCTTTTCTCCGACTGTTCGATTGCCTGTGCAAATTCCTGTTCCTGTTCACAGAATTGTTTCAATGCCTGTGCAGTTTCTGCCGCAATGGCACGCTGCACTCTGCCAGTAATAGCTTTTTTGTCAAAATATTTTTCAAAATCCACTTGACAAATTCCTCACTTTCTGATAGAATAAGATTGAGATTTTTTCCCTACCTGACTGTTGTCAGGCAAGGGAATTTTTAATGTTTCGTTCAAGCCGTTCCTGGAGTTTGGCAATTTCTTGTTGCTGTTCGATTTCCGCCATATCTGTAATATGCTGAATTTTCTGGGCAATACCACCGATGTTCAGGCTATATTGCCGACAAAACTCTGCCTCGTCCAATGCTGATTTGATGTACTCGTTTACGATTACACGATACATGCCCTGCGACGGTCTGAACCCGGTCAGACTCTCAAACTCTTCTTGTTGCATCTCTTGTAAATACCTCCTATTTTATTCAATTTTCAAAATGCAATTGTATTGTTTCCTTGCCTTAATTAATGCAGACATATGGGGGGGCGGTCGGATGTTCTCCGGATCTTCTGAAATTTCTTCTATCTGTTCTGATTTTAAAACAGAAGAAGCAGATCCAGCAAGGTATTTCATGCTTGCAAACAGCTCCGGATTTATACGTTTTATGTAAGCAAGCAAATCTTCATCGGGTCGCTGCCCCTCTGGCATTGTTTCCTGTTCTGCTGCGTTTTCGCAGCGTAAATCTTCTTCGTTATCCTCCCAGTCAATCGCATAGACGGTTCTGCCTTTCATGCTTTTTCACCCCTTTTTTGATCTGTTAGCCTTTCGGCTGGGATGGGGCTTTTTAGGATTTGCCCCTCAGAACCTAGATTTTATGACAATACTAAAATAACAATAATTAGTACAAAATCAACAGCTAATATTAAAATAGCGAAATATAAACTATAATCTGGTGTTTTGTTCTTTTTTGTCAGCCCTTCCGAAAAGGGAGAGCTGATTTTTTTCTCCTGGCTCATACCATCACCACTTCAATGTTCAGGATCTCGGCAATCTCTGTAAAGTTCAATGTTTGCAATCACTTCAAATATTTCTCGCTCTGTCATTCCTTTTGCGGTCATATCTTTGATAATCATGTTAATAAAACATTCGTGCAGTGTGAGCAGCTCTTTTAGGGACAAAGGTTCGATCATATGAATAACAACATATTTTTTAATGTTCATGCTATCACTACCTCGACGCCCAGAATATCCGCAAGCCGTGATACACCGTTCATGTTATAGCGAAACGTGGTGACTTGCTTGCTGCTGTGCCGTGCCTTGTCAATGACAAAAATCCCGTATTCCTTTGTTTTCAGGTTGTAGGCATTGGCGGTCTTGCCGATCTTGTTGGCAGAAACACCTAGCATCTGCCCGACTTCCGTGGCACTGTAAGTCCTTTCGGCTTCCGGCAGTGCGTGGCTCAGATCCTGCCCGGTAGTCTCCTGCATTCTGCTGATTCCCAGTGCTGCAAGTGATTCCGGTGATAGTTCCTTAAGATGCGGATTATCTAACAGCATTTTCAGCCGCCTGTTTTCTGCATTGATCCGCATCGCTGTGGCTCTGTCCGCTTTTGCTCGGATTTCAAGTGCTTGCAGTTCTGTGTAATGCTTTGCAATCTTCTGCTCCATCTTGTGAAATGCGTTGATGTACAATGCTGTGAATGTAACACCCTTTTGTCCAGTCATTTTGTTGGCGATCATCTCACAACCTTTTCTGGTGCAGAGGTAGCAAGGAAGTGTCCTGCCGGTGGAATCTGTGTAGTTGCTTTCAATGAAGAAATCACTAAGCTGAAAATTCAGCTCAGCTAAATATCCGCAATATGTGCGAATATCCTGCAAAAGATTTTTGTGTGCCTTTCCGGTTGCCTCCGCAACCTGTCTGCTGTCAATGGTCTCAATGCCGTTGAAGTTTGTCAGTTTCAGTTCGTACATTTTCTTTGTCCTCATAATTGTGTCTAGCAGTCAGCATAGCTTTGCTATGCTGACTTATACCAATATCCTCTATATTTCTAGATTAGCCCTGTTTTTCCACAGATTGTAGAAAATGCTGTTGAAAACTACCTCAGTGCCTTATAAATGTCGCCCATGATTGCCAGACAGCTATCAGCAGTAATGCAAACATTCTTCTGACTATCATCTGTGAATGTAATGACTGCAAATTCCTCATAGCCGTCCCGAACGTATTCCGCTTTGATGACTTCAGTTCTGGTTGCACATTCGTGCAATGCCTGTCCGATCATCTGGACGAACTTTGCTTTATCCTGCATGTTATTCAGCTCCTTTCTTGCTATCCATATGCCGGTCAGTAGCTATCTTCACAGCATTTTCAATCATTTTCGCCACTTCGGTGGGCGGCATATGATCCAGCATCATATTCCTGATGAAATAGGCTACATGAGCCGTCAACATCGAAAGCAGCTCCTCTGTATCGGCATGGGGATTGTTCGTGTACACAGTAACATTGTTGTTCTTTGAGTCTTCTGACTCCTTGCGGACGATTACGAGTCTTGTTTCTTCCACACATTTCACTCCTTTCTGAACAATTCATCAATGGGAACGTCGCTAAAAAACGTTTTCCAAATTGTCAGACCTTGCTCCAACGAGAAACCAATTGAAGCACTCAGCTTATTTGAAAAAGTTCTTGGACTGATACCCAAAAATTTGGCAATTTCATATTTTTTAATACCACGTCGTGCGATTTCCGCCTCCAGTGTCGGATATACGATTTTTTGTCTTACAGACATTTTAATCCCTCCCTAAACAGTGGTTTACCACGTTTGATTAGTTGAATACAATTCCGGCTATAGCAACAATTGCTTCGGTGATCAACACACAGCTTGCCAGAGTTGTAAGCACAACTATGCAAACATCCATAACAAACTCATGCCTGTCCAGCTTTGACTTGCTGCTCTCCAATTTTTCAAGTCGCATTTCTATTTTTCTTTTTTCAGATTCATTCATGGTTTCACCTCGTGAAAAAATAACTCATCAATCGGAATATCATAAAAAAATGTTTTCCAAATTGTCAGACCTTGTTCCAATGTGAATGGTCTTATTCCATTCAATTTATAACTGAACGTAGCATGGTCATTTCAACTCACACGCCCACAAGGGGCGGAACGCAGATTTGCTTTTTGCAGCTCCGGAATGATCCGGAGCTGTTCTTTTTTACTGGATGCCTCTCAGAACCTGTTCTTAATTTTTATTCCTGTCCGTTTTCTCCGTTTACACATCCCAACGTATTCGCCGTCCCGATAGCCATCCATACAACTTTTGCAACGTCGCAAGGACTAAGTTTCCCCATTATTGCCAATAAGGTAGCCAGTTGTTTAGCATCAATGTTAGTTCCGGCTGTAATATCGGCAATTTTCAGAATTTTCTCATCAGAAGTCATAGCACATCCCCCCTTTCTCTTATTTAGCCTGGGCTGTTGTCTTTGCTATAGTTATATACTATCACAAAAAGTTGTATATGTCAATAGCATAAAACAACTTTTAGAGATTTAACTAAAAATAAAGTTGTTATTTGTGAAAAACTGACAACTTTTAAGGATAAAAATAAATTTTATACAACTTTATATTGACATAATTAACTTTTAGTGATATAATAAAAATAAACAGAGAGAGGAGGTGAGTACATGCCAAAGGTAAAGAAAGACAAAGAAGCAATGCAAAAACGGGGAGACATTCTCCTTGAGTTAAGAAAAAAAAGAAATGTAAAGCAATCTACTATTGCTGACATCTTAGGAATTTCACAACAAGCCTACTTAAAATACGAACATGGTGAAGCTGACCCAACAATAGACGCATTAATTATTCTTGCAAATTTTTATAATGTCTCGATAGATTGTCTTCTGGGAATAAAAAAGATGGAAGAGCCAGATATATTAACACGACTGGCACAAGAGTTTAATCTTACGGAATTAGAAAAAGCAATTGTTCAAGCCTATATTGCTATCAGCCCTACGGAACGTGAAAAATTTGTTAGAACCATCGAAGAAACAGTTAAACAAAATGAATCAAATCCGCACGCATCTGAATTGCAAATCCAGCAAACTACAAATGAAAGCCCAATGGAATATTGTGGCACGGTCGGCGAAGAATTGGAGCGTCGCAAATGTGATGAAGAGGCTAAACGCAGAGAAACAGCATAAAAATCTATCGACGCAAAAGAAAGTAAACAAAAAAATCCGCCCAGTGAGACCAACACTGAACGGATTCGGAGAAGATGTATAATAACACCAACTCAATATGACAGTGTTATTATAACATATTCTCCGAATAAAATCAAGATAAAAAGGAGAAAAAATTTTCATGGAAAATAATTTCAACAACCAGGGCGTGAAACGAATCCATGTCTATAAAGATAGAAACGGAGCTGTACTGGCTGAAAAACACATTACAAAGCTTCCGGACGGTGAGAAAAAGACGTACTGGTATTCCATTGATCAAAAGACTGGAAGAAAGACCACAGGACTGAATGGCATGAAAATGCCGTTATACCACGCCGAGAAACTCCGTGCAAGCAAAAGTCCCCTGGTTTGGTTCGCTGAGGGTGAAAAGGATGTAGAAACGCTTGAAAACTGTTTCGGATTCACAGCAACTTGCACTTCCAGTGGTGGACGGCAATCTGGATGGAACGCCGATTTATATAATCAGGATCTGCACGGAAAAGCAATCATGATCCTGACGGATAATGACGAAACCGGAACAGCGTATGGAGAATTTATTGCGAAAAATGTCCATCCGATTGCTGAATCCGTAATGATTGTCCCAGCAAAACGTATCTGGGACGAATGTCCTGAAAAAGGTGACATCAGCGACATTGTGCAGGCTCTAGGCAAAGACGAGACCAAACAGCTCCTGACTAATGCAATTGAGAAAACAAAACACTACACACTGAAAGCCGTTCCAAAAACAGTAAGACCTACGAAACGGACGACAAAAGCGAGAAAAAAATTTCTGTCAAACTATGATGTTGACAGAACTGGCTCGCTTACAATCGAAAATCTGACTGCCTACCTGGGTCAGAAAGGCTATACGGTCACATATGACGAAATTCTGAGGGATTACATTTTCACAGGTTTTCAAGGTGAATCCCAAGAGCATCTGAAAGAAAATGCACCAGATCTAATTTACAATGAACTGCAATTTGAATTATCCGGATGCAATTCTACAAAAATTGCAAAATTTCTAAATATCATTGCAACCAGAAACAAAGTAAATCCCATCAGAACCATGATTGAAAATACTGCATGGGATGGGAAAGACCGTCTGGAAGAAATTTATACGATGTTCGGCATTGATGAAGCAGACACCATGAGCCGAACTTTATTCCGGAAATGGAGTATGCAAGCAATCGCAGGACTGTATAACAAATACGAAAGTCCGTTCTCTTTAGATATTGTTCTGGTGTTTCAGGGTGCACAGGGTATTGCTAAAACACGCTTTTTTGAACATCTGGCTATGAATCATCAATACTTCGGTGAAGGCTATACAATCGACACTAGAAATAAAGACGATATTATCCAAGTAACAAGTAACTGGATTGTGGAACTTGGTGAGATCGGAAGCACCATGAGAAAAGACATAGATAGTCTGAAAGCATTTCTTACCAAGTCTATGGATGAATACCGTGCGCCATATGGAAGAACTCCTTTGAAGTACCCTCGTCGTACAAGCTTCGTCGGGACTGTGAATGATGAAAAATATCTGATTGACGAAACAGGCAACCGACGCTTCGCAACAATCCCTATCAAAGAGGGAATTTCTCTGAACTATGAGACCCAGATCGTTCCGTTCGACAGCTTGCAGTTTTGGGCGCAAATTTATAGTATTGTACAAGCTGAAATTGAAAGCGGTGAAACGATTGGCGGATGTTTCCGTTTGAGCGATGATGAAAAAGTTGAACTTGAAAGACGAAATTTAGAATTTACAAAGCCATTGAAAGGTGAAACAGAAGTATTAGATATTCTTGAACGAATTGAAAGAATGAATCCGAATAAAATAGAATATAGGTATGTAACAACAACAGAATTTAAAAATGAATATTCCGAATTAATGAGATACAGTACCATTCAAATTGGACGAGTATTAGCAAAATTAGGAATACCGGAAATAAAAAAGAAACAGCATGGACAAGTAATTAGATTAAGAGAACTTCCATTCATAAAGTATTAATCAAAATCTTACAGTTGTTAGGCGGTTGTCAGATGTAATTTACATCTGACAACTTTTTTTGAAAAAAAGCAAAAGGTTGACAGATAAATTATAGGGTTGTCAGATGTAATCTGTCAACCTTTAAAAGACGTAAATAAGCCATTTTACACATAGAGGTTGACAGATGTAAATTTTAGATCTGTCAACCTCTAAAAGACGTAAATAAGCCGTTTATATTAAAAGGTTGACAGATCTCTTTGTAAAATAAGAAAAAATATAAAAATACACGACGATCTCTAGAGATTGTCGTGTATTTTTTATACTCTTAAAGAAAATTTGTCTACATCTGTCAACTTTTTAAAATTTTGGCTTAAATACGTGTTTTAGAGGTTGCCGGATAAAAAAATTGATCTGTCAACTTTTTCTTTTTTTACATAAAATTTGGCTAAATTACTTGTTTTCAATGGTTGTCAGATAAAAATTGATCTGTCAACCCTTATATTTCCTTGTCATCTTTACTTACAACGAAAAAAGTTGATATATGTATCAACTTTTTAATCAATAGCTCTTTCGTGTGCTATTTGTGTAGACCCCACAAATTTTTTGATTATCATTTTATATAAGTTGAGGTTTCCTATTGACATATATTTTGAAATATGTTAGACTTATATTATGAAAAAACTGAGGGTTGGTGAGTCCATGAAAGAAAAAACATACATAGGCTATGTTCGGGTATCCAGTGTCGACCAGAATGAAGCCAGACAACTGAAAGCATTAGAAAATTTTGGCAAACCAATGCATAAGATCTTCATTGATAAGTGTAGTGGCAAGAACACTGACCGTCCGGAGCTAAAGAAAATGTTGGACTATGTTCGTGATGGGGATGTCCTGGTAGTCAGTGAGTATGCCAGGCTTGCCAGGAGTAGTGCCGACATGCTCCGGCTTGTGGATGAACTTCAAGGGAAAGGCGTGGAAATCATTAGTCTGAGAGAGCAACTTGATACTACTACACCACAGGGCAGATTTATCCTAACTGTGTTCGCAGGATTGGCAGAGTTGGAACGTGAAACACTTCGAGAGCGTCAGCGTGAAGGTATTGCCATTGCAAAGGCAGCCGGTAAGTACAAAGGACGGCAACCAATTCCAGTTGATCTGACAGCTTTACAGATGGAGTGTAAACTGTGGCGTGAGGGAAAGCAGACGGCGAAAAGAACCATGCAGAAACTCGGCATGAAGCCAAACAGGTTCTACAGGAAAGTTAAGGAATATGGTCTGTAAACTATTTTTGAATTTTAGCTTTGGAGGTGGACATATGTCAGAATTTGACGAATTGATGCAACAACGGATTGCAGAACATGAACTTGACAACGATGATGACGGGTACGAAGGAATATGTTTTGAGAATTGCAAATCCTGCTACGATTATGGACGGTGTTCGTTTATGCCTGATTTGCATGATGATAATGAAAGCAAAAAATGTGAAAACAATTCTATACCAATTATTGATTCATCCGTGATTGTTGCGGATGACGGAATTTATTTGATTTAGCGATTGATGAAATGCCCTTGCAGATTGCTAGGGCATTCTATTTTTCAATATTTTTACATTTCTTGCAGTATTCCAGCATACATCTTGCCATCTACACTAATAGAAAAATATTTTCCGAGTTTTTCATTCAGGAGTTTATTAACTTCCGTCTGAATCATATCATAATCATATCCGGCATAGATCAGCTTTTCTTTTCTCTCAGAACCGTCTCCCCACAGTCCGGCAAGCACTTCCTGTGCGATTTCAGAAATGCTCTTTGTTGCTGTTCCTGTAACAGTTCTGCTTGCAAACATGTCATAATACTTCTGTCCGAGTGCCGCACGATTTGATCTGGCAGTTGTGGAAGTGTCCGCTGGGCTTTCGTACTGGCACATCACACAGTCAGAAGCTGTCTTGACATTATCCGTTGTTTTCAGAATTTTCAGCACAGCAGGATAGCTCTTGGACAGCTCTTTCAGCAGAAAATCAAGCTGCATGTCCAGATCTCCGATAGATTTGTTGCAAGATTTGGCGTAAGACAGCAGAGCTTGCTTCCTTGTCCAGTACGTCCACTGTGCCAAGCCATAGCCTGCACAATCTTTCGCAAAATTGGCATATGTGCCAGTATCGACGGCTTTGGTGTAGCTTTCGTCCGTATAGCCCAGGCTTTTTTCGTAGCTGTTTTGTAAATTTTTTGAATTTAAAGCAGACTCTGCTTCCAAATTCCCCATCAGTCCGGCAGCTCCGGCTTTTGTCATACCGGCAGAGATCAGTTTGCACCAAATTTTTTCTGCATTAGTCATTTTTATCATTCTCCTTACTATTATTTTTCAATCTTTTAATGATCTTAGCTGCCCACTGTGCTTCTGGATTGATTTCAGCGTAATTCTCGAAAATACTAATCATTTCCATGATGACAATGTAGGAAAAGATACAGAATGCCGTAACAGCCCCTGTGATCACGGAAAGTTCTGTTACGTTGTAATAATCGCCCAGCACGTTGATCCCCAGATCTAGACCACAGGACGCTGTCATAATCAGGATTTCGGAAAGTTTATGCAATCCGCCGATCCGCATGTTGCGACTGCTGATCGCATTCTTGCAGTATGCCTTGATAATTCCGGTCAGATAGTCCACAACGGCTAGTCCTGTGATGATAAAAATCATGATAATATATTGCATGGTTTTGTCTCTCCATAATTTAGTAATTCAGATATTCAATTTTTGCATATGTGAAATTAGAATTATCGCCTTTTGACGTACCATCAATGTACAAATAATAGTTCCCAGCTGATACAGATCCGAATGCGAAAATATCATCCGTCTGTGCGATAGCTCCTGCCATTGTATAGTCTGCACTCTGCACATACTCTCCGGCAAGTGCTTTTTCGATAGCCTGCTCCGGCGTTTCAGCCTGGATCAGATGAAAATGCAAGGTCTGATTCGTCCAGTTAGAAAAGCTTGCATAGATGGAAAATAGTAATCGTCCTGTGAATAATTCCAGCTTATGAGCAAACAAAATTCCAGTGTCAATATTCGTTTCCGACCAGTTCGCCATGTTGATTCCGAAATTTGGATTTGTTTTGCTGACAAAATTATTATTGGATGCTACACCGCCCCATTTATCGACAATTTCAGCAAGTGTCTGGAAATTTTCTGCGGAAGATTCATAGATATAGATAGAATTTGCATAATTTTCCAGAGTTTCTTCCGAACTGGAAAAGTCCAGCGTATTCAGCAGGATTTCTTTGCCTACCGGTGAAGAAGTCCCATCCTGTGGTATTTCCAGTATTTTTGCGGCTAGCGTATTCAGATTCTCATCTGCTGTAGCCGGAACGCCCATCGTTGTCAGATTCTGAGCAATCACTGTAGCAGTATCAGCTAATTGCTCTGCTGTCTGATTCCATCTTGCAATCATGTCTGCTGTCAGAGTGTCCAGAATTTCGGCATTTTTATGCCAATGTGCCTTGGAAGCAGCAAGATTCCATGTATCAATATCATTGATACTCAGTGAGTTGAGCGTTGTAAAATTGACATGTGTATGTGATGTTTTACTAATATTTGCAGTTAATTCTTCTACATAGTCAATTGTAGCATAATTCGTCAAATCCACGCTGTCAAGTGTTCCGGCTTGTCCGTCCTGACCATCTTTCCCATCCAGTCCATTATGCAGCGTGACAGTATGGACACCGATTGCGTCCGTGATCATAATAATTGCTCCGTCGTTGGTCTGCTCTGTGGTGACAACTGGACTGAATCCATCAGCACCATCTTTGCCGTTCTCACCAGGTTCGCCCTTTTTTCCGGGGATTCCTTGGATGCCTTGCTGTCCGGGTTCTCCGGGATCGCCCTTTTCACCCTGTTTGCCTGGTTCGCCCGGATCACCTTTCTCACCCTTTTCACCTTGTAAGCCACGCTCTCCGGGGTTTCCTTTTTCTCCGGGGATTCCCTGAATGCCTTGTTCACCAGGATCACCCTTGTCGCCCTTTTCACCCTGTAAACTTGCCAGCCAATCGCTCGCAGAACCTGTAAAACCGTTCTGGACGGCGATTTCATAGGCTGACAAGCCGTCTGCTCCGTCCTTGCCAGATTCCCCGGCAGAACCGCCAGGCATTTCAGCAATTTTCTTTTCCATTTCGGCTAATAGTTGCTGATACAAATCCGGCGTTGGTGGTACAGGTGAAATACTGTCCTGTACAAATCCAGACGGACGAATATGCAAAATTACCGGAACAGTTGTCGCACGAAGTCCAGACATATTTGCAGGATCGTAGCCAAACACAGACATTTTTACCATACCAGAACGTAACTCTGATGGAAGAAGACAGGAAGTGCCATCTGTACCAAGCACAAGATTGTATGTTTCATTGCACTGTGAAAACTGCACAACCTTGTGGAATTTCCTCCAGTCCTCTTCAAAGATGAAGTTTAGAGTGACAAAAGAAATCTGATCAGAAGCAATCACATCATGTTCTAGAGTTTCAATTTTTTGACTTTTAACAATAAATTTCCACATATTCTGCTCCTCTAGCCTAGTTCAGGCTGGTTGTCATGATACCGTTTGTGAAATAATATGTCGTACTGTTAATGCTGTAGCCTGACAGATAGCTGATTGTTGCTCGTTCTGTTTGTAAATAGCCATTTTCGTCAATCCAGGCATTTGTGATTACTTCTATATCAGAATAACTTAGCTCCAGGTTGTCGATCAGTGTCATGCCTCCAGAAGTCCCAGTGCCACCATTAATGGCAAATAATCTGCATCTAAAATCAATTGCATCAGATTCAACCAAAAGTCCGTTATAGGTGATATTGTTGTCAGCATCCGTGATTTGTCCGGTCGCATTGATAGTAGTATATCTATTATCACCTTGACCGCCGATTAGATTGCCGTTTTCAAGATTCAGCCAGTAGCCGTCTAGTGAACGGGTCTTGATCGTCCCCAGGATGTCAGCTCCGTTCTGGTCGAATAGACATATTACGTCACCTGAATTGTTTCTAACTTCGATCACGCCGTTATCGTTGTTGTAGCCTCCGACTGTCAGCGTACCGCCCTTGATCCGATCAGCATACATTGTACCAGTCGTGATATAATCGGCAACAATTGCTCCGTCCATTGTCATGGCTAATCCGTATTCTCCGTTATATGCTCCACCCGGTTCGTTGCTATGGCTATAGCCTAAGCCGTTAATGTTAAAACGCCACACTTTTGTTGCGGTGTCCTTGCTGTCAGTATTCATAATCAGGATTTCTTCCGGCTCGACGACAACATGTCCGTGTGTTGCAGATGTAATCAATGCGGAAGCGTTTGTTTTTGCCTGTTGCAAGATTTCAGAACGCTGTTTTGGCACTTCGTACTCTATATAATTTCTGGCTTGCGTGACAACATCTGTGATTGGCTGGATTTTGTCGCCGATTTCAATAGTTGGTTGATATGGATGAAAAATGTTGACAGTCCGGCGGATAATCCTGAGATATTCGTCAAGATTGATTAGCTTGTTGATAAACCGGTAAGTATTCCCTGCCCGGAAGCTGTCTGCTGCCTTGCCTATGGTTGATAAGTCTAAAACAACTGCCTGATAATTTTTCTTGATCTGGCACGCTTGTTTCAGATATTCTCTGCCTTTGGCAAGAAGATTTTCAGGCAGAGTAACATCATCCCAAGTGTAAGTGCCGCATTTTACGCCATATTTTATAATAGCATCCTCATCATCAATATACGGACAGCCGTTGTTCACTCCAGAGATTGTCAGCCGTTCCGCTGTTTCATTGTTGATCTGACAACCTAACGGGTATAACCGGGTAATAATACCAGTTACATCCGTGCCGGAGGAAATTGACTTCATATTGACCGCAATTTCTATTTTTGTATCACAAATCTGACCAAAATCTTCTTCTTTGTAATAATCAAGCAAGATCTGATTATTTTCATTTCGCCTTGTACGCAGAATGCCACCTAATCTTGAAATTAGATTCTCTTTGATCTCATCCATAGTAGACCGCTGTGCCGTAGTTTTGCTTGCGTCTCCGTGTACGGTTACAGCCCCCAGTAGAATACAACGCTCTGGGCTGTGCCAGCCCATGATATAATTATGATAATCCAGCAAACTGGCTAGAAAACCAGTTACTTCGGTGTCCTGGTAGTGATGATATAACTGCACAGTATCGCATAAATAGCCTAATACGCCCTCACAGATGATACTTTTTGTGATAACGCCGTTGCTGTCCATAGATTCTTCCGAAATCTGCAAAATTCGTCCGTCAAACTCGGTTTCTCCTGTTTTCGTATTGATAATGCGGATTAATGTCTTTAGTTCGTGCAGATTAGCATATGCCGGATTTTGTGGATGAATTGTGATGGCTGCCGAGTCCACGGACTCTAAGTCGTCCGTGAACTCACAGCTTGCAACTCTCCTTAGACTCTGGGGATTCATCTCATGCAGTAGCTCCGTTGCACCATTATTTTCGATTTCGATAATATACATTAAATCACCTCTGACAGTCTGCCGGTCTGCTGATTCAAGAAATCTACCCATCCTTGAGGATCATTATCCCAGATACCTGCCCCACATTGTGTCGCAAATGTTCGTATCAATGCCGCATCGTTTGCTGTGATCCTGCCATCACGGTCTGCGTCGGCAAGCAGTTCCTGTTCTTCTGTTAAACCGGATTCCAGACCGGTATTTAGATTAGCGGCGGCTGATAAGACCAATGCCGCATCTTCACTAGTAACAGATCCATCTCCATCAATATCCGGATAGTGGCTGTCAGATGCCGGGATGGCAAGCTGTTCGGGTGGAACATCTGGAATCATGAACGGATCAGCCGCAAAGGTGACTGTAATTTCAGCCATAACACCATTTGTATATTTTTCGGTAAATTCTATGCAAACAGCATAAAAATAATATTTCTGTTCTCTGTCGTCAAAAAGCTTTGACTTTTCACTAGGGTCATACAGCCAGTGCCGGAACGCATTGACACGCTGTTTCAGGATCGGCATACCGTGTTCATCCGATATGACAAACTGATACTGCAATTTTCGTTCCGGGTAGCTGTCAGCCCCGAACAGTGCTGTAAAATCATAGGTAACGGAGCTGTACGGAACACGCTCCGTCACACGGTCTCTTATCGGAACGTTAGTATCTCGTGCGATCAGCGTTGCACCGAAATCCACCAGTGAATGCTTGCCATGCCATGTAATGCCATTTATCATAATTTATCTCCTTGCCGAGAGTAATTGAATTTTTCCGAGTGCTGCGTTCATTTGGTTTGCTGTGCCGCCAACCAGTTTGTCACCATCTAGCATGATAACTTGTCCGTTTTGGATTGCTTGTAAGATGTTGTCTAGTTTTTCGGACAGCGTACTGATATTTGCAACGTTTTGCATTGTGGATGCCTGGAATTGCGTTTGCTGTACTGGTAGCCGCTCCGGGATGACCGCAGTTTCGTTTAACAAATTGTGTGCCATTTGGCGAATAGCCTGAATGGGTTCGTCCTGATTTTCGGTTACACCGCCAGCAATGCCATAATCCAGCATTTTGCCAACGTAGATAGTTGTTTTCGCCGGAGAGTGAATATCGAATGTTGCAAAAATGCTGTCAAGAATATTGTTACAGAATCCCGAAATCTGAGATAATACCCAGTTTTTCATACCTTGAATGCCGTTCCATAATCCCTGAACCAGATTTTGTCCGACTTCGGTCATTTTATCTGGCAGACTGCGGATTCTGTTCTCGATAGCATTGACCATGTCAGATGCGGCAGAATCTGCCTTTTGATGTAGATTTCTTCCAAAGTCGATTACACGGTTTACAGCGTTTGACAGGTGAATCCCTAAGTTTCCAGGTAATTTCTCTGTCAGGCTTAATATACCATTTAAGAACCGATTACCTGCATTTTGGGATTGTTCTGCCATGTTGTTTGACAGATTTCCTAATTGATCCATGACAAGTACTGAATTTTCACGGATACCATTTGCAAAATTCTGCATCATATCCGGAAACCATGTGTCGGAATCCGCCAGAACACCCTTGTCAGGCGTAGAGAAATGGAATCTGTCATAAATCCATCCACCAAGTTCCTCGAATGTATCATGCAATGGATTGATTTTCTCACTGACACCCTCTACGAAGTTCATCAAGAAGTCATTTCCCCATTGTTTCGCATTTTCGATTAATTCTTTAAATTTGCTCGGAATTTCTTCGTGAATCAGATCGTAGATGCTCTCGCCAAATTTTTCAAGCGATTTTTCCCCCACTTCCCATGAATTTTTGAAATCTTGAATAAAGTCATAGACTTTTCCGCCAAATTCTTCTAGTGTTTTTTCGCCGACTTTCCAGGAATCTACAGCGTCATTAAAGGCATCCTTTATCATCTGCCAACCAATTTGCCATTCTTCGCTTGTTTTCATGACATTTCCTAAGACAGCGATTAGACCAACCAATAATGAAATTAATGCTAAAAGTGGATTTGCTGCGATTACCCCCCAGAAACCTGTAAAAGCACCGGAAAGACCAGATAGCAAATTAGGTAGATTTTGTATAATAGTGATTGCCCCGTTCAATGTCTCAAACGTCGCAATTGCCGTGACAACGCCAACAATAGCATCTCTTGTTGTTTCAGCTCCAAAACTATCACCAGAGATCCATAATAAGAAATCAGAAATAGCTTCTATTGCCCTACTAACCGCATCAACGCTAATAGATGCAATTGCCCCGGCAATTTCTACAATTGCGTTGACAGCATCATTTGCGTCACCAGCATGGATGTTTAACAATTCCTTGAGACGGTCAAATAAATTTTTTACAGCATTTTTTAGATTTTCAGCAGACTTTTTAATTCTGTCAAAAGATTCTGTGGCTGTTTCTTTAAAAATTCTGTATTTTTCTTCTAAATTTTCTGGAACGCCTGCAAAGATAGTGGAAAAGGCATTTTTAAAATCCTGCCACTTGTCGCTTACATCAAAGGCATCTGTTATGTTTGTGATGATTTTATCTGCTACAGAAGCCATTTTTGGAACAGCATTCTTTAATTCATCCCGGATTTTCTTCATTATTCCGGGAATTTGTTTTTTCAATACCCCGGTATTTTCTTTCATGCTGACTGCAATCTTTTCCAGTAATTTCTTACCGGTATCTTTCAGCTTATCCAGATTTTCTTCTTTAGAGAAGAAATCCGTAATATCATCTATGACTTGCAGCAAAGCCGTTCCTAAAGATTCTAATAAGTCCGGCAAAGCATCTATAATCGCTCCAAATAGTTCCGAAGCTGTCGATGCTATTAAAGGAATACCGCCAGTTAAAAGCTGTACAGCTGTTTTTAATAGCTCTGGAAGTAAGTCTGAGACAACTGACTTGAAAGCAGAAGTCAGATTTTTGATAATTCTTTTCAGGCTGTTTACAATTGCAGGGAGATTTTTCTTGACAAGACTGGAAATTCTTGCAATCAATTTCGGGAAGTTTCTGGAAAAAGCAGGAATGATATCTTTTGTCAGTGCTTGGATGCTGTTGGCAAGCATATATCCCAAATTCTTGATATTGCTGATTGATTTAAAAACAAGCTGTTGTATGATTTTAGATAGCGTTGGCAGAATTTTTGGCAATAAATCTTTGATTTTTTTCAGAACGACAGAAGCTAGTTTCCCAATTGCTTCGCTGACTTCTTTCTCTGCTCCATCAGCACCCTTGATGAGATTGCTGAACGCCGGAAGAACATTATCTGTGATGGTTTGCACAACGTCTCTCAACGGCTTGTTGACACCATCGTAGATAGAAAGCTGTAGATCCTGGTAAGCAGATTCCATCTTTTTGAGATCGCCTTGCAGATTATCCGTCATGGTTTTTGCCATAGTGTCAGCCGCACCATCACAATTCAGAAGTGCTTCTGTATAATCTTCAAATGATTTTCCGGATTCTTTGGCAGTATCAGACAAGCCTTTCATGATGGTCTGGAAACTGGAGTATTGCTGTTGTCCGGCAATGATTTTCGCAAGATTTGCCTGCTGTTCGTCTGTCAGATCGCTCCATACATCTGAAATGCCAGTCAGGATACTGGACAGGCTTTGCATATTCCCTTCTTCATCATAGATATTTACACCATATTCGGCTAATGCAGAAGCACAGCCCTTAGTGTCTGTTGCAAGTCGAGTCATGACAGCATTGAGTGCCGTGCCAGATTCACCGCCTTTGACACCAGCGTTTGCCATTGTCATGATAGCGGCGGTTACTTCTTCCATACTATAATGTAGGGAGTCTGCTGTTGAGGCACAGTTCTTGTACGCTTCGCCTAACATTTCTGTGTCAGTGTTGGAATTTGCCATAGCAAAAGCCATTTTGTCAGCAAATTCTCCGGCTCTGTTGGCTTCCCAACCGAATGCTGTCATATAGTCTGTGACAACATCGGACGCCTTTGCCAAGTCCATCTCAGAGGCGGCAGCCAGATTCAGCACGCCGGGGAGTGCCTTGATCATATCATCAACTTTCCATCCGGCGAGTGCCATGTAGGTCAAAGCATCTGCACACTCTGATGCACTGAACTGTGTATCACGTCCGTATTGACGTGCGACAGCGTCCAGATCGGCAAGCTCAGAAGTAGTCGCTCCGGAAATCGCTTTCACTTTGGACATAGAAGCTTCAAATGTCTCGCCTGTTTCAACTGTCCCGGATGCAAAATTTTTGATCAGCTCTGTTGCTCTCTGTAATAGCTCGATAGCTAGATTGCCCATAAATTCGCCGACAGCTACGGCAGCGGTGCTAAAACTGCTTTCAGCATCTTTTGCAGAATTGCCTAAATCCTTAACATTATCAGACGCTTTGTCAGCATCTTTGGAAGTATCAGACAAAGTTTTATCAAACTTGTCTGCGGAACTCTCAGCTTGCTTGATTTTCTTTTCTTCTTCGGCAAGTTCACCAGACAAAGAATCAATCTGTTTGGCAAGTGCTTTGGCTTCTTTGGAATTTTCACCATATTGTGCAGCAACATTGATATATTGCTGTTTTAATGTACTAAGCTCTGATTTTTGATCTTCATATTGCTCTGTCAGCGTTTTTTCGGTCGCTGTGATACTTTGAGTGGCTTTTTCCGCTTCCTGCAATTTGGCTTTTTCGTTCTGGTGTTCCTCGGACAAGTTTTTTATTTTTGTTGCTAATTCTTTTGCTTCGTCCGAGTTCTTGCCATACTGCACAACGGCGTTTTTGTATTCCGTGTTCAACTGGTCAAGCTCTTTTTCCTGATCGGCAATAGATTTTTTCAGGGATTCCAGTGGAGTCAAGGCTTTTTCTTCCGCCTTGCCGAGTTGATTTGCTTCCTGCTCTATCTCATTTAGCTTCTGTTGATTTTCTTGTAGTTCCTGATTCAGTGAATCAAACTGACTTTCAAGCTGTCTGGCGGCATCAGAGTCTTTCCCTTGCTCCATGACAACATTCTTGTATTCATCTTTCAGGGCAGAAAGTTCTTTCTCCTGTTCCGAAATTGTCTTTTTCAGAGAATCCATAGGAGAAAGAGCTGCTTCTTCTGCCTGACTGAGTGAAGCGGCAGCAGTTTCCGCTTCATTCAGTTTCTGCTTACTTTCGCCAAGCTTGCTGTTCAAGGCATCATACTCTGCTTTTAACTCTTTTGCTTTTTCAGAATTTTCACCCTCTGCAAGCACAGCACTCTTGTATTGGTCTTTTAATTCTGAAAGTTCTTTTTCTTGTTCAGAAATCGTATTTTTTAAAGATTCCAGTGGTGTGGCTACTTCTGTTTCTGCTTTTCCTAAAGAAGATGCTGCTGTTTCAGCTTCGTTCATTTTCTGCTTACTTTCAGTAAGCTTGTCATTTAAGGCTTCGTATTGTGATTTTAATTCCTTTGCTTTTTCGGAATTTTCGCCCTCTGCGATAACAGTGCTTTTGTATTGTTCTCTCAGTCCTGAAAGTTCTTTTTCTTGCAAAGAAATTTTTGCCCGAAGTATCTCTAAAGAAGATACTTCCTCATCAGTTTTGGCTTTAGCTTCTGTGAGTTTTTGTGTTGTTGTTGCAATTTGTTTCTCATAGCCTTGCATTTCATTCGTGGTAAAAGCAATTTCACGCTGAAATGCCCGATATTGCTCGGCAGTGATGTCACCTTTTTCAAATTGTGCCTGTACTTGGGCTTCTGCCTGTTTCAGAGTGTCTAATTTTTCCTTGGTGGCAGCGACTTTCTCTGTCAAAATCTGCTGTTTCTGTGCTAGTAGGTTGATATTTCCAGGGTCGGCTTTCAGCAGTTTATTGACGTCAGTCAGTTCTCTGCTCAGTTTTTTTGATTCGTCTTCTGCATGTTTGATCGCAGCACTAAATTTTGTCGTATCTCCGCCGATTTGTACCGTCAAGCCTTTGATGGTCTGACTTGCCATGTGTCACTGCCCCTTTGTTAGTTTCTCCCGGAGTGCCTTTCTGTCGGGTTTAGTTTGTTCCATCCGCCATGCGTTGTCCAGATATTCTCTGCCCTGTTCGGACTGTTCCAGGCGACGGATAAACGCATCACGCCGCCACGCCAGGTATTGCAAAAAATTCAGATCCCCGATCTGCAAAAAATTTAGTCCGGTGTACTCTGCGACAAGCTGTTTCCAGAATGTAGAAATTTCGTATTGATAGCTGTGTTCCGTACTATTCTGGCTATATGGATAGTACGGAATTGTTAGTTTTTTGCCGATTTGGTATCGGCAAGAAATTGCATATATGCCAGAACAAAAGCAACAATATGATCGTAACTTAGATATTCTTTCAGTTCTTCCGCTGTAAATTTCCGAAATTCCAGGTTACAGCTCAAAATTTCGGCAATCAACCGATAGACTTGCTGAATCGTAGACGAATCTTTTTTAGCAAAAATTTCGTCAAGTTCTTCTGAGGCAGCTCCAAATCTTTCGACAAGAGAAGTCGAGGGAGTTGTCAAACGAAGCCGTGAGTGTTCCTTGTCCGGCATGGTGATCTCCAGTACCGGTTGTGAAATCGCATTAAAATCGAATTTAGCCATAATTTACACCTCCAAGGATTTAATTTGCTTCATCAGCATCCTTGATCTCTTCAAACATCAAGATCAACGTCCCATCCTCGTCGCTTGGGATTGCCGTAAATTCCGGTTCGATCAGCGTTCCGGCATCCATTGTGAAGCTGAGAGTTGCCCCAGCGGTGTTTCTGCCGACGATAGCAACATACACATCACCATCAATCTTGTCAACATGGTGGAAAACTGCCAGGTAGTAACCGCCCTGTGCATTTCCGCCACCACCGATTTTTGTCACACGGACGTTTGAACTGTCCGCATCGTTTCCGGATTTGGGCATTTCAGTTGTCTTACAGCGGTCAATTAATGTTTTCAGTGTTTCGCCGTTCCAAGTGATTAAGCCAAATTTCATGACAGCCGTTTCAGATGTCGTGATGATCTTACGGACAATGCCGAAGTCATCTTTTTCTTCGTATGTCTCCTGGCTGTATTCCAGGGATGCACCGCCCTTGATGTAGCCTAATCTGCGTTCTTCCGCACAGAATGCGGCAATTTCAGAGTAGGTATTCGGAATTTTTCCGCTGTACGGATTCACATAGATGTGTCCACTTCCCAACGTAATTACTCTGTTGCTTCTTTTTGCTGTACTTTTAATTTCAGGCATGATAAAATCTCCTTTTTTTGTAATAATTAAATTCATAAATGACCTGATAACGCTGTTCATCGGGTAGCCATAGCCGGTCTTGTTTCTCGAATTGCAGACCTTTTTCAGCAAGAATAGTCTGGATTTTTTCTTCTGCTGCGTCGTCAAGCCCGGATTCATACAATTCTATCGTGATTTGATGATGATAGATAGCTACCAGGTGATCGCCGCCAGACGTTTCAATATCATCATCATAAACGGCATATGTTCCGGGCGGCGGTTTTAAAAACCGGGTTCGCCGGAATGGAATGCCTGTATTTTTCAGAATTTCGGTTATCATCCGTCCTGCACCGCCTCAATGATTTTCTTCTCATACTCTGGCATGACTTTATCGCAGGCGTTTTTCAAGAATGGGTCTTTTTTCGTTCTGTTGCCGTCCTTAAGTGCATGACCATGCACAAGCAAATGCGTCAGACGGTGGCATGGGGCTTTTACATACCATGTATAGGTTGCAATTCCTAGTCTGCTGTTTTCTTTCCGGCTTGCAATGCAACTAACGTAGTGCCGTCCATGATGCTTTGCATTGAATGGTGCTGTTTCCTGCGTAATACGTACCAGATCTTTCATGGATTCTGCACCGCACTTATTGATTTTCTGTTCAATGTTTTTGTGGTATAACCCTAATTGTTCAGCAATCGCACTGCTAAGCTGATCCGGATCAATTACAACATTACTCATACAACACCCCTACAATTCTAACAGTTTTATGCTGTTCCTGGTAGTCGTCATAATCTATGACTTGGAAATGATGATTTCTGTACAACAGCCGGTAAATTTGTGGCTGATACCTGATTTTTTCTAATGCCCTGCAATACCGGAGATCGAAATTTAGCCGGGCGTGGAATTGTTCTGCATCAGCGGCGAACGTCTGTGATCCGCCTGTTTTGTTTACCCTAGCATGAAGACACAGAACCGTTTTCCATTCTTCTGTGGTCTGATTTTGCTTCTGAATTACAACAGGTTTATCATATGTCAAGCAGAATCCTCCTTTTGCCGTTTCAGCTCCAGTTTCAATTGCCACTCCATAGAATCTATAATCCTACGATTGACGGCATTTGCTTTTAGTGTGATAGTATTTCGTTCGTCGTACAGATCTGCCATGTGTAGTAAGATCAGCTCCCGGAGCTTGGGACTATTCGGGAAATATTCAAAAATATCATCCCCGACAGTCCCTTTAACGACTCCAACAGCGGCATCCAATGCCCTCTGCACATTCCGGCTAACAATATCATCCGCATAATCAATCCCCAGGTAATCCAACGCCTCTTCAAACGTCGGCATTAATCTGCACTCAGACTGCCATAGATGTAGGCAGACGTGTCAGCGTTCATGATGTCAAATCCCTCAATCACACGCATGTAGTTCTGGTTCTTGCCAAAACCGAAATGCTCCGAGTATGCAAACTGCAAAGACTGGTATTCAATGAACTTACAACCTGCCTTGGTGTCACCGTAGAAAATCGGGAAATGCGTTGCATCAATATTAGCAAGCTGTGTATCCGGAAATACTTTAATCGGCAATCCCTGGAATAACAATTCTGTTGCACTTGCCGGATTCGGCTGCAAAATTGGTCTGCCATCGGCATCCGTCGCACTATCCAGGCAGTCAAATCCGCTCTGATTCGTAATAATCATGCCATTAATCAGGCAGGACGGGTCTAAATCCTTATTGATGGAGCTTTTCAGGGCTTGCCATCCGGCAACCGCCTTAGGTGTTCCTGCATTGTAGCCACTTTTTAGTGCGTCAAAAATAGCGGAATTTTCTGTAATAATTGCATTTTTGACAAACCAGTTGTTCAAATAGCTCATCAGTCCGGCTTTTTCCGCACCAACCAGGATGTTAGAAATTGGAATCAGACTGCCATACCATTTAATTGCAAAATTCTTCTTGATGAATTTCGGAAGAGCAGCATCTGGAACATCTTCGCCGTCGTCAAATGCAATCAGTCCTGCCGGAGCGTTTGCTTCGTAGTTCTCCGAACCGGTCAAGCCAAACGTCGGCACAATCGTCACAATGTCTTTGGCGGAAATGTACGACTGTCTGAGTTCGTTGATTTCCAGCCGGACATCTTCCGGAATTAAGAAATTTTCGCCATTTGCGGCATCCGTTCCGGTGATTAATGCGGCTTTTTCTGTCTGATCCAAGTGCTTACCAGAAAGCATTTTAGAAATCAGGGCAAAACCTGAACTATCTGTTTTTTTGGCAATCTCATTCGGAACACTTGCTTTTTCGGCATTTTCAATCCTGGCAAGCGTATCAAATTCTCTCTTGAGTTCATCCGCTTCGTCCAGCAAAGAGGTCGCCTTTGTTACATCTTTGACTTCTTCTTCCATCAAAGCTTGTGCAGCGTTCGTCTTTTTCAGGATTTCGGTCTGCAACTCACGCATTTTCTTAGTCATCATTTGAATTACCTCCTATTTTTACATACAACCCGGCAATTCTGGAACGAATCCGGATCTCATCTGCTTTTTGCTGTTCTGTATCAAAATTTTTACTAATGCCTGCATTTCGCTGTGCCGGAACAGCTACCAGGGAAAATTCATAGGCATCCTGTGCATCAGACAGCACCGAGTAACATAATTGTCCTCTATAGGTCTTACCTGGAATATGTCTGCAATGACTTTTTGTCAGATCAGCTCTACAAATACTACATTTTCTCGCATTAATCGCACAACCTACGCTTCCCTCTTTCTTGATACCACCCTGGATTTCTTTAATCAAGTCTGCATTCCTGGCGGTTCTCATCATGTAGCAGTAGGCAATTAACCGCCCCTGAGTGACTTCCGTCCGGTAAATCCGTGCAATCTGATTGTCAGATGACGGCTGATGATCTTTAATCACGGGCTTGCCGACAAATAAATTGGCAAGCTGATGCAGGGCTGTTTCTGAAAATGCTTCAAAGTCCCTGTCTACCTGATTATCACACAGAATTGCCTTAAATGTGAAAATATCCTCTGCTTTCAGCTCCGTCATTGCCATTGTATTGATGACGGCAAGCTCGGATTCTGAAATTTCACTCTCACTGATTGCCGTATTTTTTTGAATTTTCATGGATTCCCTCCTGTTTCCGCATGATCTACATATTGCTGTCCAACAATTTGAATCGGAATCGCATTGCCGTTGCCGATCAGCGTGTCACCGCCGTCAATGGATGGCAAGTCAATCTGTTCTCTTGCCTCGTTTGGCGTATAAAGAAAGTTTCCGATACCGGTTGTTAGCGTTTCCACCTGGGTCTTGTGGTCGGTTCGCAGAATTGCCTTGGTATTGAATTTCACATGATAGCCGTCCGCCATTTCCTTGTCGGTCAGCAACTTGTAGGCAATTTCTTCTTCATACTGCTTGATGATATATAATAGTGTGTCTGTCAAGAAAGCCAGTTGCTGTGATTCTGCACTGGCATAGCTGGATTTTGTGTAATCGCCTATCTGATATGGTTTCACACCGAAAGCCGCTGCTATCTGCAAGGCACTGTACTGCTTAATCTCTAAAAATTGACTATCTGCAAGTTTCATGTTCAACGGCTGTAAACTGAAACCTGTTGGAACAGGGATAATTCCATAATCTTCTCCGCTTACATGTTCGTGAAAGCCTTTAACCAGTGTATCGACATTTTGGTCGTTGAGACCACCTGTATAGTTCAAAACTGCCTTTGCCGTCATGCCTGAATCGTAAAGTTTAGACAGCATTTTTTGTGCTTTGATATTACTTTGGATTGTCCCGGCAAGCTGTTCCTGCACGCTGATTCCCACAATTCCGTCAATTGTGTTGTGGGAACGAACGTGTAACACTTCTTCAGAACCGAGTACAAGTAAACCTTTTGGTGTGCTATACTGATAATAAACATCAGGCACGTCAGCTAGTATACAGGCATTATCATACCAAATATGCACGTCTTGCGGTCGCATTAACCATAGTTGCGGAACTGTCAACTCTCTGGTATCAATCCAAGCATAGGCATTGCCAAAATGATTGCGGAACAGCTCCATTGTACTCCAGAACGCCGTTGCTGTCGTGTACTTGTTTGGTCGGACATTCAGCATTCTGTAATATAAATGCTCTCTTGCAATTCTAATGCCCTTATTTTCAGTCTGTTGTTGGATTTTTAGTGGCAATTTTCCGATACTTTCTGATAAAACTTTTAAACAAGCGAAATATGTTGCTTCACTCAACGCACTTCTGTCTACGTCTTGCAAGCCCAAAGCATCAATTAGTTGATTTAGTGAGAGTGTTTTACTTTGAAATGCAGATTTTTTTGAGATTCCTTGCTTGAATTTATTAAATATTTTCTCAAAAATATTATCACTTCCAATTCATGAATTTCAGGAATTTTTCAAGGTTTTCGTCAAGACTAGTAATTTCGGATGGCTTGTTCATGTCCTCTAATGCAAATGCATCAATCACGGCATCAACAGGGTCAATACGTTTGCATTCTTCCTTGTGTCCGTTCCTACGTCTCTTGTCAACCTTAATTTCGCCGAAAGAATTATTTACAACAGCTGCATTCACCATACTCCACGTCAACAGCTCATTCTTTTCGTCATATTCACATTTATGTCCTTTTACTAGTAACTGCACTTTTCTAGTTGCATCGTTCAAGCTTCTCGCACTTTGTGTGATAGTCACAACAGGACACCCAAAATTTTCTAAATTTTCCATAACACCGCCTGCGTTATGTGGGTCAATGCCGATTCCTAAAAATTCTAGCTTGAATTTTTCTTTCAGCTCTGACAAATGCCTAATAATGAAACCGTAATCGTTCATGAAGTCCATAGCACCGCCTGTTACGGTCAACAATTTTTGTTGCTCCCACAGGGCATAAGGTGCTAAATCTGTCTCCTGATGTTCATCTAATCTACCACGTGGCATGAAACTGTGGCTGTAAATGTAATACAAGCCGTTTCCAAGAGGGAAAACTAACGCTATGCTTGTCAAATCTCCACTTTGGGATAAGTCGATACCAACATAGCATTTTTTATATTGTTTTGAAGTTTCCTGTAAATTCCGCTTAGAACCACATGCTTTCCACGATTCAGGATTAATGAAATTGTCATCAGCATTTTTTACCCACAAGTTCAAAGATTTACACAAGAAATCAGCCAAGTCAGAACCGCCCATATCTTTTGCGGTCTGTGCGTCTTGCCGAAGAATTTTTAAACGCTCAGGGTCGGCACAAGTGTAAGGGCAAGCTTTAATCCAGTTTTTTTCGTCCCAGATGTCGTCATCATCATCTAAGCAGTAAATATCCACAAAAAAATCATCTGCTGTGTGCAATCCCATCAGAATATCACGTGCATACTTGTCCATTTCAAAACAGAAAGAATTTAGTCTTTTTCCTCTGGTTGTAATCATGGAAATCAAAGTTTCTGGCAACGAACGTGTTCCGTTATACATAGCCTTATAGATGCTGTTGTCACGCATTTGATGTATTTCATCTAGTGAGCAAAAAATAGGTCTAAAACCGTCATCAGCTCCAGAATCACGGCTAACTGCTTCGATTGTACAATTTGTGTTTAACGCTGTAATCAAATGCTTGTATTCTTGAATCCTGAAAAATTGAGAAAGGTCACTGTCTGCTTGTATAAACTTCATCATCTCTTCCCAAGCAATTTTGGACTGTTTTCTTTTTGGTGCTGCTGCGAAAAGCTTTCCGTGCTGATAGCCTGAAAAGCCAGCTATATACGTTCCCAAAATACCGTTTTCCATGGATTTTCCCTGTTGCCTTGAAATGGACTTGTATCTTCTACGAAATCTCCTTTTATCGTTCGATGATTTTTTCCATCCGAAAGTGCAACCAATGTCAAACGCCTGATACTCCATAAGCTGTAATGGCTTAGGCTTATCACCCTCAGCAATCGTTAAAATTTCCGCATATTCCAAAACTCGTTCGGACGATTCGCAATCCCAGTAATACGGAAAATCTTCTGTGTTCTGCCGTTCCAAGTCATTGAGATGACGTTCACAAGCCAGTTTGTGGAATTTTCCGCTAATAACTTGCCCTGAACAGACTTTTTCAGCGTAATCCGTTACACGATCAACCATCACTATCACCAACTTTCATGATTTGAGTAAATTTATTTT
This sequence comes from uncultured Ruminococcus sp., assembly GCA_947177205.1. Classification (GTDB taxonomy): domain Bacteria; phylum Bacillota; class Clostridia; order Oscillospirales; family Ruminococcaceae; genus UBA3855. Next base: position 275 of record CAMWTO010000008.1, on the reverse strand, counting down.
CTTTTGGAGCTTCTGGAGCTGTCGGAACAACAAGCTTACACCTGCTACTAATTGTCAAGCCTAAGCTTGCAGCAGTTGTATGTGCCTGTTTGAAATATCTCTCTTGCCGTTTGTCGAGCCTATCCATCATTTTCGCCCATTCTGACATCTCCATCAATTGTCCACTCTTTGGCTTGCATTTTTGTGCAGTTCTTATATCCTTAACGGTCTGCTGATATAAATCTTCTGCTGTGACATAGTGAGCCAACGTCTCCACATCTGTTTCACCTAAAATA